>NZ_JBHTGY010000052.1:0-183881 GCF_042676305.1 Paenibacillus sp. GCM10027630 | reverse complement strand
CATGTTGTTAGCTTCCCTCATTCACTGTAGTATTGTTTATTAAAACACAAAAACCCAAAAGACGGGCACTTTTTTCAAAGTGTCTATCTTTCGGGTCACAGTTCAGTTGGGATTGAGGGCTGCTTTTTTATATGGGAAAATTCCCTCTTGAAATACGAATAAATGTTCGCTATTCTGGATAATATACAAACGTGCGTTCTTATTTTTGGAGGCGGTGTTCGGTGAAAAAAGCAACATTACTTACACCTGGTGTACTTCAACTCGTTAAGTTGGGGATTATCTTACCTGTCATGTTGATGTGCTTCAGCGTGATATTAATCTGATGAATCAAGTTAAGCTGAAACTAAATATTCTTTATGTCATGAGTCTCGGCAAGGCGCAGGACAGCGCTCACTCTGAGTTAATGGAATTGGAGACAGAGCTGTGTAAGCGAGGTATAAAGATTATTGAAGAAGTTGCGCAGCAGAAGGGATACAGGCAAACTTTAAATGCCGCGGCTACGATCATAATCTTTTGCTCTAGTGGGAGAAGGTTAGAACGGAAATCCTAGAAAAAGATAGCCATTACTGGGTATTAAATTAAATGGAGAGTGACAGTGGAAATGGGAAAAAGCTTGAAAGGCAATGGAAGGTGGGAGAGCAGCAGGATGATGTTACCAGAACACAAAGACAGGATTAATTTACATAACGAGCAGAAGAATAAACAGACGAAGCCCGAGTTGACTGAAGAGGAGCAGCAGGAATTGTATGGCAGACTAAGATCATCAATGCTGCATACACTCCGAGCCAGCATAATAGTGTTTAAGGAATACGGTAATAGACAGATTAATGGGGTTGTAGATTGGATAAACCCACGGACACATCTCATTAAGGTGGATATAGGGGCAGACTGGGAGTTGATTGATTTCAAGGATGTGTTGAAGGTTGAATTAGATACTCCAGGATATTGAACGTAAGAAATCACCCTTTGAGATAACTCTGAGGGTTTTATTATTTGAACAGTTATATTAATAGAAGAAAAACGATTCGTGAATACATTTGTAGGAGCTAGCAGATGAGTATATAGGTGCAACATATTTGAACCGATATGAAATAATATGAAGCATTATTTTCTGGTGGACAATTGGTGGACAATCACAAAAAAATAGACTGCTATACACAGGATAGATGCTTCTGTTATACAAGAAAAATCAATATATATAAGGGTTCTTGGGTGTCCGTACTAGTAAATAAATTCGGGCACTCTTTCGAGTGCCCTTCATGGGAGAGGAGAAACCGGACGAAGAACTTATGGGGAACGTAAGTCTTCTCCGCGGTTGTCTACGACATTTTCGGATGTCGATAATATAAGGATGAACACATTTTTAGGAAAGTATACATGAATGTGACAAAGTTTTGTGCAAAACTTTCCGTTTATGGTACGATAGTATTACTATCCAGTAGAAGGTGGAAACGCATGAGAGTTATTTCAGGTAGTGCTAAGGGGAGGCCGTTGAAGGCTGTACCCGGTACAGGGACGCGTCCAACAACCGATAAGGTTAAGGAGGCGATTTTTAGCATGATCGGCCCTTATTTTGATGGAGGGCATGTGCTGGATTTGTTCGCCGGAACCGGCGGATTGAGTATAGAAGCGCTCAGTAGAGGGATGGAGCGGGCTGTGCTGACGGATATCGACAAGAAAAGCATCGATACTATTCGACACAACTTGGAGGTATCAGGGTTTAAGGAGCAGGCAGAAATTTACCGCAACGATGCACTTAGGGCAATAAAAGCTTTAATCAAAAGAGAGGCGAAATTCGATCTCGTATTTCTGGATCCGCCTTACCGCTTGAAGGTGGTCCAAGACTTAATTGAGCAGCTTGACCAGGCAAATATGCTGAATGAGGGTGCTACCATTGTAATGGAGCATGACGCCGCGGATGTATACGAAGAGCCTATCGGACGACTACAATGGGTTCGAAGAGCAGAGTATGGTGACACAGCGGTTACGATTTACAAAAACAGAGTACAAGACTAGCGGGTAATGTTAAAGGGAGAGTTGGAATCATACATGTCACAAGAACATTTTGGAATGAAAATAGCCGTGTATCCAGGCAGCTTTGATCCTGTTACAAATGGACATTTGGATATTATTCGCCGATCGGCGAAGGTCTTTGATAAATTAATTGTAGCGGTTTTGAATAATACCAGCAAAAATCCGCTTTTTACTGTAGAGGAACGGACAGAATTGCTTCGGAAAGTAACCAGTGATCTGCCGAATGTAGAAATCGATAGTTTTCGCGACCTCTTAATTAATTATATGAAAGATAAAAATGCGCACCTCATTGTGCGCGGCTTGCGGGCGGTATCCGATTTTGAATACGAATTGCAAATGGCATCAACCAATCAGAAGCTGGATGAGAATATTGAGACCTTTTTTATGACATCAACACCAATGTATTCGTATTTAAGCTCCAGTATAGTTAAAGAAGTTGCCCGGTTCCATGGACCTGTAGGCGATTTAGTGCCTGTTGAGGTGGAAAAAGCGCTTCACGGTAAATATGCCCGAAGCTAGCAGCTGGCTGACTAGCGCTTATTTTTGTGCGGTTTAAGATCGCTATGAGATAAAACAAATGCTGTAAATACTGATAAGACCAACATAATGATTACAATGCAGCTAAACCATAACATCATCGGACTGACCAGTGGCCACATGTTGAGGTTGTGGATGTTTACGCTGTTAGAGGCCTCAGCTGTAAACGATAAAAAGACCGGCGAGGTTGATTGTTCGATCCAGCTAGCTATCGGATGCCAAAGTGTACCTGTTGAGATAAAGGCAACGACAGAATGCAGCAGGCGTGTACGTAAAAATGCAGAGTAACGAATGTCTGTGCCAATCGTAAAGCTTTTAACTTGAGCGTGGATGGATAGTCCACCCCAAGCGAACAACGCGCTTAAAACGGCGTATTGCCAGGGATCAGAAAAAAGCAGGTTTTGACCCATTGTATATGCTCCTAAGTGGGCTTCGAATAAACCCGGCATGACCGAAGACAACAATTGTTCCACATCAGAAGCAGAGTCGAGTCCTAAGTTGGAAAACAGCATACTTACATAAGGGATTATTTGGCTTAAGGAAATAGCGTGGATGAGTACAGAAAATATCATAATTAGACCCCCTACAGCCATCAGGTGCTGTACGGAGTGCACAACGGAATCGCCAAGCAGCTTGCCAAAAGTACGTCCGTCTGCAGCTTGCGCTCTCTGAAGATCTGAAATGCTTTTGTTGAATAAACCTTTACGTGGCTGCGATCGTGCTTCTGCGCGGCGGTTGGTAACAACTTCGGGCTCAGCAATGGTTCGGACAAATGTAAGCCTTTGAAAAACTGCGATTAAAAAAACGGAGCCATAATGAAGTATGGCCAATACAAGTCCAGCTTTTGCGTTTTGCAAAAAACCGACTCCGACAACCGTAATCAGAAAGACAGGGCTGAGTACATGACTCAATGTCAGCAAACGCTCTGCTTCATCTCTCGTAACAAGCTTGTCACGCCGGAGTCCGCCTACGGCGATGACGCCACTTGGAGCCCCCGCGGTCAAGCCTGTGGCGATAGCCCAACCGCCAATTCCTGGCAGCTTGAACAGCAGGCGCAAAAGCGGCTCCAGAAGAGCGCCTAGTCCGTGCAATATGCCCATTCCGCGAAGAATTTCGGTAATAATCAGAAACGGAAGCAGGGCGGGGAAAACCAGTTTCCACCAGATGGACAACCCCTGCAGCGATGATTGGAACGCTTGATCAGGGAATACTATGATACATATCACAAGCAGTAAAGCCAGGCAACCTAACAGCAGGGTGGTTAAGCGCCCAGAGGACATCATTCTTAAGCGTACCATGAAGACCAACTCCGTATGACAGGATGGTACATGTTTACGCTTTGTCCGAATAGTTTAGACCTAGCCTTGGGAATCAACCATGCGGGCAATCCCAGCACTGATAAGCAGCACAAGCGGTTGAGGGGGAATTTAAATGGGAGAAGCAAGAGAAATGAAACGCGCTTCAAGGATTATTGTATCTGTATTTATCGCAATTGCATTAGTATATGGCGTTTATTTCATGCCTCTGCCGTTGTTTATATTTTCAGCAGGCACTGCAGAAACGATTCAACCGATGGTGCATGCGAAGCCGAATGGATCAGAGAAACGTGGAGCCTTCATGCTTACAACGGTTCGGGTCAGTGATGCTTCTGTGTTTGGATATTTAATGTCCTTCGTTCATCCGTATGATGAGCTGCGCAGAAAAACAGAGTTGCTGAGAGATAACGAATCGGAGCAAGAATATACGCAGCGTCAGGAAGTAAGCATGCTGACTTCACAATCCAGCGCTATTCAAGCGGCTTATCATATGCTGGGAATACCTTATCATATCAGCAATGACGGTGTTGTAATCATGCAGATTTATAAGGATTTTCCCGCGGCGGAGATATTGGAAGCAGGCGATTATATTGTAAAAGTGGATGACAACCCAATCCAACTAAGCGAGGATCTGCAGAAGCAGCTAAAGGGTAAAAAGGCAGGTGACACGGTAACGATTGCCTACAAACGAAAAAACGTTACCCGCACGGCTCAGATCAAGCTGGCTCAGCTTCCTCTTGAGAAAGGAGCTGCCCCTGTAAAAGAAGAGGATCGACGTGTTGGATTGGGTGTAGTTCCTGCTAATGTTCAAAGTGTAAAGGCGAATAACGGGGACAAGCAGGTCACCATCAAGGCTGGTGAAATCGGCGGGCCTTCTGCTGGTCTAATGTTCTCCCTGGAAATTGTCAATCGGCTAAGCACCGATGATATTACAAAAGGCTATAAAATTGCAGGTACTGGAACCATTGATGATAAAGGTAACGTAGGGGTAATTGGCGGTATTCAGCATAAAATAATAGCTGCCGATCAGGCGGGTGCGGAAATATTTTTTGCACCAAAGGATTATACTTCCCCCAAAGGGGAAAAAATCCCTAATTATTCAGATGCGGTAAAACGAGCAAAGGATATAAACACAACTATGAAAATAGTGCCAGTCGGCAATATGGATGATGCTCTGCAGTATTTGAAAACATTGCCTGAGAAGCCTGTTAAAGCGGGTTAAATGCCCTAACCATATCTGTGTGAATTGAAGCTTTTACTGTTGTATAGTTGATTTTACAGGTGCTGCTACTTGCTACCGTTCTATTCGAACCGGCGGCTCATAATAATCGCGAAAAAAATCTTGTTTAGAAGCGGATGCATATGCAAGTGCATAAATGGATGTGGCTTGAATATCCAACTCCAAGAGTGGAGAGGGGTTGGTTATTGAAGCTACTTTAGTTATTATTGGAACACGGGCTGTTGTTTTCATCTTTTTTAGCAGCTCTTGTCCCTTATTGCTAAAGCCGAGTACACGCAAGTAGGGAACACCATGCGCGAGAAAGCTCGGGGATAGCTGCTCTTTCGTGTGATTAAGCAGGATACGCAGAAGCATTCGCTGTAGCTTGGTGCGTGTATAGCGTTTTGTTTTAAGAAGCGCTACCAGCTTTTCTACCAGGTCGGTTGAGCCGGATAATTCAGGCAGTGCCTGCTTGATACGGTACTCAAGCCCTTCGGTGACCTCGTGAAACGTAGAAAGTTGGGCAGGACTATGATGCAGCAGCTGTAGCAGCAGAGGCTTAGCATAGTGCTCCCAGCTGATAGGAGCTCTTCCTGCTTCCCATTCGTGCCTGAGGACACTCATGGTGCCCTCAGGCACGAATGAGACGATCTCCTCCAGCGTCTTTTTCTCGAACAGGATGTGCCGCAGTGCGGTAGCGCTGGCAATGGCAGCATCCGTAATATCCTGTTGGTTATACTCTGCTTTTTGTCGAGTAATGGTGAGTGGCTCTATTCGGCTTTGCAGCCTGCGTAGTGCGATCAAATAATGCAGTCCCAGTGTGTTGTTAGGTTTGGCAAGCTCAGCCGCGTCAATTCCGGGTATATGAGTGGCAACTGCTTTTCCGTAGGCGGCTGGATAAGATAGGCCTGTTTTAAGCTCCTGCTGAAGCAAGGAGTGGAAGGCAGCCGATTCATCGTGCATAACCGCGGATACTTCATTTAGAGAGGCAATGTCGCCGCCCTCGCTGCCGAAGCAGAGACTGTCAACGACACCTGTCGCATCAAGCGCGGATACAGCTCCATACGCAAACCATTCAGCGGGTTGGGTGGAATAAGCGACAGGCAGCTCGATTACGAGATCAACACCCATACGCAGAGCCATTTCGGTCCGCGCCCATTTGCCAACCATTGCCGGTTCACCTCGCTGCAGGAAATGACCGCTCATTATGGCAATGACAGCATCAGCGCCCGAGCTTTTTTTGGACTGTTGGAAATGATAATAGTGACCGTTATGTAAAGGGTTGTATTCAACAATCAAACCGACGGTTTTCATTTTTTGTCTCCTTCCGCAGCCCAAGGTTAAGTTAGAACTGAATAATTTTCACTATAGCATGATCTGAAAATCTTGACAAAATATAAGGATTATCGCTATAATAATCTTTGTTTGTTTGGGGTGATACTCATGTTCATTCGTTTAAGAGAGTTGGCACAGAAAGCTGACACGGTACATATTGATGAAGTCGTCGATTTGACCGGTGTTTTTATGCAACGCAACGATTTACTGGGCTTTGGTCCGCTGCATGTTAAGCTGCATGCGCAATATCAAGGTGAAGTGGCTGAGGTGACTGGAGAATTGAGCATCGATGTGGAGCAGCCTTGTTCCCGATGTTTGGTTCCGGTAAAGCAAAAGCTCGAGATTCCTTTTCACGAAACGTTTGCCCGAGCTGCAGATGAGTCGAAACCGGATGACGATGATGAATTTGAATATCATGAAGATGATTATCATGAGAATGAAGAGATTCATTACGTCAAGGATGAGAAGATAGAATTGCTTCCCTATGTGTTAGAAAATGTTGTGCTGGCTTTACCGTTAGTACCGCTGTGCGGTGAAGATTGCCAAGGATTATGTCCGGTGTGTGGAACGAACCGTAATGAACATGCTTGCGGCTGCAAGCAGGATAATACGGATCCAAGGCTCGCCGGATTAGCGGACTTTTTTAAAGAATAAGTTTTCTTACAGGTTATGAATTCGTTGAAGGAGGTGGGATATATGGCAGTACCTCAAAGAAGAACATCCAAGACACGTCGCGACAAGCGCCGTACTCACTTTAAATTGGTAGTACCAGGCATGGTGAAGTGTGACAGTTGTGGTGAATTGAAATTGGCTCACCGCGTTTGCAAAGTGTGTGGATCGTACAAGAAAAGAGAGATCATCAAGCAATAATTTCTCTCAAACCAAAACGATAGTACTTCATCCTAGGGTGAGGTACTATTTTTTTCATCGCTTTTCAGGCATGATTTTACTTCCCTTTTCTATAGCAATCCATTATACTATCTCTTATTACTTGGTCATAAGATATAGTGATATCACATAAATGATATGAAACTAAGAATCGTTTATTTAAGCAAGGCTACTAAAGAATGATGATAAAGGTGGTGTTTGATATCGAACGCCTTCCTAAACGTCAGCGTCAGCAGCAGCTGGCCGGAGCCATCGACGAGAATCCTTTTATTACGGATGATGAATTGATGCGAACGTTTCAGGTCAGTATTCAGACGATACGATTAGACAGGATGGAGCTCGGGATACCCGAGCTGCGCGAACGGATCAAGCTGATGGCAGAACAATCCTATGATCAGGTTCGCTCATTACCTTTGCATGAGGTGATAGGCGACGTTATCGATCTGCAGCTTGATAAGACAGGGATATCCATGTTTGAAATTAAAAATGAGCATGTATTTTCCAGAACCAAGATTGCGCGCGGACATCATGTTTTTTCTCAAGCCAATTCATTGGCTGTCGCTCTAATTAATGATCAAATTGCATTGACGGCGGCAGCGGATATCCGTTTTGTGAGGCCAGTTAAGCTTGGTGAGAAATGTATTGCCAAAGCCTACGTGCGCTCGATTACAAAAGGTAAAGCCAAGGTGGAGGTTTTCACTTACGTTGGCGAGGAAGTAGTTTTTCAAGGTAATTTCATCATCTATCACTCAGCGAAGGAACGTACGGAGGGAGGAGAGCCTGATGCGGATAGCGATTGATGCAATGGGCGGGGACAATGCTCCCGATGTAGTAGTAACTGGTGCGTTGGAGGCAGCCAAGGAGTGGGGTGACATAACCGTCATTCTGGTTGGAGATGCGTCAAAGATTGAGCCGCTCATAAACAAAGCTGGAGGGAAACCTCAAAATGTGGAAATTCGCCATGCAGCTGAAATCATTGAAGCGGACGATGAGCCGGTAAAAGCAGTCCGACGTAAGAAAGACGCCTCCATGGTAGTGGCGGGGCGTATGGTACATAATCGGGAAGCTGATGCGATGATTTCAGCAGGAAATACAGGAGCATTGATGACTACCGGCTTGCTCGTTGTCGGCAGGATTAAAGGGATTGACCGCCCGGCGCTTGCTCCTATGATTCCTTCCATGGATGGAAAAGGGATGCTGGCTCTGGATTTGGGCGCTAATATGGACGCGACTGCAGAGCAGCTGCTTCAATATGCTATAATGGGCAGCATTTATAGAAATAAAGTTGACGGCATAGCCAAGCCGAGAGTCGGGCTGTTGAATGTAGGTACGGAAGCGATGAAAGGCAATGAATTGACCAAGGCCGCTTATCCGCTGTTGGAACAAGCACCCATTCATTTCATAGGCAATGTGGAATCACGCGATGTACTCAGAGGACCCTGTGACGTGCTCGTATGCGATGGATTCGCTGGTAATATTATGCTAAAGTCTGTAGAAGGCGCGGCATCCGTTATCTTTTCTACGCTAAAAACAGAATTTCTAAGAAACTTTGCGACCAAGCTCGCTGCTTTGGTGTTGAAACCTGGTTTAAATCGGTTTCGTCGCAGCTTTGATTATACGGAGCATGGTGCGGCACCGCTTCTGGGTATTAACGGTTTGCTGTTGAAGAGCCATGGTTCTTCCAATGCTACAGCTATCAAAAATGCAGTTCGTCAAGCAAGGATTGCATTGCAGAACGACCTGGTAACAAGCATCTCAACGGAAATTAGTAATGGAAGCGAGTTGTAATTTATGAGCTTACTGCCAGTAGGCATTATTGGGACAGGAAAATATGTGCCCGATCGGGTATTGACGAATAAAGAATTGGAACAAATGGTTGAGACGAATGACGAGTGGATCGTATCTCGTACAGGGATTCGCGAACGCAGATTGGCTAGCGTCGAGCAGGCTTCCTCCGACCTGGCATATGAAGCTTCGATACAGGCATTGCAGGCAGCTGGAATCACCGCAGAGCAGCTGGATTTAATTATCGTAGCCACAATCACTCCGGATATGTCTTTCCCGTCGACAGCATGCTTGCTGCAGGATCGGCTTGGAGCGAAGAAGGCTGCGGCCTTTGACCTGTCAGCGGCTTGCTCCGGATTTATTTATGGATTAGCTAACGCCTCCAATTTTATTGCTATGGGTCAATATAAATACGCTTTGGTTGTTGGTGCTGAATGCCTGTCCAAAATTACGGACTATACGGATCGTAACACCTGCATACTATTTGGTGACGGATCCGGTGCTGTTGTACTTGGAGAGGTTGCCGAAGGACGGGGCTTCAAATCGTTCGAGCTTGGGGCAGACGGCTCAGGCGGAGAACTGCTGAAAGTAACTGGTGGCGGCTCCCGTTGTCCGGTGTCTTCGCAAAGTATAGAAAATAAACAGCATTTTATTTATATGGCTGGCAGCGAGGTGTTTAAATTTGCTGTTCGCATCATGGGGAATGCTGCTGAGGAAGCTCTGCGCAAAGCTGGAATGGACAAGAGTGCCATTGATCTGCTTGTTCCGCATCAGGCTAATATTCGAATTATCCAATCAGCGTTAAACCGATTAGATCTAAGCGAAGACAAGTGCATGATTAATCTTCATAAATACGGTAATGTGTCAGCAGCTTCTATTCCTATCGCTTTGGCGGAAGCCGTTGAAGAGGGAAGAGTAAACGAGGGCGATTGCCTGGTTCTGGTTGGCTTTGGCGGCGGCTTGACTTGGGGAGCCTCTGTTATTGTTTGGTAAAGGATATAGCATTAATAAAGGGAGCTGTTAAAATGGGGAAAGTAGCATTCGTATTCCCGGGCCAAGGAGCGCAAGCCGTTGGAATGGGACGCGATATTTACGAGGCTGACGCTTTAGCTAAACAAGTGTTCGAGCGTGCCGATGAAGCTCTGGGCTATTCGCTATCCTCGATTATTTTCAATGGACCTGAAGCTGAATTAAAGATAACTTATCATACACAGCCTGCTTTATTGACAACAAGCATTGCTTACCTGGAGCTTTTTAAGGCCAAAGGTCTTCAGCCTGACTTTGTCGCAGGCCACAGCTTAGGTGAATACAGCGCGCTTGTTGCTGCTGGAGTGCTTGGATTTGAAGATGCAGTTCGCACAGTTCGCGCACGAGGCGAATTTATGGACCAGGCAGTACCGAGTGGACTCGGTGCTATGGCTGCTGTGCTCGGTGCGGAGCGAGATGCGCTGCAGCAGTTGTGTAAAGAGATTTCCGGGGCAGTCGGCGTAGTGGAACTGGCTAACTTGAATTGTCCGGGACAGATTGTTGTGTCCGGAAGCAAGGAAGGGGTTCAGGCTCTAGTCGAAAGAGGCAAGGAAATCGGGGCAAAGCGGGTTATACCGCTTGAAGTTAGCGGGCCATTCCATTCTTCCCTGATGAAACCGGCATCGGATCGACTATCCGCTGTTTTGTCAGAATTGCCGATGCAAACCGCCGCTGTGACAGTCGTTGCAAATGTGACAGCGCGTCCTGTACTGGAGCCTCATGAAATTCGTGGGCTGCTGGTCGATCAGGTTCATTCCTCCGTCTTGTGGGAGGATAGTGTAGCTTGGTTGATCGAACAGGGAGTTGATACTTTCGTAGAGATAGGATCGGGAACGGTTCTCGCAGGCTTGATCAAGAAGATCGATCGTTCAGTAAAAATATACTCGATCAACAGCAAGGAAGCTATCGATCAATTTCAACTGGAACCTACGGTTTAAGTGTGTCCCGTAAGGGACGAAAGCGATCCCCAATCAAACGTAGCTCAGGTGCACCAGCGGGTGTCCAGAGGGTGGTAGCCCTTTGGAGCCCTCCCGGCGGGGAGGGTTTGGGTGGGGTTAACAAAAGGAGGAAGCAGCATGCTAGCTGGAAAAGCAGCTTTGGTGACAGGGGCTTCCCGGGGCATTGGCCGCGCTATTGCGCTGTCTCTTGCTGAAGCGGGAGCTGATGTGGCCGTAAACTACGCTGGAAGCGAGGCGGCAGCCGCTGAGGTTGTTAGTCTGATCGAAGCGATGGGTCGTAAAGCAATTAAGGTTAAAGCGGATGTCAGTTCCTCTCAGGAAGTTGAGGACATGTTTAAGGTTGTACTTGAAACCTTTGGCAAGCTGGACATACTAGTGAATAACGCTGGCATAACCAGAGACAATTTGATTATGCGTATGAAGGAAGACGAATTTGATCAGGTTATCGCTACCAATTTGAAAGGCGTATTTAACTGTGTTAAGGCAGCCACACGCCCGATGATGAAACAGCGCTCTGGTCGAATTATTAATATATCGTCTGTTGTTGGGGCTCTTGGCAATCCTGGACAAATCAATTATGTGGCGGCTAAGGCCGGTGTAATTGGTATGACCAAATCGGCTGCCAAGGAACTAAGTTCCCGAGGCATCACTGTTAATGCGGTTGCCCCCGGCTTTATCGAGACGGATATGACTGACAAGCTGTCGGATGATACGCGTGCGCAGCTTCTGCAGCAAATCCCTCTTGCGCGGCTAGGCCAGCCGGAGGATATAGCCAAAGCCGTACGTTTCCTGGCTTCGGAGGACGCTTCTTACATGACTGGACAAACCATCCATGTGGATGGCGGCATGTATATGTAAGCGGATTTTGAAATGTCGCGCAACACTGAATTGTTGCAATATTTGTTTTTTTTAATGGAGCTTGCGCTTGCTATGGCAATTTGTCCATAACTCCAGTATAATACCAAAGGAGGAGGTGAACCGGATGTCCGATGTTTTGGATCGTGTAAAACGTATCGTCATCGATCGTCTTGGTGTTGACGAGGCTGAAGTAACCCTCGAAGCATCTTTTAAGGATGATTTAGGCGCTGATTCTCTAGATGTAGTAGAATTAGTCATGGAACTAGAAGATGAGTTTGATTTGGAAATCTCTGACGAAGATGCAGAGACTATAACTACTGTAGGTCAAGTAGTTGAGTACATAAAATCTCATATTTAGTTGGTATAAGTCCCGTTTCTTATTTGACACGGGACTTATCTCCATTCAACCTAATCGTTGGCTAACAATCAATTAATTGACTCAATACATAACATTGTTATTTTAAATAGAGGTGGGTTACAGTGAAGCAAAGAGTTGTCATAACTGGTATGGGCGTCATGACTTCATTGGGTCATGATTTGGAAACGTTTTGGAGCAATTTGATGGCAGGCAAGTCCGGTGTTGGGATGATTGAGTTATTTGATGTAACCGAGTATCCAACTCGTATTGCTGCAGAAATTAAAGATTTTGATCACGAACGATTTTTTGATCGTAAAGAAGCTAGACGGATGGACCGCTTTGTACAGTTTGCTGTTGCTGCCAGCTTAATGGCTCTCAAGGATGCCGGATTGAATGTGAAGGAAGATACGGACCCGGAGCGAGTTGGCGTAAGTGTTGGTTCCGGAATCGGCGGTTTATCCACATGGGAAGAACAGCATAAAATTTTATTGGAAAAAGGACCTAAGCGTGTTAGTCCGTTCTTTATTCCAATGATGATTGCCAATATGGCGTCAGGCCAAATTTCCATGCTGACAGGTGCTAAAGGTCCAAACAGCACAGCGGTAACCGCCTGTGCCACAGGAACGCATTCAATCGGTGATTCATTCAAAATGATTATGCGTGGCGATGCCGATGTTATGATTTGCGGCGGTGCTGAAGCAACTATTAGTCCAACAGGCGTTGCAGGCTTCTGCGCGCTGCGGGCAATGTCTACACGCAATGATGAGCCGGCGAGAGCAAGTCGCCCTTTTGACACAGACAGAGATGGTTTCGTAATGGGCGAAGGATCAGGAGTATTGATCCTGGAATCATTGGAGCATGCAACTAAACGTGGAGCCCGCATCTATGGAGAAGTTATCGGCTATGGAATGAGCGGCGATGCTTATCATATGACCGATCCTGATCCGGATGGTGCAGCACGATGCATGAAGAAAGCCATTAATGATGCTGGAATAGCACCTGAAGAGCTTGATTATATCAACGCACACGGGACTTCAACTCCTGCTGGAGACCGTTCTGAAACTATAGCAATTAAAGCTGCTCTTGGCGATCATGCTTACAAAGTCGCTGTTAGTTCGACCAAATCGATGACAGGCCATTTATTAGGTGCCGCCGGAGGCGTTGAGGCTTTAATATGTGCATTGGCATTGAAGAACGGTGTCATTCCTCCGACCATTAATTTGGAAAATCAGGATCCTGAATGTGATCTGGACTATGTGCCTAACAAGCCGCGACAAGCAGACTTGAGAGTTGTAATGTCCAATTCATTTGGCTTTGGTGGCCACAATGCAACGATTATCTTAAAGAAATTCGCAGAATAATAAATTACCTAGTGATTGAAACTAAGTAAATGGTAACGTGAAACGGTTGTTCGAGTAGGTGGTGAAGGCATGCATCGAAACCTGAAGCAGCTTCAGGCAGCGTTAAACATAAATTTTCGCAAACCGGAGCTATTGAGGCAAGCGTTTACGCACTCCTCCTATGTAAATGAGCACCGTGTCAGCAATTACAAGGATAATGAACGCTTGGAATTTTTGGGTGATGCGGTTCTGGAGCTAACCGTGTCCGAATACTTGTTCGACAAATATCCGGAAAGATCCGAAGGTGAATTAACAAAGCTCAGAGCATCTATTGTATGTGAGCCGTCTTTAGTTAATTTTGCAGAAGAGCTGGACTTCGGGTCCTACGTGTTGTTAGGCAAGGGTGAAGAACTGACAGGCGGTAGAACGCGTCCCGCATTGCTTGCTGATGTATTCGAATCATTCATTGGAGCTTTGTATCTGGATCAAGGGCTTGAGGTGGTAAAAGCGTTTCTCCACAAGTATTTGATTCCCAATTTACCACATCAAGGAAAGCTGCTGACGGTGGATTTCAAAACTCACCTGCAGGAATATACACAGCAGCATAATATGGGGGTATTGGAATACAAGATTGTAGATGAGCGCGGCCCTGCCCATGAACGTGAGTTTGTGGCCCAAGTAGTTGTAAATGATACTCTTCTGGGTCAAGGGTCCGGTCGTTCCAAGAAAGAAGCGGAGCAACATGCGGCGGCTCAAGCATTAGAGGCTCTGAAGGTAGAGGTTCAATAATGCAACGGAAAAAGAGATGCATCGGGACAGCTTAGAGGCTGCCGCCGGTGCATTTTCTTTTTAAAATTAGGCTGTTGGCTGCAATATGGTGAAACACAATATAGCTGAGCAGTTTTAATGTGCGTAAGACAAGTGTTGGCAACTGATAGCAGATAGAGAAGCGGTAGCTTAACATTGTTCAAGCAATTGGGAATTTGTGATACAATAGCGAGGAGGTGAGACGATGTTTTTAAAGCGTATTGAGCTGGCTGGTTTTAAATCATTTGCCGATAAAACGGAGCTGGAATTCGTACAAGGCATCACCGCTGTAGTAGGTCCAAACGGCAGTGGGAAAAGTAATATCTCCGATGGTATCCGCTGGGTATTAGGGGAACAGAGTGCCCGCAGTTTGCGCGGCGGTAAGATGGAGGATATTATTTTTGCAGGTAGCGACGCGCGTAAAGCAGTTAATTATGGAGAAGTATCGCTCACACTGGATAATACCGATCAGGCACTGCCGTTGGATTATAATGAGGTGACGGTTACACGCCGTGTGCACCGCAGTGGTGATAGCGAGTATTTGATTAACAGACAGCCGTGCAGACTGAAAGATATTACAGAGCTTTTCATGGATACCGGAATCGGTAAAGAAGCTTACTCCATTATCGGACAAGGGCGAATTGAAGAAATTTTAAGTACAAAATCAGAGGATCGCCGGGGCATTTTTGAAGAAGCTGCCGGGATCGTTAAGTATAAATCGCGCAAACGAGAAACAGAAAAAAAGCTTCAGGAAACGGAGCAAAATCTGCTAAGGATTCACGATTTGGTTACAGAGCTGGAGGATCAGATTGAACCTCTTCGTGTGCAGTCGGAAAAAGCAATTCGTTTCAAAGAGCTAAAAAATGAGTTGAAGAGCAGCGAAATAGCTATGTATGTGTACCAAATCGAGGAAATTTATTCTTCTTGGACGGAGACTAACACAAAGCTGGAGAAGCTGAAGCGTGAACAGTTAGAGTTCTCTGCGATTGTAGGACAGCATGATGCGCATTTGGAGAAGCATCGGTGGGAGACTCGGAGGCTTGAGGAGGAAATCGAGCGTTTACAGGAGCATTTGCTGCAGCTTAGTGAGGAATTTGAGAAGTGTGAAGGCCAAGGTGAGGTTCTTAAGGAACGCAAAAAAAATTATTCTTCCAACCAGATGCAGCTGAAGCAAGCTGTGACACAGCAAGAGCAGAGAATGGCCGAGAAAGAAACGGATTTGACCCTTTTTCGGGAGAAGATTGGCGTTATATCGAATGAATTGATACATTATCAAGCTAAGCTTAAGGCTGAAGAGGATCTGTTACTTGGGGTTGCTGGAGGGATCAGCAGCGGCGAAGAAGACCGATTGAAGGGCGAAATGCTGGAAACCTTGAACCAGATGGCTAATGCGCGCAATGAAGTACGTTATACAGAGCAGCAGATCGAGGCTTTGGGTAAACGGCTCGATCGTCTTGTGGAGGAGCGTCGCAAATGGAAGGAACAGCAGGATAGTATCACTGAACGCAAACGTGTGTTCGATATCCGACTTGAAGAAGTCGTTCGTCAGATTGAAACGGCACGCAATAAGTATCTTGAGTTAACACAAGGTCTAAAATCGAAGCAGCTTCTGTCTGAAGAAGCGCTGTCTACCGTGCGTAAATGGGAGCAGAAGCTGGATGCTCTTGTATCCCGGCGCGATACGATGCGTGAAATGGCCAATGATTATGATGGCTTTATTCATGGAGTTAAAGAAGTTTTGAAAGCCAAGGATCGAAACGAGCTCCGGGGTATTCGCGGCGCTGTGGCTGAGCTCGTAAAGGTACCTGCTAATGTAGAGGTGGCCATGGAAACCGCGTTAGGCGGAGCCTTGCAGCACATCGTTGTAGACAGTGAGTCCAATGGGCGCGAGGCCATTGCTTTTTTGAAAAAAAGGCAGCTGGGCCGTGCAACATTTTTGCCGCTTGACGTTATTCGTGGGCGTTCAATTCCAGATAATGAAAAGCGCTCAATCGAAGGAATGGAAGGTTTTGTAGGGATCGGTGTTGATTTGGTCCAGTTTAACGATACATACCGCAATATTATTGGAAGCCTATTAGGCAACGTAATTATTGCAAGCCAGTTGGAGGTTGCCAACCGCATTGCGGCCAAGATCCAGTATCGATACCGTGTTGTTACACTTGAGGGAGATGTCGTTAATCCCGGCGGTTCGATGACAGGAGGCAGCCAACAGAAGAAAACTACAAGCTTACTTAGCCGTCAACGTCAGATAGAAGAGATGGATAAAGAAATTACTGATTCAGATAAGCAATTGCAGCAGTTGAGAATGAAATCTGAGCAAGTGCGCAAGGAGATTGCTTCAGAATCAGGCAAGCTGGAGGAACTGCGCTTAACAGGTGAAACTCTGCGTATCGAAGAGCAGCAGATTCGTGCCGGCTTGGAGCCGCTGCAGCATGAAGCCAAGCAGGTAGCTGAGCAGCTGGCGTTGTACAGCCAGGACGGCGATACGCTGCAAGCGGAGCGTCGTGAGCTTGAAGCACGCGGCAAGACAGCGGTGGAGTCGCTGGAACGATTGCAGGAGGAAGAAGCAATCATACAGCAGGCAATTCGTGAAGCGGAGCTTGCACGTAAGGCGGGTGAGCTTCAGAAGGAGGAGCTGCAGACGCAGCTGACCGACCTGAAAATCAAGGTTGCCTCTTTGTCCCAAGAGAAGCAATCGCTGCAGGATCAAGAACGAAGATTTAAGACAGAGTTGTCCGAGCTTCTAACTGAGCTAGATTTAAATCGCAGCCTGGTGAAGCAGTTGGAGCTCGATTTAGCTAATCATCAGCAGGAGACTATACAGCAAATAGAGCAGCTTAACGATATTAAACTGAAAAAACAGCAATGTTCCGATCAGTTGGATATGAAGCGTGCCGAACGCTCTGGATGGTTAGTCAAGCTGGAGCAAGAAGAGAACAAGACGCGTGAAGAGCGGGGACAATTGCGTCAAGTCGAGGAGCAGCTGCATCAAACTGAAGTAAGAGTGACTCGCCTTGATGTGGAGCTTGAAAATTTGCTGAAGAAGCTTGCGGATGATTATGAGCTAAGCTTTGAGCTTGCAAAAGAACGGTATCCGGTACCTGAGGATGTATTGGCCACGCAAAATCAGGTGCGTGAGCTGAAACGTGAAATTGCTATTTTAGGCGTAGTCAATCTTGGCGCCATTGAAGAATTCGAGCGGGTTAATGAGCGCTACCAATTTCTCAGCGAGCAAAAAAACGACCTGGTTGAAGCTAAAACTACGCTGTACCAGGTTATTCATGAGATGGACGAGGAGATGGGAAAACGGTTCCGAATAACATTCGATGCCATCCGCTCCCACTTCGTAGTCGTGTTTGCGAAGCTGTTCGGCGGTGGCCGCGCTGATCTGATTTTGTCCGAGCCCAATAATATGCTCGATACGGGGATTGAGATAGTAGCCCAGCCACCTGGAAAAAAACTGCAAAATCTGCAGCTTTTATCGGGTGGGGAGCGGGCACTTACGGCCATTGCGCTGTTGTTCTCGATCATCCGTGTAAAGCCGGTACCATTCTGTGTGCTCGATGAAGTCGAGGCTGCATTGGATGAAGCGAATGTGGCGAGGTTTGCCGAATATTTACGTGAATTTTCACAACAAACCCAGTTCATCGTTGTTACCCACCGCAAAGGAACGATGGAGGAAGCGGATGTGTTGTATGGGGTAACAATGGAAGAAGGCGGCGTATCCAAGCTTGTATCCGTCCGATTGGAAGAGGATGAAGCGATCATTGCCAGCTGACGGTTTGTTTGAAATGGATGGTAAAATTAGAGAAGTTATAATCACATCATAGGTAAAGGGAGTTTGGCTGGTATGAGTTTTTTTAAACGACTGAAGGAAAGCATTTCCTCAAAGGCTGAGGCTGTTACGAATAAATTTAAAGAGGGCTTAACCAAAACACGGGATGTGTTTGTTGAGCGGGTAGAAGACCTGTTCAGTCGCCGCAAAAAGATTGATGAAGATTTTTATGAGGAGCTGGAGGAAATCTTAATTGGCGCCGATGTTGGCGTTAATACGGTAATGAAGCTAATTGAAGATCTGCGTGCCGAAGTGCGCAAACGGAAGATCGAAGAGCCAAGCGACCTGCAGCCCGTTCTTTCTGAAATGCTTATTGCACTGTTGAAGGGTGAAGAAAACGCGGGCTTGCAAATGGCCCCTTCCGGCCTTACGGTAATTTTGTTCGTTGGTGTTAATGGTGTTGGTAAGACTACAACGATCGGCAAGCTGGCCCATCATTTGAAATCGCAAGGGAAAAAGGTGATGCTTGCTGCCGGTGACACGTTCCGTGCCGGTGCGATTGAACAGCTGGAGGCTTGGGGGCAGCGTGCCGGAGTGGAGGTCATTAAACAGCATTCCGGTTCCGACCCTGCGGCCGTTATGTTCGATGCGCTGCATGCAGCTAAAAACCGGGGCGTTGATGTGCTATTATGTGATACGGCTGGACGTCTGCAGAACAAAGTCAACCTGATGGAAGAGCTTAATAAGATTTACCGTGTTATTCGCCGCGAAGTTCCAGATGCGCCTCATGAGGTTTTGCTGGTGCTGGACGCTACCACAGGTCAAAATGCGTTAAGTCAAGCGAAGATGTTCGATGAGAAGTCAGGATTAACGGGACTGGTGCTAACGAAGCTGGACAGCACATCCAAAGGTGGTATTGTAGTAGCCATTCGTCAGGAGCTGAAGCTGCCTGTTAAATTCGTTGGCCTTGGTGAAAAAATGGATGATTTACAGCCGTTCGATTCAGACCAATTCGTTAATGCGCTGTTCAGTAAGTGGATTGCTTCTGAAAACGAAGTGGATGCTGCCTCTGAAAAGGGTTAGTTTAGCGGAAATTAGCAGGGCGAATAAACTGTCAAGTAAAGATGCTTGACATCGTTCTTCATTTTGAGTATGATAGGTACTGTTGTTGCTGTAAAGTGTTTTACCTTAACGGAGGCGAGGCACTGTGACGGAAGATAATATCAATATGCTTACGAAAACGAACCGAATCAATATGTTGGTCGATTTTTATGAGAAGCTTTTGACCGATAAGCAGCAGACATTTTTGAAGCATTACTTTTATGATGATTATTCGCTTGGTGAAATTGCTGCTGAGTTTCAGATCAGCCGTCAAGCGGTCTACGAACATATAAAACGGGCGGAAGCTGCGCTCGAAGATTATGAAGCTAAGCTCCAGCTGCTGTTGAAGCATGAGCAAAGACAGCAGGTTGTGCAGCAGCTTCAACTATTCATGACTGAACTAAAGCCAGAACAAAGGCAGCAAGCCCAGTCTATGATGGAGCAATTGATCAACCTGGATTAGCAAGTAAGTGGTTCTGCTCTTAACCAAGAGGTGCAAAGTAACACTTGAGAGGTGAATTCGGATGGCATTCGAAGGATTAGCAGACCGGCTGCAGAAAGTGTTCAGCAAGCTGAGAGGCAAAGGAAAGCTAACAGAAGACGATGTAAACGAAGCGCTTCGCGAAGTTCGTCTCGCGCTTTTGGAAGCGGATGTTAATTTTAAAGTCGTCAAAGAATTCATTGCCAAAGTAAAGGAACGTGCAATCGGGCAGGAAGTATTGCAAAGCTTTACCCCTGCGATGGTTGTCGTTGACATTGTAAACAAAGAATTGACGGAATTGATGGGTGGATCTCAAAGCAAGCTTGCACGGTCCAACCGTCCGCCTACTGTCATTATGATGGTCGGATTGCAAGGGGCGGGTAAAACAACCACAACTGGAAAATTGGCTAAGATGCTCCTGCAGCAAAATCACCGACCGCTTCTGGCAGCCGGAGATATATATCGGCCAGCCGCTATCAAGCAACTCCAGGTTCTTGGAGAGCAGATAAAGGTTCCCGTGTTCTCGATGGGTGACCAAGTGAGCCCGGTTGAAATTGCAAAGAATGCACTCCAGCATGCCAAAGATCATGGCAATGACTATTTGATTGTCGATACAGCCGGACGTCTACATATTGATGAAGCATTGATGGATGAGCTGAAGCAAATCGTTGAAGCCGTTAAGCCGGATGAAATTCTGCTTGTTGTCGACGCAATGACTGGACAGGAAGCCGTTAATGTGGCGGAAAGCTTCCACAAACAGTTGGAGCTAACGGGCGTAGTACTTACGAAGCTTGACAGCGATACTCGTGGTGGTGCAGCGATATCAGTTAAAGCTGTAACGGGTTGTCCTATCAAGTTTGCGGCAATGGGCGAGAAGATGGATGCTCTGGAGCCGTTCCATCCGGATCGGATGGCTTCACGGATTCTCGGTATGGGTGACATGCTTACCTTGATCGAGAAAGCCCAGGCAGGTATCGATGCTGATAAGGCAAAAGAAATGGAACGCAAAATGCGGACCGACGGATTTACCTTTGATGATTTCCTCGATCAGATGGAGCAGGTAAAGAAGCTTGGACCACTCGATCAGATTTTGGATATGCTCCCCGGAGCAGGCAAAATGAAGGGGATTAAAGATATCAAGGTAGACGATAAGCAGATGGCGCGTGTTGCTGCAATCGTTAAATCGATGACCAAGGAAGAACGGCAAAATCCGGACATGCTTAGTCCAAGCCGACGCAAGCGCTTGGCTGCAGGCAGCGGCAACTCGGTGCAGGATGTGAACCGTTTTATCAAGCAATTCGATGATATGCGCAAGATGATGAAGCAGTTTTCCGGCATGATGGGGCCTAAGGGACCTAAGGGCGGACTTAAAGGCTTGAAAGGCAAGTTCGGTAAAGGAATGAAGTTCCCGTTCGGTTAATCCGAAGGAGGAATAAAATCATAGGCGGTTTATTCTAAGTTGGAGGTGATTTTCAATGGCAACACGTATTCGTCTTAAGCGTATTGGTGCTCACAAAGCTCCTTTTTACCGTGTGGTAGTTTCGGATTCCCGTTCTCCGCGTGACGGTCGCTTTATCGAAGAGATTGGTACTTACAACCCGATTACTAAACCGGCAATCGTAAATATTGATGAGGAAAAAGCGCTTAAATGGCTTCAAACTGGCGCTCAAGCTTCTGATACTGTACGCAATCTTTTCAGTCAAGCAGGCATTATGAAAAAGTTTCACGAGTCCAAGCTGCAGAAGTAATCTGCCGATTCGGAGGGTATTATGAAAGATCTAATAACCGTTATCGCTAAGGCGCTGGTTGATCATCCCGACGAAGTAAATGTGAAAGTAGACGAGGACGAACGCGACATTACGTACAAGCTGTCGGTTCATCCCGATGATGTCGGGAAAGTAATCGGGAAGCAAGGGCGTATTGCAAAAGCGCTTCGTACTGTAGTCACTTCAGCAGCAGTTAAAGAAAGCAAGCGTGTCTCGGTTGAAATTGTTTCATAATGGAGATGATAAGGGTTAGGAGAAATCCTAACTCTTTTTCTTCATTTATATATTCATATTCAGATGGCCGGAGGGGCTTTCATGAGCGATAAATTATATACGATCGGTAAAATTGTGAATACTCAAGGGATTCGCGGCGAGCTTAAAATTTTTCCTGAGACGGATTTTCCAGATGAACGATTTGCTAAAGGAAGCGCTTTAGTTTTCTACGATCCAGAAAAACATACGACCTTACCTGTCATTGTGGAATCGGCGCGCGAACATAAAAAGCTGTTCATTATTAAATTTGAAGGCTTCAGCAACATTAATGAAGTTGAGAAGTATAAAGGCTGGCTTTTAAAGGTGGAAGAAAAGTATGTGTTCGAGCTACCCGACGATGAATTCTATCACCATGAGATCATTGGCTGTACTGTAGTTACGGATGAAGGGGAAGAGCTCGGCACTATTAGCGAAATCTTATCTCCCGGGGCCAACGATGTATGGGTGGTTGAACGTGAGGTTGGAAAACCCGTTTTATTGCCTTATATCGATGAAGTAATCCTTGAGGTCAATATTGCTGAGAAGCGGGTTAAGGCACATATCATGGAAGGTTTATTGGACTGATGAGAGTCGATGTTCTTACTTTGTTTCCCGACATGTTTGACGGAGTCTTTTCAGCGAGCATATTGGGAAAAGCCCGTGACAAGGGATTGGTTGACCTACATACAGTCAATTTCCGTGATTATGCCAATAATAAGCATAACACTGTAGACGATTACCCTTACGGTGGTGGTGGGGGTATGGTACTGAAGGCGGAGCCGATTTTTTCAGCAGTTGAAGCATTAACAGACTCTTTAAATGGAAGCAATAAACCTCGCATTATTTTAATGTGCCCTCAGGGGGAGCCCTTTTCACAGCGTAAAGCAGAGGAGCTGTCAAAGGAAGAGCACCTCATCTTCATTTGTGGTCATTATGAGGGCTATGATGAGCGGATCCGAGAGTATCTCGTTACTGATGAGCTATCCATTGGAGACTATGTTCTAACAGGCGGTGAACTGCCTGCTATGGTCGTCATTGATAGTGTTGTCCGGCTTCTGCCGGGTGTTCTAGGCAATGAAACCTCTGCGGTCACAGATTCCTTTAGCACGGGCTTGCTGGAATATCCGCATTATACAAGACCCGTTCAATTCCGCGACTGGGAGGTCCCAGAAATATTAG
The DNA here is from genome assembly GCF_042676305.1 of Paenibacillus sp. GCM10027630. Classification (NCBI taxonomy): domain Bacteria; kingdom Bacillati; phylum Bacillota; class Bacilli; order Caryophanales; family Paenibacillaceae; genus Paenibacillus; species Paenibacillus sp. GCM10027630. The sequence continues at coordinate 160,865 of NZ_JBHTGY010000052.1, read as the reverse complement.
TTTCTGGCCATCATGCTAACATTGAGCAGTGGCGTAGACGGCAGGCGATTTGGCGAACTTGGCAGAAACGTCCTGAGCTGCTGGAGCAAGTGGAGCTGACAGCTAAGGAGAAGCAGTGGCTGGAGGAGCAAAAGGGTAAAAATGGGGACAGCGAGCAGTAGCTTTCTGTTTATATCCTTAACGCCAGTTGTCTGATGGGAATAGCTTACATCCAAGTCTTTAGCTCTAAGGTTTAAGCGCATCCCAAAGGGACAGCCGTGTTTTGCGTAGCAAAACAGCCGCTTCTAAAACAGTAGCTTAACGCAATAACGGCCGTTTCATGCTCTAACTGAAAGCGTGTCCGTTAGGACGATGCGGGAGATCCAACGTAAAGCGTGTCCCGTAGGGACGAAAGCGATCCCCAATCAAACTAACAAAGGTGCACCAGCGGGTGTCCAGAGGGCGGCAGCCCTTGGGGCCCTCCCAGCGGGGAGGGTTTGGGTGGGGGATGCGATAGCGATCCCCAATCAAACTAACAAAGGTGCACCAGCAGGTGTCCAGAGGGCGGCAGCCCTCGGAGCCCTCCCGGCGGGGAGGGTTTGGGTGGGGATTGTCGGACCCCTTGTATTCGTTCCCCCTTTATGATAATATATACAACGTTGTGGCATTTTTGCCCGATTACGGTGGTCCTCTACGCATGGCATCTATAGATTCGACATCGGAGGCGGAATGAACACCTAAGTGGAAGGAGGAAGTCATATATGAGTTTAATTCAAGAAATTACAAAAGAACAAATTCGCCAAGATCTACCTAAGTTTCGTCCAGGTGACACTGTTAAGGTTCACGTGAAAGTTATCGAGGGATCCCGCGAACGGATTCAGCTTTTCGAAGGTGTTGTTATCAAACGCCGCGGGGGCGGAATCAGCGAAACCTTTACTGTTAGAAAAATTTCTTACGGTGTAGGCGTTGAAAGAACGTTTCCTTTAAATTCCCCGAAGATTGACAAGCTCGAAGTGGCTCGCCGTGGTAAAGTTCGTCGTGCGAAGCTATACTACTTGCGTGGTCTTCGTGGTAAAGCAGCTAGAATTCAAGAGATTCGCTAAGAAGAAAACAAACGGGGGCTTGTTTACCAAGCTCCCTTTCGTTTTTTTTGGAGACATTATTTTGTTGAAAGGGCAGGTCTGATATGGAGCAAGAACAAACCATGGAGAAATCGAATCCACTCAAAAATGAAGCATGGGAATGGGTTAAAGCGCTGCTGATTGCTGCGGCTCTCGTTTTTTTTATTCGCTGGTTGATTTTTGCCCCCTTTATTGTCGAAGGGCCGTCCATGGAGCCGAATTTCCACACCGGTGAACGATTGATAGTGAATAAAATTATTTATTCGATGGGAAAACCGGAACGCGGTGAAGTAATTGTATTTCATGCGACTAAAGATAAGGATTACATAAAGCGTGTGATCGCACTGCCTGGTGAAACCGTTAAGGTGGAAGGCGACAAAGTATATGTTAACGGCAAATTGTTAGATGAGCCTTACTTAAAGCAAGCTCTGGATGATGCAGCCAAAAGAGGGACACCCTATAATTCGAGAAATTACTCAGAAAAAACAGTTGCCGATGGAACGGTATTTGTAATGGGAGACAACCGGTCGAACAGCGCAGATAGCCGCGATATCGGGTTTATTGAATATGATAAAATTGTAGGAAGGGCCGATTTAATTTTTTGGCCATTCAAAAATATCAGCTTAGTTCATATGTAAAATATAAAGAACTGCTGCTGTACTGAAAAAAGTTGAGGTGACCGTATGACGATACAATGGTTTCCAGGTCACATGACAAGAGCTCGCCGTCAAATTGAGGCAAAGCTCAAGCTGATTGATGTCGTGATTGAACTGTTGGATGCACGAATTCCGCTTTCCAGCAGAAACCCGATGATTGATGAAATTTTACAAAATAAACCGCGTTTGGTGCTTCTGAACAAAAATGATTTGGCTGATCCTGAAGTTACCGCTCAATGGGTTACCTATTTTGCTGATAAAGGGCTTCAAGCATTGCCGGTAGATGCAGCTAATGGGAATCAGATGAAAGAGATCATGTCGCGTTGTAAGCAGCTTATGGCTGCGAAGTTCGAGACGCAAATTAGAAAAGGGATTAATCCTCGAGCGGTACGTGGACTTATTGTCGGTATTCCGAATGTCGGAAAATCGACACTGATCAACCGGTTGGCGGGACGCAAAATAGCGGCCACCGGAGACAAGCCGGGTGTCACTAAAGGCCAGCAATGGATCAAGGTAGGAACAGAGATGGAACTACTGGATACTCCAGGTATTTTGTGGCCGAAGTTTGAGGATCAAGAAGTCGGTATGCGGCTTGCTGTTACTGGTGCCATTAAGGAAGAGCTGTTGTATACAGCTGATATTGCTTTGTATGCAGTTCGTTATCTGTGCACGCACTATGGATCGTCTTTAAAAGAACGCTTTGGTATCGAGAAGCTGCCGGAAGATCCGAGTGATACAGATGCCGTCATTGAAGTAATGGAAGCGATAGGGCGCAAAAGAGGAGCTCTGTTAAGCGGCGGCCGGGTAGATTTGGACAAGGCATCCTTAACTATTCTACGGGAGCTGCGTGCAGGCAAAATGGGTAGAATTAGTCTTGAAACGCCAAGTGAAGTATAAATCTTGCAAGCCGGTCACTCCTCAGGGGTGGCTTTTTTGTTTTTTATTCGTTTCCGGCAGACATCGTTTCTAGTATAATGTGCTGTACAAGCTTTTTTTGCTGTAGAGAAAGGAAGAAATACATATATGCTTTTGGAATATGAGCAATCGATTTGGAATCAGGGGATGCTCCATGTAGCTGGAGTAGATGAAGTTGGAAGAGGCTGTCTGTTTGGGGATGTGGTTGCTGCTGCAGTTATTTTACCCCCAGGGCTCGTTTTGGAAGAAGTAAATGATTCAAAGAAGCTGAGTGTAAAGAAACGGGAGCATTTATACGAATTGATTAATAAGGAAGCTATCTCTATCGGAATTGGAATAGTAGATGTGAGGACGATAGAACAAATTAATATTAAGCAAGCGGCGCGTCTAGCCATGAAGCAAGCTGTAGAGAAGCTGGATCCATGCCCTGATTATTTATTGGTGGACGCTGAGAAGGTCGATCTCCCATTGGAGCAAATGGCTATCATTCATGGAGATGCATTAAGTCAGTCGATTGCAGCTGCGTCGATTATCGCTAAAGTTACCCGTGACCGTATGTGTTTGCAGTGGGAGGTACAGTTTCCAGAGTATGGGATCGCCTTACATAAGGGTTATGCAACAAAGCTGCACCGTGAGCGCATTCAAGAATACGGCGCAACTCCCCTTCATCGAAAAACATTCCTGAAAAATATTTTGGTTGAGGTAGAACAGCAGGAGCTTTTTTAACAGAGCACCTGGAAACACTGCAAGAAGTATCAACAAAAGCCGATATAATAGATAAATATAAATTGCTGGAAGGTGTGCGGTCTTGAATATTAGCGGATTAATTCGAAGCTTAATCGGTGACACCCAAGCGGCTGAGCCCAGAAAACTGGAGTTAAAGGTAGGGGAAGTTGTTAAAGGGCTGGTACTGCAGCTGCTAGCTGATCAGGACGCACTTATAAATATTGGCGGCGTGCATGTTCGTGCCAAATTGGAAACACCTCTGAAGCAAGGTGAGGTCACTTTGCTTCAGGTTCAGCCGGAAACAACGCAGTCTGGCCAAATTGTGCTTAAGCCGCTAGATGCATCGGGTGTGCAAATTGCAGATACTTCTTTGGCCGAGGTGCTTAAGAATGTCTCCATGCAGGATAACGCGCCTAATCGGCAAATCATTCAAACACTTCATCAATCGGGTATTCCGATTACCAAAGATAATGTTCAAGCCTTCACCCAACTCCAGGCTCAGGTGACTTCTTCTCAGCAGCTGGAGGAATTGCTTCCTTCAGCAGTTGTTGCTTTTCAAAAAGGACTTCCTCTAACAATGGATACAGTATCGGCAGTAAGACATGCAATCGCTGGTCCAGCGTTTCATGAGACGATTCAGCAGCTGGATTCACAGTTGAACAAGTTACTGGGCGAGGAGCACGTTCTATCAGGTGCAACACGATCTGCTCTGGATACCGTGAAGCAAGTGGTTGCCATGATCAAGGATTCCTCCAACCAAGTCCTACCGAAGCAGTCGGGGCTTGCTACAGAGGTTTTGTCGAGCGCTGGTGAGAGTGAAACCCAGACTGCCAAAAGTACGGCCGCTGTGACAAGCAGCACCCTGTTAGCATCAGGTGCAGGTGCTGCGAATCCAATGAATGAAGGTTCTAATCTTACAGGGCAAACAGGAAGTGCACAAGCGACGTTAAATGGAAATAACAGCATTCCCAAGTCGGGACCTTCTACTCTACTGCAAGGTGATGTAACGGGAACTTCTGCTTCTACAGTCAGTTCAGACCAAGCCGAACCAAACGGACAGTTTGCTCAAGCATCAGCTGCATCCAGAATGACAGCGCAAACCTTAGGAGCGGCTGCTGCAGGTTTGAATGGCGGACAAACAGTAACGACTGATGACGGACTTGGTCAACCACCGGCTGCTGCAAACACACCTACACCAATTGCTGGCCAAAGCGTAACTCCAACAGCTGGAAATGCTAGCTCCGGGAGCACTGCGGAACTTAACAATAATCCCACTGGCAATACAGCAAAGGGAGCTGAAACAGCTGTAACACCAAGTGGTGGAAATTCACAAGAAACAAGCTCTAATGACCATTGGCTTCCCAAGATGATGAAGGCATTGGGAATTGAGCATGAGCATCATATTGGCAAACTGCCTGATAAGATGGTACAAGGTGGCTCAGTCAATAGCGAATGGGGAACACAAGCTACTCCGAATCCGGCTGCGACTTCATTGGAAGATCAGCAGAAGTCCAGTGAAACGTTAAAAAGCGCGCTGCTGCAACTGATGCAAGCAGATGATGTGCCACCTGCGTTCAAGGAGTCTGCTCAACAGGCCGTTCAACAGATAACCGGTCAGCAGCTGCTATTGAATTCAGACAGAGCCTCGATGTTTTCGCATATTACATTGTTTGTACCGTTGATGAATGCGAACGGTGAGCAAACGGCAGCGGTTCATATCCAGTCACGCAAGGGGGCGCGAGGGGAAATCGATGCGCAGAATTGCCGTCTTGTATTTGATCTCCGGATGAAATCTCTAGGGGATACGATGGTTGATGTGCAGGTGGTGGACCGAATTGTAAGCTTGCGTGTGTTAAATGATCAGCCCTTCATCCATGAGCTTTTGGAATCGAATCGTGAAGAGATTGCGGCAGGTCTTTCAAGTATTGGCTATCAGTTTATCTCCATAAAATGCGGTCCTTATCCAGAAAAAGGACAAGATTTACAAGGGGCATCCGCTGAATCTCCAGGAAATAAGCAGGAAAACCCTGTGAGCTCTCACCTGCAAGCAGTTTATGGAAAAAAAGCATACAAAGGAATGGATGTTCGCATATGATGGAAAACAACCGGAGTCCCATCAAAAAAGCGGTAGCTCTAAAATATTCGCCTGATAATAAAAGTGCCCCCACATTGGTTGCTAAAGGTAAGGGGAATGTAGCTGAAGCCATCATGAAGAAAGCTAAGGACAACGGAGTTCCTGTCCAAGAGGATTCCTCGTTGGTTGAGGTTTTGTCCAAGCTGGACCTGGACCAGGAGATTCCTCCGGAGCTGTACAAGCTTGTGGCCGAAGTTTTAAGCTTTATTTACCGCTCTGATGGTCGTGCGAAGCAGCAGATCAGAAAGAGGTCTAATGAGTAATGTGAAGCTTACACGTAAAATGCTGGGTGCATTGGGAGAACAATATGCGCTTGAGCATTTACAAGCGTTGAACTACTCGATTCTAGCTCAAAATTGGCGCTGTAGGACCGGAGAAATTGATTTGATCGGTATGGACGGAGAATTGCTGATTATTATTGAGGTTCGTACTCGCAGCGGCAGTACTACCTTCGGCATGCCGCAGGAATCCATTAATGCTTTGAAACAACAAAAGGTTAGGGAAACGGCACAATTCTACACTCACCGTCATCAGCTTCTCGATCGCCAACTAAGGTTTGATGTCATATCTGTTGTTACCGACAGGGAGGGGCAGCTCCTCACATTAGACCATATACCGAACGCATTCTAGCAGGAAATGGCTTAGAGTGCTTTTTTTTGTATTTCTCAAGAATAGTTTAAAGGTTATGTCACATCTATGAAATCGCTTGCATATATATAAAATATGATAGAGCAAGCAGATGGAGGTGTGACCATGATTGTCAAAAATGTATTGTCTTCTTTTATTGGCGTATGGTTTATATTCACCCCTTGGATTTTTGGCTTCACGGGAAATAGCACAGAATACTATACTTGTCTCATATTTGGAAGTATCCAGTTTATTTTCTCGCTTCTTGCAAGTATGAAACCATGGAAATTTTCTGTAATGAACTGGGCTCCTCTTTTAACTGGCGTATGGTTTATCATTTTTCCTAATGCATTCGATATGTATATTGTGGATATTGTGGTGCTTGAAATACTGGGGCTTGCGACGATTTTGCTTAATTATGCGCTCATTTTTCCTGAATCCCAATAACCAATTATAATAATAAATATCCCCTCGATTCATAATAACTGCATATTTAGTACAAAAAACGTGCAGACTTTACCTATTAACTTATCGAGAAGAAGGGGATAGCTGTGTTTTCCAAGGTAAAAACAATGTTTAGGGATTATTTTATATCTGAGCAGAATAATGACTATGTTTATTACCCGACTGAAGATGGTGTTTTTGCTTACTATTACCGCGAAAATGAAGAGAACAATACGGTTACCAATGAATTGGAAAATGATATCGGCAAAAACAGTTAATAAATGAGTGTAGCTTTTCTACTTAGAAGCCTAAAACTCCTCCGTCAAGGTTGAGCTTTAGGCTTTTGTTTGATTCAACCCGTATAAAATTTTTAAATTAAAAAGAACGAGAATAGTTTTTTTTATCCAGGCTTCGGTATTGCAGCGCTTCGGCAATGTGGGGGGACTCTATGTGTACACTGTCTTCAATATCAGCAATCGTTCGGGCTATTTTTAAGACACGGTCATAGGCTCGCACACTTAAGCCTAAGATTTCAAATGATTTCCGAAGCAGCATTTCAGCATCGGCTTGTAGTCTGCAATGTATTTTCAGAAGCTTGCCTGTGAGCTCACCGTTAAACATGATGCCACATTTTTTATAACGTTCAAGCTGAATGTGCCTCACACGGTCTACCTGTTCTTTCATTTCCAGTGAAGACAGCTGTGGCTGGGCTTCCAGAATTTGAGCATAATCGATTCGGGGCACCTCTACCTGCAAATCGATCCGGTCAAGCAGGGGACCCGAAATTTTGGAACGATAATGTTCAATCTTCAACGGACTGCATGTGCAGGGATGTGAAGCAGTCTCAGCACCAAAATATCCGCACGGACAAGGGTTCATTGAAGCAGCCATAATAAACTGAGCAGGGAAGCTATATACCGCACGGGCTCGTCCAATCGTCACATGCCGGTCTTCAAGAGGCTGCCGAAGAACTTCAAGCACGGCTCTTGAGAATTCGGGAAGCTCATCAAGAAATAGTACGCCGCGATGAGCCAGGCTGATTTCACCTGGCTTTGGGATAGTGCCTCCTCCGACTAACCCAGCCGCTGAGATCGTATGGTGAGGCATACGGAAGGGGCGTTTACTAATCAAGCTGCTGCGGTCGGAAAATTTCCCGGAGGCGCTGTATATTTTCGTCACATCCAACGACTCCTGCTCGGACATGTCAGGGAGGATCGTAGGCAATCTTTTAACCAGCATTGTTTTGCCAGTACCCGGAGGACCTAACAATATAATATTGTGCATACCTGCGGCACATATCATCAAAGCTCTTTTAACATGCAGTTGTCCGCATACATCGCTATAATCTTCACTATATGAAAGGGTATTATCAGCTTTACTGTCCGGATTTATTAAATGCCGATAAATATTAGCATCATTAATAATAATCTTGTCCTGTTGAAGCTCGCTAATATGGGACAGTGACGATACCTTCATCCCTGCGATAAGTGCGGCTTCTTCCGCATTGTGGCGTGGAACGATGACGCGCTCTATTCCTTTATCCTTGGCGTTAGCCATCATGGACAGAACCCCTGGAACCGGACGGACAGAGCCGTCCAGCGCAAGCTCGCCCAAAATCAGAGTATCCTCTGGCTGCTCAAGCTTTAGCTGCCCGCTGGTGGCTAAAATACCGAGAGCGATGGCCAAATCGAATGCAGCTCCTTCCTTGCGGACATCAGCGGGGGCTAAATTCACAGTGATCCGCTGTAAAGGAAACGTGTATCCGCAGTTTTTTATAGCCGCGCGTACGCGCTCCATCGATTCTTTGACAGCGCTGTCCGGTAAGCCGACTATATTCATTTGAGGGAGACCATTGCTTAAATCCACTTCCACCTCGACCAGTTTTCCTTCAACACCATGCAAGCAGGCACTTATTACTTTACCGTACATAACAAAGAACACCTCTCCTTGGAATAAGATCCATGGGCAAAGGTGCTTCCTTATACGCCTTATGATTTGTTTTAATTGTACATGCATGCACAGTTTTTGGCAATTCACTTTAGAGTCAACGGTTAAACCTGATGAAAACTGGTTATACAGATAAAGAGGTGATGAGAAATGCAGGACAAACCTTATTTCTGTCCAAACTGTAGATCAAACCGGGTAAAATTCAGTGTGATTTCAAGTTTCTCGCAGCGATTTCTTAAGGATGCTCTATCAGGCTCTGTACAAGAGGTAACAGAACCTCAACAAATTCAAGAAGCAGAACCTATCATTCAATGCTTGGTGTGCAGCTTCACGGGCAATGAAATGCGGTTTATTAAGCAAGCAGAGAGAGAACCGCGGATGACGACGCCCACAGATCCCAGCTATACGTGATAATTAATATGGATGGCTATGCCAATGAGAATTCAGCGCATTTTTCTGAAAGATTGTTCAGAAGAATGCGTTTTTGTTATGCTTTCTATTTCCTTGGGAATGATATAATACGTGAAATTTTTCAGTGGCATAAAAAAGATTGATTGAAAAATGACAGCTTTACAAGAAAAAAAGAGGAAACCGTCGAAGAAAAGTGGTACAATTATGAAGGTTTTGTTGCACTGGCTGCAGCAAGCAGGATTCCGCATGATTTGCAGCGAAAGAATTCTTCGTTTGATGCGGGACTCGCGTACGAGCCGCAAGTTCTGATTCAAATAGTAAGCTATAACTGATAGGAGGATTTTGCTAAATGAATATCCATGAGTACCAAGGCAAACAAGTACTAAAGCAATATGGGGTTGCCGTACCTGAAGGAAAAGTTGCTTTTACAGTCGATGAAGCAGTTGAGGCAGCTAAGCAGCTCGGAACTTCCGTAGTTGTAGTTAAAGCACAAATTCATGCAGGCGGACGCGGTAAAGCAGGTGGCGTTAAAATTGCCAAAAACCTGGACGAAGTCCGTACATACGCACAGGAAATTTTGGGTAAGGTTCTTGTAACTCACCAAACAGGTCCTGAAGGTAAAGAAGTAAAGCGCCTTTTAATCGAACAAGGCTGCGATATTAAGAAAGAATACTACATCGGTGTCGTTGTTGACCGTGGAACTGGCCGTGTAGTTATGATGGCGTCTGAAGAAGGCGGAACGGAGATTGAGGAAGTTGCTGAGCATTCTCCTGAGAAAATTTTCAAAGAAGTGATCGATCCTGCGATTGGTTTGCAAGCATTCCAAGCACGCAAGCTGGCTTATGCCATTAACATACCGTCTGAATTAGTAAACAAAGCAGTTAAGTTTATGATTGCCTTGTATACAGCGTTTGTTGAAAAAGATTGCTCCATTGCAGAAATCAATCCTCTTGTTGTAACAGGCAGCGGGGATGTTATGGCTTTGGACGCGAAGTTGAACTTTGATTCCAATGCATTGTACCGTCACAAAGACATTCTTGAGCTTCGTGATTTGGAAGAAGAGGATGCAAAGGAAATTCAAGCTTCCAAGTATGATTTGAGCTACATCGCACTTGATGGAAACATCGGTTGCTTGGTTAACGGCGCAGGTCTTGCTATGGCAACTATGGATATTATTAAATATTACGGTGGCGACCCGGCCAACTTCCTTGATGTAGGGGGCGGTGCTACAGCGGAGAAAGTAACCGAAGCTTTTAAAATCATTCTTTCTGACGAGGCTGTAAAAGGTATTTTCGTTAACATTTTCGGCGGCATCATGAAATGTGACGTAATTGCTAACGGAGTAGTTGAAGCTGCAAAACAAGTGGGCTTAAGCCGTCCTTTGGTTGTCCGTCTGGAAGGCACGAATGTTGACCTCGGCAAGAAGATTTTGAATGAATCCGGTTTAAATATTGTGGCAGCCGACTCAATGGCGGATGGAGCACAAAAGATTGTTGCTCTTGTATCGTAATTCGTACCATTGTGCTAAACTCCACGACTTCTTCGTGAAAAAAATCAAGGGATGTGACCAAATCAAATGAGTATTTTAATTAATAAAGATACAAAAGTAATTACACAAGGGATCACAGGTTCCGTGGGCATGTTCCACACTAAGGGTGGTTTGGAATACGGTACGCAAATGGTTGGCGGTGTAACTCCAGGTAAAGGCGGAACCAACATCGATATTACTTTGGATAATGGCTCCGTAGTTTCCTTGCCGGTTTTCAACACAGTAGCACAAGCCAAAGAAGCAACAGGTGCGACTGTATCCGTTATTTATGTACCACCAGCTTTCGCGGCTGATGCTATTATGGAAGCAGTAGATGCTGAGCTTGATCTGACGATTTGTATAACAGAAGGCATTCCAGTACTGGATATGGTTAAAGTGTCTCGTTATATGGAAGGTAAGAAAACTCGTTTGATCGGACCGAACTGCCCGGGTCTTATTACACCAGGTGAGATTAAAATCGGAATCATGCCGGGATATATCCATACTCCTGGTCATGTAGGCGTAGTATCCCGTAGCGGAACATTGACCTATGAAGCCGTTCATCAATTGACGACCCGCGGCATTGGACAATCCTCTGCTGTAGGTATTGGTGGAGACCCGGTGAAGGGCTCTGAGTTTATTGATATTTTGACACTCTTTAATGAAGACCCAGATACTTACGCGGTTATTATGATCGGCGAAATCGGCGGTACTGCTGAAGAAGAAGCTGCCGAGTGGATTGCTGCTAATATGAAAAAGCCGGTTGTAGGCTTCATTGGCGGACAAACAGCTCCTCCAGGCAAACGTATGGGCCATGCTGGCGCGATTATTTCCGGTGGTAAAGGTACAGCAGCAGAGAAAGTATCTACTTTGGAACGCTGCGGTATCAAGGTTGCTCCTACACCTTCTGAAATGGGCTCCACTCTTGTGAGTGTTTTGGAAGAAAAAGGTCTCTTGGACAAATGTATCACTAAAAAATAAATGAAGTAGATAGGCAAGCAGCCTTCTATTCCTGATAAGGGAGTAGAGGGCTTTTTTTCGTTCGTATCGGTCAAAAGTTGTTCTCAATGAAGGAGTGATATATACTAATGAACAATACAAACATTTTAATAGTTCTGCATCACATTGAAAATATAGGCTGGAAAACCATTCAAAGAATTGTTAACCACTTTCCAGAACTATCCGAGATGCTGCATTTGCAAGCTGCTGATTGGCAGGCATTGGGTTTGACTCCTTCTCGTGCAGTTGAATTAGCGAGGAATCTTTATGAGCTCACGCCTCAAAAAATGGAAATCCTGCTGGAAGGATATAATAGTAAGGGAATCGGTATCGTTACTTACTTCGATGAGGAGTATCCGACTCTTCTTAAAGAGACTGCACAACCGCCGTGGGTTTTATATTATCGGGGAAATCCGCATTTAATGAAACGCCCGTGCATTGCAGTCGTTGGGACTCGAACGCCGACAGTCTATGGGCGCAAAACGACTGAACAGCTGTCGGAAGCGCTGTCAGCATCGCAGCTATGTATTGTAAGCGGGATGGCTAGAGGAATCGATAGTGCCGCACATGAAGCTGCTCTTCGGGAGAGCGGAGGCACCATCGCCGTTCTGGGCTGCAGCATAGAGCATGTTTATCCTCCTGAGAACAAGCTGCTGTATCAGCTTATTGCCGACAAAGGCTTAATTATAAGCGAATATCCTTTGCAAACTAAACCGCATCCAGGATTATTTCCCCAGCGGAATCGGATCATTGCAGGTTTAAGTCTTGGTGTGCTTGTAGTAGAGGCTGCTCTCCGCAGTGGTTCACTAATTACAGTAGATCAGGCTTTGGAAGAATCGCGTGACGTCTTTGCTGTACCGGGGCCCATCTCTTCACCGAAAAGTCAAGGTACTATAGCGTTGATAAAACAAGGTGCCAAGTTAGTCAGCGACGTTCAAGATATTTTGGAGGAATACACACATCGGATACCGGATGTTCAATCCGCATATAGTAAGCGTGTAGAGGAAATCAAGCCCCGCTTATCGACTGATGAGCAATTTATTGTAAATTTACTGCAAAATCAAGCCCTATCTATTGATGAGCTGTTAGCCAAAAGTCAATTTACCTTTGGACATTTGCACGCAGTTCTGTTAAATTTACTATTGACAAAGCGAGTAGAGCAGTTATCTGGGTCAATCTACGCTTTAAATTGAAATACTTAAGTGAGAACCTGCAGAAAATTGAGTAGAAGCAAGGGCAGCATGAGATATGATAGCCAGCTTCATTCTCACTAGAAGTGAGGATTTCACTATATCTTATAATCGAGGGGGGAAGAACGGCTATGGCAGATTCACTAGTCATTGTTGAGTCACCCGCAAAAGCGAAAACCATTGGCAAGTATTTAGGTAGCAAATTTATTGTCAAGGCATCGATGGGCCATATTCGCGATCTTCCGAAGAGCCAAATTGGTGTTGAAATAAAAAAGAATTTTGAACCTAAATACATAACCATTCGTGGTAAAGGCTCTATACTGAAGGAATTGAAAGATGCCCGTAAAAAAGTGAAAAAAGTTTATCTGGCGGCTGACCCGGATCGCGAAGGGGAAGCAATAGCTTGGCATTTGGCTCATTATTTGGAGCTGGATGAAACCGAGACATGTCGGGTTGTATTTAATGAGATAACAAAGCAGGCTGTCAAGGATGCTTTCAAAACGCCTCGTAAAATCAATCTCGATCTTGTAAACGCCCAACAAGCGCGTCGTATTCTTGACCGGTTAGTAGGTTATAAAATAAGCCCGTTATTATGGAAAAAGGTTAAAAAGGGCTTATCAGCCGGACGTGTACAGTCAGTAGCCGTTAAATTGATTTATGACCGCGAGAATGAAATAAAAGCGTTTGTTCCCGAAGAATACTGGTCAATAACGGCCAGGCTTCTGGCAGGAACTACAGAATTTGAAGCCAAGTTTCACAGCTTCAAAGGCGAGAAGAAGGAGCTTAGCAACCAGCAGGAAGTCAATGAAATATTAGCTGGTGTAGAAAAAGCGGTCTTTACTATTAATGAAGTAAAAGAAAAGGAACGGCAGCGCAATCCTTCGCCTCCGTTCATCACTAGCTCGCTGCAGCAGGAAGCCGCTCGTAAATTGAACTTCCGTGCATCCAAAACGATGTCCGTTGCTCAGCAGTTATATGAAGGTATTGATTTGGGAAGCGAAGGGACGGTAGGTTTAATTACTTACATGCGTACCGACTCTACCCGAATTTCACCGGTAGCTCAGGAAGAGGCTAAAGAGTTTATCACTCAAAAGTATGGTGACGCTTATTATCCCGAGACCCCGCGGGTATATCTGAAAAAAGCGGCTAATGCACAGGATGCTCACGAAGCGATTCGACCCAGTTCGGTGCTGCGGGAGCCAGATCAAATCAAAGAGCATTTAAGCCGCGATCAATTGCGTTTGTATAAGCTAGTATGGGAGCGCTTTGTAGCGAGTCAGATGTCCTCTGCAGTGCTCGATACAATGACCGTGGATATAACAGCAGGTGATTCCATATTCAGAGCAGTTGGATCGAAAATGAAATTCCCTGGCTTTATGAAGGTGTATGTTGAAGGGAATGACGATGGTACAACAGAGGAAGATAAGCTGCTGCCGCCTATGAAGCCTGGTGAGAAGGTTAAGAAAAAGCAGATTGATCCCAAGCAGCATTTCACTCAGCCGCCGCCGCGTTATACCGAGGCAAGGTTGGTTCGCGCTCTGGAAGAGATGGGAATTGGCCGTCCAAGTACGTATGCGCCTACCTTGGAGACGATTCAAAAGCGCGGTTATGTAGCTATCGACGAGAAGAAGTTTATTCCGACTGAGCTTGGAGAGCTGGTAATCCAGCAAATGATTGAGTATTTCCCTGAAATTCTTGACGTTGAGTTCACGGCGCAAATGGAGGGCGAGCTCGACCAGGTTGAGGAAGGCAAAGAGGATTGGGTCAAAGTACTTGCAACCTTCTATGAATCTTTTGAGAAAAGGCTCGAGGTTGCCGAAGAAGAAATGGAAAAGATAGAGATTCAAGATGAGGTATCTGATGAAATCTGCGAAAAATGCGGACGTCATTTGGTATATAAAATGGGACGTTTCGGTAAGTTTCTGGCCTGTTCCGGTTTCCCGGATTGCCGCAATACGAAGCCTATCGTCAAAGATATCGGTGTTACCTGTCCGAACTGTAAGGAAGGGAAAATCATCGAGCGTCGCAGTAAAAAAGGACGAATCTTTTATGGCTGCGACCAATATCCAGGCTGTGATTTTGTATCCTGGGATAAGCCGGTTGAGCAGCCTTGTCCGAAATGTGGTTCTATGATGATTGAGAAGAGGAACAAGAACGGCACCTTCCATCAATGCATCCAATGTGATTTCAAGGAAGAACAGCAAGAGAAAGAGTAAAGATTCAGGAGGAAATGATTTTGTCAGAGACATCAAAAGTTACCGTAATTGGAGCAGGCTTGGCTGGCAGCGAAGCTGCGTGGCAAATTGCAAGTCAAGGAGTGTCTGTAATTTTATATGAAATGCGTCCGGTGAAGAAGACACCGGCGCATATTTCCGATCAATTTGCCGAGCTGGTATGCAGTAATTCACTGCGCTCTAATGGTTTAGCCAATGCTGTCGGCGTGTTAAAAGAAGAAATGCGGATGTTGAATTCATTAATTCTTCAATCCGCGGACAAGCATGCTGTACCTGCCGGCGGCGCATTAGCTGTTGACCGTGACGGATTTTCAGCGGAAGTAACATCCAAGCTCAGAAATCACCCTTTAATAGAAGTGCGGAATGCTGAGCTGGAGTCTTTGCCTGACGGCATAACGGTTGTTGCTACCGGACCCTTAACCTCGCCTTCACTTTCCTCTCATCTAAAGGAGCTTATGGGAGAGGAATATTTATATTTCTATGATGCGGCGGCACCGATCGTTGAGAAAGACTCGATAGATATGAGTAAAGTATATTTGGCTTCTCGATACGACAAGGGAGAAGCAGCTTATTTGAATTGTCCGATGACAGAGGAAGAATTTAATATTTTCCATGATGCGCTCGTATCGGCGGAAGTGGCTCCCATCAAGGAATTTGAGAAAGAAATTTATTTTGATGGCTGTATGCCGATTGAAGTCATGTCCAAGAGGGGCAAACAAACGGCGCTGTTCGGCCCAATGAAGCCGGTTGGTCTTATCAATCCCCATACTAATGAACTCCCTTACGCGGTGGTTCAGCTTCGCCAGGACAATGCAGCGGGTACCTTATATAATTTAGTAGGTTTCCAAACTCATTTGAAATGGGGAGAACAAAAGCGGGTCTTTTCATTGATACCGGGATTGGAAAATGCAGAATTCGTTCGTTATGGTGTTATGCATCGTAATACATTTATTAATTCACCCAAACTTTTGAAACCGACTTATCAATTTATTAATCGGGACAATCTGTTTTTTGCAGGTCAGATGACAGGTGTAGAAGGCTATGTAGAATCAGCAGCATCTGGCTTAATTGCCGGACTGAATGCAGCGCGCTTTGCAAAGGGTCAAGAATGCATAGTATTTCCGGAGGATACGACTCTTGGAAGTATGGCTCATTATATAACGACAGCCGACTTCAAACATTTTCAGCCGATGAACGCGAATTTTGGATTGTTCCCGCCATTAGGTGAAAAAATTAAAAACAAGAAGCTTAAAAATGAAAAAATAGCTTTGCGTGCAATTGAGAAAATTCAGAATTTTTCGCAAAACGAATACAATTCCACTTGTAAGTAAAAGCTGTATTATGTTACGATAATGTTGTTTTGATAACATCTTTTATTGGTATTCAGCAGAGCATTTGTTGAATGGTTTGATAGGAGCGCTGCTGTTTATTCTTTAATAGTCATATATCATGTAAATCCAACCTCTGCATCGCGGCTGCCCTGTTAGTGCGTCTCGAACGAGGTTTTTCTATTGAATGACTGTTTTGTTTTGGGAGTACTATCTTTGGAGGTAGGTTGGAATGGAGCAAGCTTTTCATGCAACAACGATTTTTGCTATTCGGCATCAGGGCAAAGGTGCTATTGCAGGGGATGGTCAGGTTACGTTCGGCAACAGTATGGTAATGAAGTCACAAGCCAAAAAAGTGAGAAGACTGTATCGCGGGAAGGTAATAGCAGGCTTTGCAGGCTCTGTAGCTGATGCAATAACGCTTTTTGAGAAGTTCGAAGCCAAGCTTGAGGAGCATCAAGGCAATTTGCAGCGTGCAGCTGTAGAGCTTGCCAAGGATTGGCGGTCTGATCGTGTTCTAAGAAGATTGGAAGCTATGATGATAGTTATGGATACTTACAATGTGCTGCTAATTTCAGGCAATGGAGAAATAATTGAACCCGACGATGGAATTCTTGCTATTGGTTCGGGGGGGAGCTTTGCCTTATCAGCCGGAAGAGCGCTTCATCGCTATGCATCGCATATGAGTGCCAAAGAAATCGCACAAGCGGCTTTGACGATGGCAGCCGAAATATGTGTGTTTACCAATCACAATATTATAGTAGAAGAAATCGAGTGAATGAGGAGGTACTCTCTTGAAGCATATGGCTCTTACACCCAGAGAGATTGTCACCCAGCTGGATAAATATATTATCGGTCAAAAAAATGCCAAGAAGTCAGTAGCGGTTGCACTTCGCAATCGTTACCGCCGCAGCCAACTGGACGAAGCAATTCGAGATGAGATCGTTCCTAAAAATATTTTAATGATTGGACCAACCGGTGTTGGAAAAACAGAAATCGCCAGACGGCTAGCCAAGCTGGTGAATGCGCCTTTTATTAAGGTTGAAGCGACCAAGTTTACGGAAGTTGGCTATGTCGGCCGTGACGTGGAAGCTATGGTGCGTGATTTGGTGGAAACCTCGATCCGCATGGTTAAGGTGGAATGGGCGGATAAGTTGAAGGATAGAGCCGCTCAGCTTGCTGACGAACGGATTGTTGCACTGCTTGTACCAGGACCTTCCAAGCAGAAGTCTCAACGTAATCCTTTAGAAATGCTGTTCGGTAACAATTCTGCCAATGAACCGCAGGAGCAGGAGAATGACCCTTATCTGACGACACGGCGTCAGGAGGTTAAAGAGCAGCTGGCCAAAGGCGAGCTGGAGCAGAAGATCATCGAGATAGAGGTGGAGGACAGCACACCTACCGTACTCGATATGATGTCGGGTCAAGGCAACGAGCAGACCGGCATGAATATGCAGGAGCTGTTTGGCAGCCTGATGCCTAAGAAATTGAAGAAACGTAAGCTTCCAGTTAAAGAAGCGCGCAAAGTGCTGATTCAAGAAGAAGCCCATAAGCTGCTGGATATGGATGAGGTCATTGAAGAGGCCGTCCTTCGAGCTGAGCAGCTGGGAATTATTTTTATAGATGAAATTGATAAGATTTGCAGCTCCGGTCGCGGAGGTGGACCCGATGTATCCCGTGAAGGTGTGCAGCGAGACATTCTGCCTATTGTGGAGGGCTCAACAGTCATTACGAAATACGGTCCGGTGAAAACCGATTATATTTTATTTATTGCTGCAGGAGCTTTTCATATAGCAAAGCCTTCAGACCTAATTCCTGAGCTTCAAGGAAGATTCCCAATTCGGGTGGAATTAAGCAGCCTGACTCAGCAGGACTTTATGCTCATTCTAAAAGAGCCTAAATATGCTTTGACTAAGCAATATACAGCTTTGCTGGAAACTGAGGGCATTCAGGTTCAATTTTCAGATGAAGCCATAGAGGAAATTGCGAAAATTGCAGCAGAAGTAAACCAAAATACCGATAACATCGGAGCAAGACGATTGCACACAATCCTTGAGAAGCTGCTTGAGGATTTGTCATTCGAAGCACCTGAAATTACGCTGGAGCAAATTATGATTACTCCTGAGTACGTGAGGGAAAAGCTTTCGGATATCGTGCAAAACCGAGACTTGAGTCAATATATCTTATAACATAAGAATTTATAAGTTTTCAGCGTAGCTGAACAATTCTTATGTTTCAAGAAAACTTACATCTGAATCGCGTTCGCTCATCCTGAAAGGCCTCGATAGAGGTTTTCTTATAACATAAAAATTATAAGTTTTTAGCTTCATCGAAAGGCTTCGAATATTTTTTATAAAAGTTTAATAAACCGTAGGTCGCACTGGGAGGCAGTACCATGACATTGTTGGAAAAGACTAGAAGGTTAAATAAATTATTGCAAAAGGAAGCCGGTAACTCGGTAAGCTTTAAGAACATGGCAGAGGTTTTAAGTGATATATTACGTGCAGATATATTTGTTGTAAGCCGTAAGGGAAAGGTGCTTGGGAGGGCGGTTTCAACAACGGAGCAGCATTCAGAGTTGCTTGAAACGATCCTGCAAGAAAACCGATTTTCCGTAGAATATAACCAACTGCTGTTGAAGGTTGAGGAAACCTCTTCGAATATGGATGCCAAAAACGATCATCATTTGTTTGGTGACCATTTGCCGGAGGAAGCTATTTCCATTACCATTGTCCCTGTTATAGGTGGTGGAGAAAGATTAGGTACATTGATATTAACTAAGCGGGACGGTGCATTTATTGATGACGATCTGATTCTGGCCGAATACGGATCAACGGTCGTCGCGATGGAGATTTTAAGGGAAAAGACGGAGCAAATTGAAATTGAAGCACGAAGCAAGGCTGTAGTTCAAGTGGCGGTTGGCTCCTTATCCTTTAGTGAATTAGAAGCTGTAGAACATATTTTCGACCAGCTTGAGGGATCGGAAGGTTTACTGGTAGCGAGTAAAATAGCGGATCGTGTCGGAATTACGAGGTCGGTTATTGTCAACGCCATGCGTAAATTAGAGAGTGCAGGAGTCATTGAAACACGGTCCCTTGGCATGAAAGGAACCTACATTAGAGTACTAAATGATCAACTAATACAAGGTATCCAAAGTATTAAATTATAGTGAATGTCTTATTCCAAGCCCTATATTACAAATATAGGGCTTTTTTCATATTGTAATTCTTTCTTTATTTATTCAATATAGATATAGTCCAGATTTACTAAAAAAAAGTTAGAAAATTCTCCTTACATATCAATATTTTTTTCGCTTAAATTGTCGAAGAAAGGAGGATAATGCAAACAACTTGTTGAATAGTACATTCAAACATCACACAAAAGGCAGGGAGATCCAGTGGATATACTCAATAAACCGGCATTTAATCAAATGGAACGATCTTTGAACGCCTCGACCATTCGTCAGCGTGTGATTGCAGATAATATTGCCAATGCGGATACTCCTTATTTTAAAAGATCCGAAGTTCAGTTTGAGGAATTACTGCAAAATGAGTTAAATGGTTCATCCATCCAAGGATACAGAACCGACCCAAGACATTTTGTTATCGGACGTCCTGCTAAACCAGAGGCTCAAATAGTTAAAGATGGCTTGTCCACGATTAACAATAATTTGAACAACGTGGATATGGACTATGAAATGTCTCTATTGGCAAAGAATCAGCTTCGGTATAATGTCATGGTTCAACAAGTCAGCAGTGAAATCAAAAAAGCCAGAACAGCCATTGAAGGGAGATAGCGTTAGATGAAGCTTACTAATGGTTTTGACATCAGTTCTTCCGCATTAACGGCACAGCGATTTCGAATGGATGTAATTTCTTCCAACATTGCTAACGCTGATTCGACTAGGGCAAGGCTGGTCAATGGAAAATGGATGCCATACCAAAGAAAATTAGTTACAGTTGAGGCAAAACAGCCATCGTTTCAGCAGACGCTTAGAAATGCACAAGCAGAAACGGCTGGAGAAGGGGTTAGAGTAACGAAGATCATTGAAGATACTTCTCCCTTTAAGCAGGTTTACAATCCTACGCATCCTGATGCAGACGAGAATGGATTTATTATGATGCCAAATGTTGATGTGCTTAAAGAAATGGTGGATATGATCTCAGCATCTCGTTCATACGAAGCTAACGTTACCGCTTTAAATGCTTCGAAATCACTTGTGACGAAGGCTTTGGAAATAGGAAGATAAGCGAATCGTGAAGAGGAGGTTTAATGATGATAGACAAGTTGGGGTTGCAGCCTTTACAAGGAGTGTTACAACCTGTAGCATCTAAAAGCTTGAGCGCTTCAGAAGTAACGGATCAATTCGGAAATTTTTTGACTGATGCTATGAATAAGCTGAATCAACAACAGCAAAGTGTTGATAAACTCAATGATCAGTTTGTGAAGGGTGAAATTTCGGATGTGCATCAGCTGATGATCGCAACGGAGAAAGCTTCCTTAGGTTTACAGCTGACGGTTCAAGTTCGAAATAAAGTAATCGATGCATATCAAGAAATTATGAGAATGCAAGTGTAATTGATCTGTTGAGTCGTAGCTACGGTCTTTGGATGGGGTGGAATAGTGAACGAGAATATAGTCCAATATTGGAACCGTGTGAAGCAATATTGGAGTCAATTTAGTAAAGCTCAAAAAATTACTTTTGTTTCAACATTAGTGCTTGTAATATTGACTATTGCTATAATAAGCTACAATTTTTCAAAGACTGAATATGCACTGGCATATACGAATTTGCAGCCAACGGATGCTGCTTCGATCAAAAATTATTTGGATGGCGCTAAAATTCCTTATCAGCTTAGTGAGGATGGTAAAAGCATTGGTGTTCCAAGAAGTGAGGTTGCCAATGTCAAGCTTGCCGTTGAATCCCAGGGATTAAATAAGACAGGTAACGTCGGTTACGGTGCATTTAATCAGAGCAGTACTTTCGGGACTACAGACAAAGAGTTCAACATTAAATATGTAAATGCGGTTCAAGGCGAGCTGCAGCAATTAATTAATTCAAACAGTGCAGTAGGCAGCTCAAAGGTATTAATTAATTTGCCTGAAGAGAGCGTGTTTCTGGCTAAGGGGTCTGAGAAGGCGAAGGCTAGCGCATCCGTTGTGCTTAACTTGAAGCAAGGCTATACATTGGATCAAGCCAAAGTGGATACCATGTACAATCTAGTATCTCATAGCGTAAAAGATTTACCTATAGAAAATATTACAATTTCCGATCAGAACGGTGAGCTGCTTGAATACTCTAAAGGAAAAGGCAAGGTTTCAAGCGCTAATCTAGCAACTCAGAATTTTGAAATTAACAATCAATTCAAAAATGATATTCAAAAGAATATTCAGCAAATGCTGGGTGCTATTCTTGGAAAAGACAAGGTTATCGTTCAAGTTTTCTCAACTATGAATTTTGATCAAACCAACTCGAAGCAGCAACTGGTAACAGCACCGAATGCGGTTGATCAAAAAGGTTTGGAAATTTCGGTACAGGAAATTCAAAAAAACTATAATAGTGACGGAGGCGCCGCTGCGGCAGGTGTTCCCGGTACAGGACAAACGGATGTTCCAGGATATCCGGGTAGTACTAACAATGGGAAATCTCAGTCAGAAGAGCTTCAAAAAACGGTGAACTACGAGGTTAACCGAATTACAAACGATATAGTAGCAACACCATACGTTGTTAAAGATTTAACCATTAATGTCGGAGTTGAACCACCTAACCCGGCCGATCCTAATTCTTTGACGCAGGAAACAAAGGATGCTGTGCAACAAATATTAGTAAATGTGGTCAGAGCTGCGTTGGCAGATAACAAGCCACCGGTAGCAGAAGCAGACCTTGCTAAAAAAGTAACCGTTTTTGCACATTCGTTTGCGAGACCACAAACCGAAGCTCCAAGCTCGAATCAGCTATTGATTTACGGAGGTTTAGGCGGACTTGCATTGGCACTCCTTGTTATTGGCGGTTTCATGCTTATGCGTAGACGCAAAGCCCAACAAGAGGCTGAGAATGAACTGGCTGCTGAACCTGCAACGGTTGAGTTTCCGACTATTGATATTGATAATGTGACTAACGATAACCAAATACGCAAACAGCTTGAGACATTGGCGAAAAGAAAGCCGGAAGAATTTGTCAATCTGCTGCGTACTTGGCTAGTAGATGAATAGAGAGGTGTACTTTGTTGGCAAAAGTTCAGCAACAAGGATTAACAGGGCGTCAGAAAGCAGCCATATTGTTAATCAGTTTAGGCCCCGAAGTGTCGGCTCAAATATTCAAGCATCTACGCGATGAAGAAATCGAACAATTAACTTTGGAAATCGCAAATGTAAGAAAAGTCGATAATATTGAGAAAGAATCTATCTTGGCTGAGTTTCACCAAATATGTGTGGCTCAGGAGTTCATCTCTCAAGGTGGTATTGCTTACGCAAAGGATATATTGGAAAAAGCTCTAGGCTCCCAAAAAGCGTTGGACATTATCAATCGATTAACAGCAACCTTGCAGGTTAGGCCGTTTGACTTTGCAAGGAAAGCTGATCCTGCACAAATTCTCAATTTTATTCAAAATGAGAATTCACAAACGATCGCACTAGTATTGGCTTACTTGCAACCGGAACAGTCTTCCATTATTCTTTCCTCGCTCCCACAGGAGAAACAGGCAGACGTTGCAAAGCGGATTGCATTGATGGATAGCACTTCTCCAGAAGTTATCAGCCAGGTTGAACGAGTATTAGAACAGAAGCTGTCAGCGACTGTAACGCAAGACTACACAAATGCTGGCGGTATAGCTGCTATCGTTCAAATATTGAATGGTGTTGACCGTGGTACAGAACGTACCATTCTGGATTCCTTGGAAATTCAGGATCCTGAATTGGCTGAAGAAATCAAGAAAAGAATGTTTGTATTTGAAGATATTGTCAATATCGACAATCGTTCGATTCAACGTATTATTCGTGACATTGAGAATGCAGATTTGCAGCTAGCGCTTAAAGTTGCCAGTGAAGAAGTACGCGAAGCGATATTTAAAAATATGTCGAAGCGGATGGCTGAAACGTTCAGAGAAGAGATGGAATTCATGGGTCCTGTACGATTGCGTGATGTTGAAGAGGCGCAAACACGTATCGTGGCCACTATCCGGCGACTAGAAGAGGCCGGTGAAATTATCATCGCTCGCGGTGGAGGAGATGATATTATTGTCTAATGTCATCAAGTTTACTCAATACATAGCTTTAGACGATAAAAAAGTCGTAGAAGTTGCGGTTAAACCCGAATTAAATGCAGCTCAAGATGATTCAAGTGAAGCTGATAATCCGCATTTGGAAGAACTTAATGAAGCCATACAAATTAAAGAGCAAATATTGCAAGACGCTGAAGCTTTTGCCGAAGAACAGGTAAAGGCAGCAATGGAAGAAGCGGCAGCAATCAGACAGCAAGTTCAAGCAGAATCAGAGCTCTGGTGGAACGAACAAAGACAGCGGGATCTTGACCTGCAAAATCAACTTAAAGATGAAGGCTTCCAACAAGGCTATCAAGACGGACTTAAGCAATCAGAAGCGGAGCTTCGCGAACAATACGACGGAATGCTTCAGGAAGCTTCCCAGATATTGGATCAGGCTTATATATTGAAGCAGCAGATCATTCAGGAGTCTGAGCCGTTCCTCATAGAATTAAGCTGCTCGATTGCAGAAAAAATCGTTGAACGTCAGCTAACTATTGAATCGGAATGGATCGTTGAACTTGTTCAAAAGGTGCTATCGAGAAGAAGAGAGAAAGGGATTATTACACTTTGTGTAGCTCCTGCTCATTTCTCTAATATTCAAGATGCAAGGGAAGAACTGCTTCTGCATATCGACTCTCAAGCGGAGCTGCAAATTATTCCGGATCCTTCGGTTCACGATCAAGGCTGTGTGGTCCGTTCATCATTTGGAAGCATAGACGCGAGAATTGATACACAGCTTAAGGAAATCAAAAATGCTTTGCAGCATCTAGCCGTCAGAAATGAGGGAAACTAGATGAGTCAAATACCGAATGCTTCCAAATACATTGAGCATCTTAGACAGATAGATCCAATCCGTGTTAATGGAAAGGTCACACAGGTCATAGGGCTGACAGTTGAATCTGAGGGCCCTGATGCAAGCATTGGCGATGTATGTTACATTTATCCACTTAAATCCAATCAGCCGCTTAAGGCGGAAGTTGTAGGCTTTAAAAATAACAAAGTATTGCTTATGCCATTGGGAGAGCTTCATGCGATTGGGCCAGGCTGCGATGTCGTAGGAACAGGGAAGCCTCTTACCGTACAGGTTGGTCATGAGCTGCTTGGTAAAGTCTTAGATGGCCTGGGACAGCCGTTGGATGGTACGTTTCTTCCTTCAAGAATGACTCAATATTCAACAAACAATGCGCCCGGCAATCCATTGAAGAGGCCGCGTGTATTGGAGCCAATTAGTGTAGGAGTACGATGCATCGACGGACTGCTTACAATCGGCAAAGGTCAGCGGGTTGGTATCTTTGCAGGCTCAGGCGTTGGTAAAAGTACACTTATGGGCATGATCGCTAGAAATACCTCGGCTGATGTAAATGTTATCGCTCTAATCGGTGAACGTGGCCGCGAAGTACTTGACTTCATAGAACGTGATCTCGGTCCGGAGGGCCTTGCAAGATCTGTCGTTATTGTTGCCACCTCTGATCAACCTGCATTGATTCGTATTAAGGGAGCCTTGATCGCTACCAGCATTGCAGAGTATTTCAGGGACCGTGGACTTAATGTGATGATGATGATGGACTCGGTAACTCGTTTCGCTATGGCACAACGTGAAGTTGGACTAGCTGTAGGTGAGCCACCTGCGACACGAGGATATACCCCTTCTGTCTTTGCCATGCTTCCTAAGCTTCTGGAACGCTCAGGCACTGGGCCTAAGGGTTCCATTACCGCGTTCTATACCGTACTAGTGGATGGCGATGATATGAATGAGCCAATAGCAGACGCAGTACGAGGTATATTGGACGGCCATATTGTTCTGGACCGGAGCATTGCGAATCGCGGTCACTATCCAGCAATTGATGTACTGTCCAGTGTAAGTCGTGTAATGAAGGAAATTGTATCCTCTGAACATTCGCTCGCTGCAGAACAATTGAAACGATTATTATCTGTATATAAAGATTCGGAAGATCTTATAAATATAGGGGCGTATCAAAAAGGTTCGAATCCTGAAATTGATCTTTCCTTGGAATACATTCAATCAATTTGGGATTACACGAAGCAAAGAGTGACAGATAAGCTGACATATAGTGATGCGCGGGAAAGATTAATCCAAGAATTCCAAAAAGGATGAGGGATGAGAACAAATTATGAGATTCCGTTATGCTTTTCAGAAAATTGTTGATTTAAAAACAAATGAGAAAACACAAGCGGAGTGGATGCTCTCCGAAGCAATAGGCAGGGTAAGGGAAGAGGAGTCATCGTTGACCGAGCTGCATACGGAAAAAGATGATCTTCATGATCAATTACATACTGTTTCTTCGAACAAAGCGACAATCTCACAGATATTGATGCTGCAGCAATTTGTTGATCACATCGATCAGAAAATTGTAACCAAGAACAAAGACCTTCAACAAGCACAGCAGGTTATGCTTACCAAGCAGGAGGTACTGAATGGTAAAATGCTGGAAGAAAAAATTTGGTGCAAAGCCAAAGATAGAGCTCAGCAGCGTTTCACTGCAACGGCCCTTAAGAAAGAACAAGAGCAGCTAGATGAAATGGCAACCACCCGGTTTCGGAGATTGTCATAGAGCTTAAACGTACAAGGAGGTGAGTTTTGTGGCAGAGGTGGATGTTGAGAATAACTCCTCGTATGGCGCAATGGAACGGTTTTTAATTTGGTTCTTGATCCCTTTTGTATTCACTGCCGTACTGCTGGGCGTCTTGATGACTATATTTGGTTACGATGTAACGAACAATGTTCTGCGTGCAGCTAACAAGATTCCGATAGTTAATACAGTTCTCCCGGCTCCGAAAGATAAATCAGCTGAGTCTAAGCCATCCGATAAGACAGCGCAGCAACAGGCGGCTTCGGCCCCTGCAGCAGAAGAAACGGCTCAAGCACTTAATTCGAAACTGGAGCAAAAAGATCAGGAGCTGAAGAAAACAGATACACTTGTTCAACAGAGGGACCAAACGATCAAAGAGCTTCAGCTTAAAAACAGTACTTTGGAAGAGCAGATGAAAGCGAAAACGCAAAATGATGATGAATATACGGCTAAAGTCCAACAGCTGGCTAGCATGTATGCTAAGATGTCACCTTCCAAAGCGGGGCCTATTATGGAAAACCTAACTACAGCTGAGATGGTGCTGGTGCTAAGCATGATGAAAGTAGACGAGCGGGTGAAGGTTCTTGAGAAGATGAATCCTAAAATGGCTGCTGATGCATCGATCTTGCTGAAGGATCTCACTTCAACAAAGGACAAGCAAATTGCTGCCCTTCATCAGGAACGTCTAAAGCAAGCATCGACTCCAGAGACTGATGTCAATCAAAAGCTTAGTAAGGAGGATCTTGGAGCTACTTTCTCGAGTATGACGCCTAAGAGCGCTGCAACCGTATTATTGGAAATACAAAACACCAATCCCGCTAAGGTGATATCTATATTAAGCTCTATGGACAGTGCAGGCCGTTCCAAAATACTTACAGCTATTTCCGAACAATCGAAAGAAACCGCTGCACTTATTTCAACTCACCTAGCACAATAATATCGAAAGGAGGTGAAAAATAAAAATGGAAATTCAAGCGCAAGTATCAGTGACTCCTACAGCTTCGGTTTCATCGAATGCTTCAAACAACGCTAATGGAAGTACATCTGCAGCACCCGCATTATCGGGTCAAGCCAAGACAGGCTTCTCCGCAACTTTGAACAGCATGCTGGCTGGTGAAGCTGATGTGAGTCAAGGGGACTCACAAATCTCTCTAGTTGGTTTAAATGTGCTGGCTCAGTTAATGGCTGCTTTAAAAGAAGATTCAACCGTATTACCGGAACAGGGCTTAGGAGATTCTTTGAAGCAATTGGATGATCTTATTAACCTCATGGACTCTGATACTGATTTTGCTTCAGCCTTTATGGATGATCCTGGTGTGCAAGCTTGGCTCGCACAAATTCAAGCACTTTTACAGCTTCAAACCCCAGCTGCATTAAGCGTGACTCCAAATCAAACAAGTGAGACTGGTGAAGCTACAGTTGATGAAGCGATTCAGCCTTCTAATGGAAATGCTCAGAATTCTAGGTTGAATCCGTTGCTGTTTGTTCCTTTGGAAACATCGTCTACTGACAATGAAACTGCTCAGACAGTACCGGTTGCCGATTTGAAGCCTGTTACCAAAGCTGAAGCACATAAATTGCTGGAAAGCTTTAAAAATCTTTTGCAATCAAACAGTGACCAGAATTCCAATCTTTTGACCGGGAATTCATTGCAAAAAATAGTAGCTGATCTTCAGCAAGTATTAGCGCCATTGGTTGCCGCTCCAGCTGTTAGTGATAATTCAAAGGATTCGGTTACGGACAGTGAAGTAGCTACACAGCTATTTTCTACTCAAACGAATGATCGGTCACCAGGAGTATCGACTGTTACCAATCCAATTAAAAGAGATATCGCTTTTCAAGTGAATGTAACGGCTGTTAATCCTAAATTGGAATTTCTGGCAGCTAGAGCATTGCCTCCCAAGACAACGGTAGAAGAAGTGGTAAATGATGCACCATTATTTGAGCCGCTGCAGGAAATGGTAGTCGATACAACTGCTGACAACAGTGTCATGCCTATGCATGAATTTCTCAAGCAGGTTCAGAGTGGCGAACAATTAACGAAGACCCCGGTATTGCTGATGCACTCGCACAGCTTTACGGAAGATATGACTGATTTTGTTAAAGCTTTTACACTGGATGCAAGAGCGGATGGGATTACAGAAGCGAAGCTTTCCTTATACCCGCAGCATTTGGGTCAAGTAGATGTGAAGCTGACGATCCACAATGGTCAATTGATTGCACAGTTTATGGCTGACAGCTTGACTGGCAAAGAAATGCTGGAAAGTCAATTGAGTCAACTTAGAGCTACATTGCAAAGTCAGGGCATTCAGGTAGACAAGCTGGAAGTAACACAAAGCCAATCCTTCCAATCCGGGATGTTCCAGGAACAACGGCAGCAGCAATCCCAGCAGTCCAATAAGCAGCAAAAGGGTAACGGAACGAATAAAGCTTTATCCTTGGATGAAGAATTGACTCAGGCAGCTGCAAAAACTGCACCGGTTTCAAATCGTCTTGGACAAACTTCTATCGATACTACGGCATAAGCCCTAACGCGGCTTTTACGAATGATTAGGAGGTGAACAAATGTCTGATTCAATAGTAAGTACCAGGAATGTGTATCCTTATTACTCTAAGACGAACATCCAAAATTCAGGTACTGTAAAAAAAGAGGATGCTGGCAAGCTGGGCAAGGATGAGTTTTTGAAAATTCTGATGACTCAGCTTAAAAATCAAGATCCTATGGAGCCTCTCCAGGATAAAGAATTTATTGCACAAATGGCTCAATTTACGTCTGTTGAGCAGTTAACCAATATGAATACCGAGATGAAGAATCTCCGTCAAACTTTGGGCTTTGCCTCCGGCTTGATCGGAAAAGAAATTTCCTGGACTAATGTTACAAGTGACAGCAATAACCCAATTATTAAAAAGGGAATTGTTAGTTCGATCGTAGTGAAGGCTGATGGGCAATATGCTGTGATTGATGGTGAGCAAATCGGATTGAATCGAATCACAGAAATTGCCAATTCGGAGGTTAAGCCATGACCGAACGGATTTCTGTAGGCCAGCTATATCCAGGAAGTTTAAGAACTCAGCAGTTAAAGAGAAACGATGCTCCAGCCCCGGCTAAGGAAGGAACGTTTCAGAATGTACTGCAAAATGAGTTGGTCCGTTTTAGTCATCATGCAGAGCAGAGGCTGCGTCAGAGAGGGATCGAGTTTCAGCCTGAGCAATTGGCCAAAATTCAATCTGCTATTGATAAAGCCGCGTCCAAAGGCGCCAAGGATTCTCTAATGCTGATCAACGATACCGCACTTATTGTGAATATTAAGAACAGGACTGTTGTAACCGCGCTTGATGAAGCGTCGATGAAAGATAACTTGTTCACTCAAATTGACAGTGCGGTCATTATTTCGTAACAGTAGGGCCGGACCTTTTAAGGAAGCCCCTGGTTGTGGAACGACCGAAGCAACCTAATCATATAACTCAATAGGAGGCAACATTCTATGTTAAGATCTCTATACTCTGGAGTTTCCGGTATGAGAGGGTTTCAAACCAAATTGGATGTGATCGGTAATAATATCGCCAACGTTAACACTGTTGGTTTTAAAGCCGGACGCGTTATGTTCAAGGATATTCTTAGCCAAACGGTTGCAGGTGTTACTCCCTCTGTAGATGGAACCAAAGGTGGAGTCAACTCAAAGCAAATCGGTCTGGGTGTGTCGATCAGTTCTATTGACACTATCCATACACCAGGTAGTGCAATGACTACAAATGTACCGACCGACTTGCGATTAGACGGAGATGGGTTCTTCCTTGTTAGTGATACTCCTGGTACAGGCGAACCTTTCTTGACTCGCGCAGGGAACTTTTCATTTGACGCCAACAATCAGCTTGTTACCTCAGATGGTATGTTTGTTCTTAGCTCGGATAATGCAATCATCGATCTGGACAATTTGGGAGCTGGCGGACCTGTAACTGCTTATTCCATCTCCAACTCAGGTGAGATCATTACGGTTGATAGCACTGGAACGACTACTAGCTCGGGTGTCTTTATCGGTATTGGTAAGGTTTCTAATCCTTCTGGTCTGGAAAAGGTTGGAGGTAATTTATACCGTCAATCTCCAAACTCCAATGATGCAGGAGCGCCTGTTTCCGGAGCGATTCTTACAGCTAATGATCCGGTTAACGGAACAGGAGCAATCGTTGCAGGCCAACTGGAAATGTCAAATGTTGATTTGACAGGCGAATTTACAGAAATGATTGTGGCTCAACGTGCTTTCCAAGCTAACTCACGGATTATTACTACTTCTGACCAAATTTTGCAAGAAGTTGTTAATTTGAAACAATAATAGAAATGATGGGGGAGCCTAACCTCTCCCTCTAATTTTTATAAAACGGAGGCTAGTCATGATTCGACTAACGCGGCTCAATGGGAGGATAATTACAATCAATGCTTTGCTGATTGAAAGTATCGAGGAAACACCTGATACTATGATTACATTAATTACAAGTAAAAAAATTACCGTATTAGAGCCAGAAAAAGATGTGGTCCAGCTAGTGACCCAATATATGAAATCAATCGGTGCGGTTGCCGGAACAATTAAGAGTTTGGATTCGGAGGGGTTGTAGTTGTTTAAAAGTAAAATCTTCTTGCTAGTGGTGGCAATTCTAATTGCTATAACCTTAATATTGACGGCAGCTTTCGTATTATTGGAATACATGGACAAAAAAGGAAGCTCAGATCCTCAAGAGCTCGCACAAAATTCGGCGAAAGAAGTAAAGCCGGCCAAAAAGCTTTCCCCTGAAGAAACAAAGGCCAGCACTGTTATTTTAAAAGATATATTGACGAATCTTGCAACCAATAATAGGTTCATTAAAGCAAGCTTCGCTATTGAATTGGAAAATACGAAGGCCAAGGATGAATTTGAAAAGCTGGATTTCAAAATGAAAGCCATAATCGTACAAACGCTCTCCGACATGACTCCAGAGCAGGTACAAGGCAGCAAAGGCTTGGATAATCTAACTTCGGCCCTTATGAATAAAATGAACCCATTGCTCTCCTCCGGGAAAATCAAGCAAATTTGGATTACAGACAGTGTTCTTCAATAATGATGGGTCTTAAAGGAAATTGCATGAAGGAGGTGACGAGATGGTTGATGTGCTTTCGCAAAATGAGATAGACGCCTTGTTGGCCGCGTTATCCTCCGGTGAGATGGATGCAGAGGAGCTAAAGAAGGAAGATACCCAGAAAAAAGTCAGAGCTTACGATTTTAAAAGGGCGGTTCGTTTTTCAAAGGACCATATTCGAAGCTTAACTAGAATTCATGAAAATTTCGCGCGCTATTTAACGACATATTTTTCGGCACAATTACGAACATTTGTGCAAATAAATGTGGTACAAGTCGAACAATTGCCTTATGATGAATTTATCCGCTCCATTCCAAAAATGACCATACTTAATATTTTTGAAGCAGAGCCTCTGGAAGGAAGAATGGTGCTTGAAGTTCATCCTAACGTAGCGTTCGCCATGTTGGACCGTTTGCTTGGCGGAGCAGGAACTTCACCTACCAAAATCAATGCGCTGACTGAGATTGAGACTATTGTAATGGAACGAATATTCAGCAGAGCGTTCGAGAGCCTCCAGGAAGCTTGGAAAACAGTCATTGATCTTTCTCCTCGTTTGGAAGCATTGGAAACCAATCCGCAGTTTATGCAGATTGTTTCTCCTAATGAGACGATTGCCTTAATATCCTTAAGCACTAAAATTGGGGATACGACGGGTATGATCAATTTATGTATTCCGCACGTGGTTATTGAACCAATTATGCCAAGGTTGTCTGTCCATCATTGGTTTGTATCGCAAAAGAAAACTAGCGCACCTGAAGAAGTAATGGCGCTGCAATCCAGATTACATAAGGCCAAAGTTCCTATTATAGCCGAATTAGGCGAATCCCAAATATCAATCCGAGAGTTTTTGAACCTGAATGCTGGTGATGTCATTGCATTGAACAAGCCGGTAGAAGATTTGTTGAACATCCGGATTGGAGAGAAATTGAAATATATAGGAACTCCGGGTACGAGTAGAGGAAAACTGGCTATTCAGATTACAGAGATTGTCACTGAGGAAGGAGCGGATGAGAATGACGAATAATAAAGATTATTTGTCTCAAGAAGAAATAGATGCATTATTAAGACAGTCTTCCGGTGATAGTTTTGATAACGCGAGTGGAGAGGTTCATATCGATGACTATTTATCTTCCCTGGAGCAGGACGCTCTTGGAGAGATAGGTAACATTACTTTTGGCAGTGCAGCAACAGCGTTATCCACATTGCTCGGTAAAAAAGTCGATATTACAACTCCCAAAGTTTCTGTTATTCCAAGAGAAGAATTAGTTCAAGAATTTCCTAAACCTCATGTGGCTGTTCATGTAAATTATGTAGACGGGTTTGATGGCATAAACTTGCTTGTAATTAAAACGCGTGACGCTCAAGTAATTGCCGACTTAATGATGGGTGGAGACGGTACGGGACAAAATATTGAATTGTCAGAAATTCATATTAGTGCTGTACAAGAAGCCATGAATCAAATGATGGGTTCTTCCGCAACATCGATGTCCACCATTTTTAACCGTTTTGTCAACATTTCTCCGCCTGGAATTGATATTTTAAATTTGGCTGAGGGAGAAGGGGCCAGTTCACTTCCTCCTGAGGACGTATTTATTAAAATTTCTTTCCGGTTAACAATTGGAGATTTGATTGATTCCACAATTATGCAATTGCTGCCGGTTCCTTTTGCTAAGGACATGGTATCGATATTAATGGGAGGGGGAGACGTAGTTGAGGAAACCGCGGCGGCCGCAGCACCTGCTGCTCCAACACCACCACCAGCGCCGGTTCAACAGCAGCCTGTAGCACCACCACCTATGCATGATCCATATGCACAGCCGATGTATCAGCAGCCGATGTATCTAGATCCATCTATGCAGCCACAACAACCGATGTACCAGCAACCTATGTATCCGCCACAGCAGCCGATGTATCAACAGCCTATGTATCCACCACAGCAACCGATGTATCAACAGCCTCCTGCTCCTGCGGCTTATGGTGCGGGTCCTGTAAGGGATGTTAACGTGCAGCCAGCCCAGTTCACAGGATTTAATACAACTCAATTAACCCCTGCGGAGGATACTAACCTTAATCTATTGTTAGATATACCACTTAAGGTGACAGTAGAGCTAGGTAGAACACATAAGGTAATTAAGGATATACTTGAGCTTTCGCAAGGTTCCATTATCGAGCTGGACAAACTTGCCGGTGAGCCGGTTGACATCCTTGTCAACAATAAGCTGATCGCTAAAGGTGAGGTCGTCGTAATCGATGAGAACTTTGGGGTACGTGTAACTGATATAGTGAACCAGTGGGATCGAATTCAAAAATTACAATACTAACTAACCCCTAGGAGGACTGTTTACCCATGGCAAACCGAATTTTGATTGTAGACGATGCAGCTTTTATGAGAATGATGATCCGAGACATTTTGACTAAAAATGGTTATGAAGTCTGTGGTGAAGCGAATGATGGCGCCCAAGCTATCGAAAAATTTAAAGAAGTGCGTCCTGATTTAATTACTATGGACATCACGATGCCCGAAATGGATGGAATTGCTGCACTAAAGGAAATCAAAAAATTAGATCCGAATGCAAAAGTTATTATGTGTTCCGCTATGGGACAGCAAGCTATGGTTATTGATGCTATTCAAGCGGGTGCCAAAGATTTTATTGTGAAGCCCTTCCAGGCAGATCGTGTTATCGAAGCTATTAAGAAAACGTTGGGATAATAACGGTAAGGGGAGAGTCTGACATAAACCGAAAGGAATGTGAAACTTGAATAGACTCGCAACCAGAATTTGTTCATTTATATTCGTGGGGATGATTCAACTAGCTGGATTCTCTATAGTTTGTTATGGGGAATCCGGCACTGCTGCGGATAAGTTTCCGAATGATGCACCTAATATGGACTATCCTGGAATAAGTACAGCTGATACTATGTGGATGGTCGTTAAAGTTATTTTTTTTCTTATTCTTATTATCGGATTGTTTTTCGTGATTATTAAGTTTCTAGCCAAAAAAAATAAATTTTTATTTGGTCGTTCTCTTCGCTCCTTAGGCGGAGTGCCGCTCGGGCCAAACAAATCCATTCAAGTCATTGAAATTGGTCATTCGCTTTATATTGTTGGAGTCGGAGACAACGTACAATTGATGGAGAAAATTGATGATGCCGAAGAAGTTGCTTATATAACGGATATGCTGACAGTCGGCAGCTCTAATACAGTCAATTTTGAGACTTTCAGCGGATGGCTGAGCAAACTGAGAAAGAAGCAGGATGACACGATTGATGTAGAAGAGTCCGATATAACGGCATCCTTTCAGCAAGTATTCCACAATAAAATGCAGCATTTGTCTGATCGCAAGAAGATGGTGGAGGAATTGTTGATGGATGACAAAAACAAAGATCGGTTGAATGATAAGCCATGAAATGGAAAGCTGGAGCTTTAACCGCATTATCCTTGTTAGCCATAATGTTCTATAGTACATATGCTTATGCGGCTGATCCGATACCTGGAATTAATATTGATATTGGTTCCTCCGGTAATACAGGTGGGGCTGCAAGTACAATCAATATCATATTGCTAATCACCATATTAAGCATATCGCCTGCAATTCTTGTTCTGATGACCAGTTTTACTCGAATTATTATTGTCCTTGGTTTTGTCAGAACATCGCTTGGAACCCAGCAAATGCCGCCCAATCAAGTGCTGATTGGATTAGCTTTGTTCCTGACCTTTTTTATAATGGCCCCTACTTTGGGTGATTTAAATCAGACGGCACTGCAGCCGTATCTCAAGGGCGAAATTACTCAAACAGCAGCATTGGATAAAGCTTCATTATCGATAAAAAGTTTCATGTTTGAGCACACAAGACAAAAGGATTTAAAACTGTTTTTGGATTATTCCAAAGCACAACCGCCAAGCGGCGTCGCGGATACACCTTTAACAGCTTTAGTTCCCGCTTATGCAATAAGTGAACTTAAGACAGCCTTTCAAATGGGATTCATGATATTCATTCCATTCTTGGTCATCGACATGGTAGTAGCAAGCACACTCATGGCAATGGGGATGATGATGCTTCCTCCCGTAATGATTTCATTGCCTTTTAAAATATTGTTGTTTATCTTGGTCGACGGGTGGTATCTTGTCGTGAGATCCTTGCTGCTAAGCTACAATACGTAAGGTCGGTGCTTACAAAGTCAGTTTTTGCCTAGTCAAAAACTCTTAGGGTACTCTGACCCAAGCAGGAGGAGAAGAAATCGTGAGTTCCGAGTTTGTCATCCATCTGGCCGGTGAGGCTGTGTATACGGTCTTGAAGGCTAGTGCTCCCATGCTGGTACTCGCTCTGCTAGTTGGATTGATCATTAGTATTTTTCAAGCAACCACTCAGATTCAAGAGCAGACCTTGGCTTTTGTTCCGAAGATTGTAGCCGTACTTCTTGCGGTATTGGCCTTTGGTCCTTGGATTCTGACAACGTTGGTTGATTTTACTTATAACCTGTTGAATAACCTTTATAAATATGTCGGCTAGGTAGTGAGTCTATTGGAATGGGTTAATCAATTTTTTCCTGGCTTCATGCTTTTCTTTTGTCGGATAACCTCCTTTTTTGTCGTAGTACCCGTCTTTTCGGCCAAAAATGTCCCGGCACATTTTAAAGTTGGGATTGCTTTTTTCGTAACATTAATGGCATACACAGTAACAGGCACAACAACTACGGTTCCGCTTGATTCTCTTTACTTACTGACGGTCATACGGGAGATACTTGTTGGTGTCTGTCTTGGTTTTATTGCTTATATGTTTTTTACTATCGTGCAGATAGCCGGTTCCTTTATTGATATACAGATAGGGTTTGGGATTGCAAATGTTATTGATCCTATGACTGGAGCATCCTCGCCTGTTATCGGTAATTTGAAGTATATGATCGCGATGCTGTTGTTTCTGTCTTTTAACGGGCATCACCTTCTGCTCAAAGCAATAATAGAAAGTTATGAATGGATTCCATTATCCAATGACATGTTCACGAGGATGTACGGTGGGCAGATTTCACAATTTTTGTTGAAAACTTTCTCAACCGTATTTGCGATTAGCTTGCAGATGGCATCTCCGGTTATCGTAGCTCTTTTTTTAACTGATATTGGACTTGGCTTGCTAACCAGGGTAGCTCCTCAATTTAATATTTTTGTTATTGGGGCGCCACTCAAAATGATCATAGGCTTCGTATTATTGATTTTGTTATTTCCAGCGTATGAGGATGTATTCAAGGATACCTTTATTTCAATGCTCGACCACTTGCAAAAGTTTTTTGGGTTATTTGCGGGTTAACCGGGAGGACTGGATGTGGAACGTATTCGTTTACAGCTAGATTTACAGATGTTTGCGGGCGAAAAAACAGAACCGGCTACTCCCAAAAAACGGCAGGAATCCAGAGAAAAGGGACAAGTTGCTAAGAGTATGGATTTGCCTGCTGCCTTTATTTTGTTTTTCGCATTCTTATCGTTCTATTTGTTCGGCGGTTATATGAAGGATCAGCTGATGAATGTGTTCCGGTCTGTATTTAACGATTATTTATTGCTTAATTTATCTATCGAAAATGTGGGCTCACTCTTCAAACAACTCGTTATTCAGAGCTTGATGCTTCTTACACCGATCCTGTTAATAACTGTAGTCACAGCTATTTTCAGTAATTATTTGCAAATAGGATTTCTAATGACTACCGATCCACTCATGATGAAATTCAATAAGCTGAATCCGATAGAAGGTGCCAAAAACATTTTCTCTATGCGGACTGTTGTAGATTTTATGAAGTCTGTACTTAAAATGTCCATTATCGGCTATGTTGTTTATTCAACGCTTTGGGCTGAGAAAAGTCATTTAATGGATCTTGCCAGACTACCTCTGGAAAATATATTTGTGTTTGCCGGATCCGTTACGTTTAAATTGGGAATCAAAATCGGACTTATTCTGATCGTACTAGCACTGTTTGATTATATGTACCAGAAATATGAGTTTGAAAAGAACCTGAGAATGTCCAAGCAGGATATTAAAGACGAATATAAGAAGACGGAAGGGGATCCGTTAATAAAAGGTAAAATCCGTGAAAAGCAGCGAAGAATGGCTATGCAGCGTATGATGCAGGAAGTTCCAAAAGCTGATGTTGTCATTACTAACCCTACGCATTTCGCTGTAGCATTGAAGTATGATTCTAAAAACATGCAGGCGCCAACGGTTCTTGCAAAGGGTACGGATTATATTGCATTAAAAATTAAACAAATTGCGAAAGAGAACAGTATTGTTACTATGGAGAACAAACCTTTAGCTCGCGCGCTTTATGCTCAAGTTGAGATTGGAGAAGCCATCCCGGCCGATATGTTCCAGGCTGTCGCTGAAGTCTTAGCCTATGTATATAAGGTAAAAGGTAAGGCTAACTAGCTTAGGAAAGGAGGACATGCGTAATGAAAGTAAAAGATCTGGTCGTACTGATAGGTGTAATTGGCATTATAATGATGATGGTTGTTCCTATACCCGTATGGCTTATAGATGTATTGCTGATCATTAATATTTCTATTGCTTTGATGATTATCCTTGTTTCCATGAATACTCAGGAAGCCTTGCAATTTTCAATATTTCCTTCCCTTTTATTAATAACCACCTTGTTTAGGCTAGCCTTAAATGTCTCGACAACTCGTAACATTTTGGCAAATGCGGATGCCGGTAATGTGGTCAAAACCTTTGGTTCTTTTGTCGCCCAGGGTAATATCGTAGTCGGTTTTGTAGTGTTTATAATCCTGGTTATTGTTCAATTTATCGTTATTACCAAAGGTTCTGAGCGCGTTGCCGAAGTGGCTGCCCGATTTACATTGGATGCTATGCCGGGTAAGCAGATGGCTATTGATGCAGACTTGAATGCAGGCTTGATTAATGAGCAGCAAGCGAAAGAGCGCCGTGAGAAAATTTCCAATGAGGCTGACTTTTATGGAGCGATGGATGGTGCCAGTAAATTCGTAAAGGGAGATGCCATTGCCGGCATTATCATCCTGATTATCAATTTATTGGGCGGACTCGTTATAGGAATGAGCATGAAGGGGATGAGTATCTCCGAAGCAGGAGAACTATACTCGATCATGACGATAGGTGATGGATTAGTTAGTCAGATTCCTGCTCTTCTAATTTCTACGGCAGCAGGCTTAATTGTTACCAGAGCTTCATCGGATGGTAATTTGGCTCATGATTTAACGAAGCAGCTTTTCTCTTATCCTAATCTCCTGTATATTGTCGCCGGTACCATTACTTTGCTGGGTATTTTTACACCTATTCACTTTTTCACTACATTCCCGATTGCTGTTCTGTTGGCTTTTGCGGCAATGAAAATGAAGCAAAATTTGGTCAAGCAGCAAGCAAAGGAAGAATTGCTGGAGGAAGAACAGCAAATTGAGGAAGTTCGAAGTCCTGAAAGTGTCATTAGTTTATTGCAGGTGGATCCCATTGAGTTTGAGTTTGGCTATGGATTGATTCCACTGGCAGACACTCAACAAGGCGGGGACTTATTAGACCGTATTATATTAATTCGTCGACAATGTGCGCTTGAGCTGGGGGTTGTCGTACCGGTAATCCGAATACGTGACAACATTCAATTGAAGCCAAATGAATATGTAATCAAAATTAAAGGTAACATGGTTGCACGCGGTGAGCTTCTATTGAATCATTACCTGGCCATGAGCCCGGGCATAGACGATGATTCAATCACAGGTATCGACACTCTGGAGCCTGCTTTCGGATTACCAGCCATGTGGATCGATGAAATAATGAAGGAACGGGCTGAATTATCCGGTTACACTGTAGTTGATCCGCCTTCTGTTGTAGCCACTCATTTAACGGAAATCATTAAGAAGCATGCTCATGAGCTGCTGGGACGTCAGGAAACAAGATCATTAATAGAGAATGTCAAAGAGAGCTATCCTGTGTTGGTGGATGATCTTATTCCGAATGTGTTATCCATTGGGGATATCCAGAAAGTGCTTGTGAAATTATTGAAAGAAAAAATATCGGTACGTGATTTGGTCACAATACTGGAGACCTTGGCGGATTATGGAACATATACCAAGGATCCTGAAATCTTGACCGAATATGTTAGACAAGCTTTATCCAGGCAAATTACACAGCAATTTGCAAGTAATGGGGATTCGCTTAAGGTGATTACCGTTGGTCCCACACTCGAGAAGAAAATTGCTGAATCCGTACAGCAATCGGATCAGGGCAGCTATCTGGCTTTAGACCCATCTTCTACGCAAATGATATACCAACGAATAACCGATCAAGTGACGAAGCTTCTTCAATCAGGCCAACAGCCAATCGTATTGACCTCACCTACGATTCGGATGTACTTAAGACAGCTTTTGGAACGGACTATGCAGGATATACCGGTTCTTTCCTACAGCGAACTCGAACCCAACGTTGAAATTCAAAGCATGGGGGTAGTTAATTTATGAGAGTGAAGCGCTACGTAGTTGATTCTATGCCAGATGCTTTACAAAAAATTCGAACTGACTTAGGAAAAGATGCGGTCATCTTAAGTACAAAAGAAATACGTTCAGGCGGCTTTATGGGGATGTTTTCCAAGAAAAAGATTGAAGTGCTCGCGGCAACGGATTCAACAGCCGCAGCAAGCTCTACAAAAGCCGCCTCATCGCCAGCACCTGCGGTGCTGCAGGAGCAAGCGCCTAAGAGCTATAATTCTTTACAGACCGCTCAGATGGCGTACTCAAGACCGAACAACAGTGCGGGAGCTGTGCTGCCCAAAAGAGTGGATGAGCCTGCACTGTCTTTTCCTGAGGTACCGGATGTCCTTATACCCAGCCCACCGCCGGTTGCCGTAAAGGTTCAAAATCATATGCCACAAGCGCAACAGGCACAACATGTACCACAAGCACAACAAACACAACAGGCACAATACGTACCACAAACACAACAGGCACAATACGTACCACAAACACAACAGGCACAATACGTACCACAAACACAACAGGCACAATACGTACCACAAACACAACAAGTACAAAACGCACAACAAGCGCCGCTTGCATCAGCATCAGCAGCGGTAGCGGTTAATACAAAGGAAGATATATTGCTCCAAGAGCTTAAGCAGATGAAAGAGTTTATGCATAAGCTTTCAGTCCAGGGCTTCCAGCAGTCTCCCATGGATCCGTCCTTGGCAACGCTGCAGCAGCGGATGCTGGATCAGGAACTAGACCCGGTTCTCGTCCAACAAGTTATTACTGAAGTGACGGAAATAGTCAATGTTGAAGGTCTGACATTGACAGACGAGCTGGCAATGAAATTAATTCGCAAGCAATTGCTTGGTCTGTTTATGGTAGGGGAATCGAAGCATATGGCCCCTGATACAAGAATAGTTCATTTTGTAGGACCAACAGGGGTAGGTAAAACAACGACGATTGCCAAGCTGGCTGCAGAGCAGGTGCTTAAATATAATCGTAAGGTCGGATTCATCACTTCCGATACTTACCGAATTGCAGCCATAGAACAGCTAAAGACGTATGCGACCATTTTAAACGTTCCGTTGGAGGTTGTTTTTTCCCCACAGGACTTGTCTAAAGCCTACGAGCAATTAAAAGATTGTGATCTTATATTTATGGATACTGCAGGCCGCAATTATCGCAACGAGATGTATGTGTCCGAATTAAATTCGCTTTTACGCTCACAGGGAAAAAGTGAAACGTTTCTTGTATTGAGCTTAACAACCAAATATAAAGACATGAAAGCAATAACGGATAACTTTACGAAATTTAAGCTGGACAAGGTATTGTTCACTAAGATGGATGAAACCGACTCATTCGGCTCCGTCGTCAATCTTGTCCATGATTTCAAGCTTCAATTATCCTATGTTACCAATGGGCAAAGTGTACCGGATGATATTACGGAATTGGCGGAACAACATATCATTGACTTGATACTGGGGGCCAGTAACAATGAATGATCAGGCACAAGGACTTCGGAATCTCATTTCAAGCCAGCAAAACCAGCAGTTGCCCAAGACGACACGAATTATTACTGTAACAAGCGGCAAGGGCGGGGTAGGCAAATCAAATTTTACTTTGAATTTTGCTCTTACCCTACAGAAGAAAGGCTTTAAGGTTCTTGTGTTTGATGCCGATATCGGCTTAGCCAATATTGATGTTTTGATGGGGATTACAGCTAAGTATAATTTGTATCACCTCCTCAAAAAAGAGAAGACGATCTGGGAAATTATTCAAACCGGTTATAATGATCTTCAATTTATCGCAGGCGGATCCGGATTTAATGATTTAATAAGGTTAACGGAGGAACAGCTCGATTATTTTGCAAATCAGGTTAATCAATTAAATGGTTCAGTTGATTTTATTATTTTCGATACTGGAGCTGGATTGTCGAAGGAAACGCTGAAATTCATTCTAGCTGCGGAAGAAACATTCGTTGTTACTACACCGGAACCAACATCCATCACAGATGCTTATGCCATTATAAAAATGGTTAACTCTATGAATGAGCCAGTCAAGTTCAAGCTTGTTGTAAATCGAGCGACGGATTGGAAGGAAGGCAAGCAAACAGCAGACAAGATCAGCATGGTAGCCAAGCAATTCCTGCAGCTTGATATTCCGACACTAGGGTTTGTTGCTGATGATAACCATGTATCCAAAGCAGTTAAAAAACAGGTTCCTTTTACAATTGAATTCCCTTCTTCTCCAGCTTCTCAGGCTATTGATAAGTTAGTGGAGGATTACATTGCCAAACAAACACCTGCTGAAAATCAAGATGGGGCGGTCAAAGGATTTTTATCGAAAATGATAAGACTTCTTAAACAGTAACAACCTCTTGTGCCAACCAAACAGACAACATGGAGGTGTTAGATCATAGTGAAACCATATGGAGTGCTCGTAGTCGATGATTCTGTTTTTATGAGAAAAATCATTACTGACCTCATTACGGAGGATCCTCAGTTTCAAGTAATTGCAACCGCAAAGAACGGTAAGGAAGCCGTAGAGCTTGTGAAAAAGCTTAAACCGAACGTGGTAACGATGGATATCGAAATGCCCGAGATGAACGGACTTGATGCTCTGAAGGCCATCATGTCTGAGCAGCCGACTCCAGTGGTCATGCTGAGCAGTTTAACACAAGATGGTGCGAGGGAAACGATAACTGCATTAGAACGAGGTGCCGTTGATTTTATCGGAAAGCCATCAGGGTCCATCTCTTTAGATCTTCACAAAGTAAAAACAGCACTACTGGAGAAGCTTCATATAGCAGTTAAAACGAATGTCAACAAGTTTCAATTAAATCCATTGGTTGCCAAACCATCACCAAGAGTAGCACCAGTCTCAGAAACCGTAGTTCAGTCGATTTCTGAAAAGCAGCAGCAATTGAAACCGTCATCACATGTAAGTCATCTTGTAGCTATCGGGACTTCGACTGGAGGGCCCAGGGCACTTCATCAAGTCATTTCGCAGATTCCTGGACATATACCAGCTCCAATCGTAATCGTTCAGCATATGCCGCCTAATTTCACCAAATCTTTGGCGCAGCGGCTGGACTCT
This sequence comes from Paenibacillus sp. GCM10027630, assembly GCF_042676305.1. Lineage (NCBI taxonomy): Bacteria > Bacillati > Bacillota > Bacilli > Caryophanales > Paenibacillaceae > Paenibacillus > Paenibacillus sp. GCM10027630. Next base: position 118,098 of record NZ_JBHTGY010000052.1, on the reverse strand, counting down.
GTATCCGAGCTGAAGGTAGTGGAAGCAGAAAATGGAATGATTCTTCAAAATGGCACTGCTTATGTAGCGCCTGGAGGTTATCATATGACTATAGCCCGGAACGGCCCAGGAATGTACAAAATTCATTTGAATCAAGAGGAGCCAAGGGGCGGTCATCGACCATCCGTTGATGTCCTTTTTGAATCGATACTTCCGCTCAAAGAATTAAAACGGCACATCGTTCTTATGACAGGAATGGGGGCGGATGGCGCTAAAGGGATGCAGGCATTAAAGCAGGCAGGGGCTGTTACTACTATCGCGGAATCAGAAGAAACCTGCATTGTATATGGGATGCCAAGAGCTGCTGTGGAGTTGGACTGCGTTATGCATGTGCTGCCTCAGCAGGAAATTGCCCGGAAGATATCCCATGCAGTCATTACGAATACGAATTGAATTTAATTTAAGTGAAGTGTAACTACTGCATTAGGGATGAACTACATTGACGGAGGTGTATGGTTTTGGAGATGAATCAATATTTATCTATGTTTATTGACGAATCCAGGGAGCATTTACAAGCTTTGAACGATAATTTGATGAGTCTTGAAAGCAGCCCTGAAGATATTAGTATCGTACATAACATTTTCCGGTCTGCGCATACGCTCAAAGGAATGTCGGCAACGATGGGCTTTGAGGATCTGGCTTCGCTAACACATGAGATGGAAAATGTTCTGGACCTGGTTCGGAATAGTAAGTTAAAAATGGATTCTTTTATTTTTGACTGTATCTTCAAAAGCTTGGATTCCCTGGAATCTATGGTTGAAGATATCATTCAAGGGGGAACGGGGAAGGCCGACGTATCCGTTATCGTTGCAGCCTTGAAATCCATCGTAACTGGCGAGTATTTAAAAGGTGGCGGAGCTGCCGGAAATGCTGCTCCTGTGAAGGGGGAAGCTTCCTCTGCTGAAGTATTGGATGAATTTCAATTATCCATTATCCAACAGTCGATTGAAGCAGGAATTAGCGTATTTTACATTGAGGTTGGGGTTCGTGAGGATTGTGTTCTTAAGGCTGCCCGTGCCTATATGGTATTCAATGTATTGGAGCAGAATGGTGAGGTTATTAAGTCGAACCCTCCTGTAGAGGATATTGAACAAGAGCGATTTGATAATGAGTTTTCTGTCTTTTTCATATCCAGTACGGATCAGGCAAGCCTCCAGAAGCAAATTTCCAGTGTATCCGAAATCGATAAAGCTATAGTTAGCGTATTGGACTCGGCCAAGCTGGATGAACTGATGAAGCCTCCAGTTATGGCTGCTCAACAAGAGATCGCAGCAGCTTCAGCAACAGCCGAGGCTGAGTCACAGGAAAAGGTAGAAGTTAAGAAGCCGGCAGCAGCAAATGCTCCAGTGGCTAACAGGACCATTCGTGTTGATATTGAACGATTGGATACGCTTATGAACCTGTTTAGCGAGCTGCTGATTGATCGGGTCCGTCTGGAACAGCTTGCCAGTGAAATTAAAAAGAGCGAGCTGACCGAAACGGTTGAACATATGACTAGAGTCAGCAGTGATCTTCAAGGAATCGTCTTGAAACTGCGCATGGTTCCAATAGACACTGTATTTAACAGATTTCCGAGAATGATTCGTGACGTAGCCAAAACCTTGGATAAAAAGGTGGATTTAATCATTACCGGTGCCGACACAGAGCTGGATAGAACCGTAGTCGATGAAATTGGCGACCCGCTTGTTCATTTGCTGAGAAATGCGGTTGATCATGGAGTTGAGCCTACAGTAGATCGAATTGCAGCTGGAAAGTCAGAAACGAGCACAATCAATTTACGGGCGTATCATAGCGGAAATCATGTGTTCATAGAAATCGAAGATGATGGACGTGGAATTAATCGTGATAATGTTCTGAGAACGGCAATTAAAAAAGGAGTCGTAACGCAGGACCAGGCTACTCGATTGTCGGATGAAGAAGTATATTTGCTGCTTTTCGCATCAGGGTTCAGTACAGCTGACAAAATTTCTGATTTATCCGGTCGTGGCGTAGGGCTGGATGTTGTAAAAACCAAGATTGAGAGCTTGGGAGGAAAAGTACAGGTTACTTCCAAACTAGGTAAAGGCTCCAAATTTTCCGTTCAATTGCCTCTGACCTTGTCCATCATTTCAGCAATGCTGATTCGTATGGGCAGTGAGAAATATGCGATTCCGCTTTCCTCTATCGTGGAGACAGCAGCTATCAAACAAGAACAGATTCGCGTCGTTCATGGCAATCTGATGGTGGATTACCGCAACAGTGTTATCCCTTTGGTTCCATTAGCCAAGCTGTTTGATGTACCAGGTGCAGCCGATGAGTTTACAGGAGAAACACAGATTGTGGTCATACGTAAAGGGGAACGACTTGCGGCCCTTGTGGTAGACGAATTTATTGGTCAACAAGAAATTGTTCTAAAGACGCTGGGTAAATATTTCACCAAATTGTTTGCTGTTTCCGGTGCAACTATTTTAGGAGACGGGCAAGTGGCGTTAATTATTGATACGAATGCACTTATTAAGTAATCTTCAGTAAATTAACTTAACAGATGCTAGCTGATAACTAAGAGGAGGCACGGGAATATGGGAAAAGAAATCAAAGTAATCGTATTTGCCTTGGCACATGAAGAGTACGGCGTTGAGGTAGAAAAGGTGCGTACGATCGAGCGTATGCAGCCAATGACTAGAGTTCCCAAAACACCTGAGTTTGTTAAGGGTGTCATCAATTTGCGTGGCGTGGTTACCCCTGTTATCGATCTTCGCGGCAGATTTGGATTTACCGAAAATGAATATACAGACAATACACGAATTATTATTGTGGCAGTAAAGGATATTGAGGTAGGCTTGATCGTTGATTCCGCTAATGATGTCATAGATGTCGACACGGATTGCATTGATGACCCGCCTGAGGTTGTTGGAGGAATTAAAGCCAGATACTTGCAAGGAATAGCGAAAGTAAGCGACACACGACTTTTAATTCTTTTAAATCTTGAAGAAGTTTTAAACAAAAGCGAAATTATCCAACTAGAAAATCTGGAGGAGTAATTTGTGTGGGATTATTTGATCGATTCGCAGATTTTCAAGTGGATGTCCTCAAGGAAGTAGGAAATATAGGTGCTGGACATGCAGCTACTGCTTTGTCCAAATTGCTCGATAAACCGGTAGATATGTTGGTTCCGCAAGTCCGGATGGTAGCTTTTGAGGAAATTGCGGATAGTGTCGGCGGAGATGAGCAAGTGGTCATTGCTATTTTCCTGAGGGTAGAAGGAGAGACTCCAGGCAACTTATTTTTCATATTATCGCTAGATTCCGCCAAAAAATTATTGCGTAACCTGGTAGGGATTGACGTGGTTGATGACGAACATTATACAGAGATGGAGCTTTCCGCTTTAAGCGAAATAGGTAATATTTTGGCAGGTTCTTATTTATCTTCATTAGCTGATTTTACAAGGCTTTATATGTCACCAACTGTACCCTCCTTGGCTATCGATATGGCGGGTGCGATTCTGAGTTACGGTCTTCTCCAATTCGGTCAAATGGGAGACTCTGCTTTACTTATTGATACGAAATTTTTGGACGGCAATGATGAAATAGAAGGTCATTTCTTCCTCATCCCCGATCCGGAATCTTTCGACAAAATTTTTGCTGCTTTGGGAGTAGAAACTCCATGATTCAAGATAACTATATTAAAGTAGCCATGGCTGATCTGAATGTTACACACTTGACCGGGGTGCTGAAAACGACAGGGTTAGGGTCTTGCGTTGGTCTTACTCTATATGATTCAAAAGCTTTGGTCGCAGGAATGGCACATGTTATGCTGCCTGATTCCGATATTGCGAGAGAAGGCAAATTAAATATCGCCAAGTATGCTAATACTGCAATTCCGGATATGATTTCCAGAATGCAGGCATTAGGAGCTGTGGTCAGCAGATTAGAAGCAAAAATGGCGGGTGGCGCACAAATGTTCGCTTTTGCAGGCAATTCCGACACGATGCGTATTGGACCTAGAAATGTTGAATCCTGCAAAGTGATGCTGAAGCAATTTTCCATACCATTGCGGGCAGAAGACACGGGTGGCAACTATGGAAGAACTATTGAATTCGACTGCCAAACGGGCGTCCTTTTAATCCGAAGTGTATTACAAGGAGTAAAGGAGCTGTAGGCTATGTTAGGTACTATTCGCTGGAATTTTATTGTTGGCGGCATATCGTTTGTACTTACATTTTTGATTTCTATTTTCAATAATATTTGGATGACGACGTTGTTAAGAAGCTTTTACAGTTTCATTATATTGTTTGCGATCGTCTTTTTGTTCCGTTGGGTGCTAGGGACGATTGCAGGATTTAACCAATTAGCCGTAACTGAGGCGCTACACCATGAACCTGCAGATGAACACAAAGGGACAACACTAGATATGTCAACACCGGATGAAGATGCGGCCCTGCACGAAATGCTTAAGGGATCGAATTCATCCGGTGGAGGAACGGGCTTCGCTCCATTGAATCCCCCAAAGCTATCTAGCAAACAGAACTTGGATGCAGGGGAGCTGGCTCAAGCCGTACGTCACATGACGGAAAAATAAGGGTGGTGGCAACCGTTAATGATTCAACAAAAGTCGCATTTATCCAATATTGACGTCTGGAAGCAGTGGAAAGAATCCGGCTTGATTGAAGCAAAACAGTCGCTGATCGAAACTTATTTACCTTTAGTGGATTATGTTTCGAACCGTCTGTCTATTGGCTTACCGAAAAATGTGGCAAAAGATGATTTGGCCAGCTTTGGCGTTATGGGATTAATTGATGCTATTGAAAAATTCGATTACTTGCGTGGTTTGCAATTTGAAACCTATGCTTCCTGGCGTATCCGTGGTGCCATTATAGACGGTCTGCGCCAGGGAGACTGGGTACCGAGATCCGTGCGTGAAAAGTCAAAGAAAATTGAAGAGGCTTACCAGAAGCTGGAGCAGCAGTACTTGCGTTCCGTTACCGATGAGGAAATTAGTTCGTATTTGCAGGTTAGTGAAAATGATTTTCGGCAGATGGTGCAAGAAATAGCTATTACAACCGTTTGCTCTATTGACGACCCTATTCGTGAAGAAGATTCGGAAACGCGCCTTTCCTTACTCATAGATGAGAAGGCTAAAAATCCTGAATATAAAGTAAATGAGTTTTATTTGAAAGAAACTTTGGCCAAAGCGATTGAAAGGCTGACAGAAAAGGAAAGAACGGTAGTCTCACTTTTTTATTACGAGGAATTATCCTTAAGTGAAATTGCTGAGGTAATGAACCTGTCGCCTTCACGCATTTCACAGCTGCATTCCAAAGCGATCTTAAGGCTTCGAGGCTCACTTGGGCGTTACCAAGAGCAGTTGTTTCAAGATTCTTGATACTTAGAAAGTGAGGGAAATTATGGCGGAGCAAGCTATTCCACTCAGTTTTTTTATGGAAATTTCTTTGTCCGATGATAAGCTTAATGCTTTCTTACAATTTAAAAACTATGAAGATAGCTTGACTTTTAATATGGAACAGCTTGAAGAGGTTTTAAAAAGCTATCAAATTTCTCATGGAATCAATCGCTCAAAATTGAATGACATTATCCGTAATCCTAAAGAGATATTTTTGAGCAAAACACTAATTGCTACCGGGACGCCACCGAAAAACGGTCATGATGGATATATTAGCTATCAATTTGATTTGGGCAACGATTCCAAAAAGCCAACAGAGCTTGAGGATGGCAAAGTCGATTTCAAAGAGGTTACAACCATCCATAATGTACGCAAAGGGCAATTAATAGCTCAACGCATTCTTGCGACTAAAGGCATTCCTGGCAGAGCTGTAACGGGAGAGGCATTGCCTGCGAAGGACGGAAAGGAAGCACGTCTCAAACCTGGGAAAAATGTGGTTATGGATGCAGAGCAAATCGCTATGTATTCGGCTATTGACGGAATGATCACTCAAACTGAACGTGAAAAAATAAATGTATTTCCTATTTTTGAAGTTAACGGCGATGTTGACTATAACATAGGAAATATAGATTTTGTAGGTTCTGTTGTTATTCGCGGTAGTGTCTTGACGGGATTTAAAATTAAAGCTGCTGGAGATATACGTATAACGGGTAGCGTGGAAGGCGCCGACTTGGATGCGGATGGGTCTATTGAAATTAGCGCTGGTATTTTGGGTCACAATAAAGGCACAATCCGCGCCGGCAAACGGATTAAAAGCTCTTTTATACAAGACGCTACAATTATAGCTCATGAAGTTCTGGTCAGCCAAAGCATTATGCATTCAACGATTCGTGCAAGTAAAGAGGTCATTTGCAAAGGAACCAAGGGACTTATTGTGGGAGGCACTATTCAAGCTGGAGAGCTGGTTGCCGCACGAACAATAGGAAACTCGATGTCTACGGCAACTGTAATTGAAGTTGGAGTGCTGCCTGACCTGCGCAATGAACTGGTGCAATTAAGAACACAGCTGCGAACTGTAAACGAGAATGTGGATAAAACCGACAAAGCGTTGGTCCTGTTGGATCAATTAGCAGCAACGGGTCAAATGGGACCTGATAAGGTGGCTATGCGGATAAAGCTTAACCATACCAAAAGACAACTTACAGAAGAGCAGAGTACGATTAAAGATCGAATTTTTGAGATTGAGAAGTCGCTTGAGGATTCCGACCAAGCCAAGGTCGAAGTCGTTTCTACTATTTATAGTGGTGCAAAAGTGGTTATCGGACGTTATACAAAATTTATTAAGGATCCCATTACTCGTGTAAGGTTTCGTTTGTCCGACGGAGATATAGCGATGATGCCGTTATAATAAAACCTTTTATAAACTCAAGGAGGAGTTTCCATGAGTATGAGACCGGTTGAGCTCCAATTCGCCTTACATAAAAATGATGAAGCAGGCATGCTGCAGAATCAATTGAATCATAAACCTCAGCAGGATCAAGTTCAGCTTGCTGCTGCGTCTCTTAAACATGCGGAGAAAGAGCGTCAGGTGGCAAGTAAAGCGGACGATGTGCTTCATGCATCCGTTCATGACCAGGAACGGGACAAGTCGGGTGATCGCAGACAAAAGTCAAGAAGTAAACCGGCAGCCGGTGCCACAGAGGATTCGAAGGCAATTGGCCGGAATGATCACCCTTATAAAGGAAAGCATATTGATTTATCTCTGTAATCTAATGATTGGAAAAAGGTGAACGCATTGGATCAACCTTGGGTCTATATTGTTTTGTTTGGTTTGGTTTTTATTGTATATGCCAAGATTATGCCTAAACCAAGCATATCCAAAGGACAACAAAATCCTACTATTTATGAAATTGAAGAAACCATGGAGCATTTTACTGCAGAATTGGATGAACAAAATAAAGCATTGATTCAACTGCTTGCTGAAACTAGGCGGGACTACGAATTGCAAGCCGCCAGATTAACCTCCCGCATTGAAATGCTTGAGAAGCAGTCGGGTCAAGTCGGACAAGAAATCATGAAGCTTGGTGTTACTACGGAAGAATTGCAAAAGCAACTCTCCCGCCAGAGAACAGAGCCTCTTTCTGTTCCTCCAGAGCCGCGTCAAGCTTCTGCAGACATTGCCGTTGAAGTAATAGACGATAAAGCTGAAGCGTTGCAATCTCCTATGAATATGAAAGTGCGATATTCCGATTTGTTTACTATGTATGATCAAGGTAAATCTATTGATCATATTGCGAAGAAACTAGGCATGAACAAGGGAGAAGTCAACCTGATCATCCAGTTGGCAAAGCAGGAGGAACGTTTGAATGCCCACTAACAAATCATTATTGTACGGTTTAGGAACCGGCTTGATCGCTGGGGCTATTCTGCTGCAATTGATGAACATTGCGGCCTCCCCGAGCAAACAGACAGGTGCAACTGCGAATCCTGCTTCTCCTGCCGGGATGGACCGGCAGCAGCTCAAGGATGCGGCTTCTAAATATTATCAGGTTTTTGAGAATGATCAGAAGCTGTATACTCAGGCGCAGGTAGATACTCTTGTGCAGCAGAAGCTGAAGGAAGAGAAGGACAAGCAGCCAGCTGCTGCTGTAACCCCGCTAGCAGTCAAAGAAACGGTTAAGGAGACTTATATTCTTATCAATGGAGGGCAAACCGCAGGGGTTGTTGCCGATATGCTTATGAAAAGCGGTGTTATTACAGACCGTGCGGCTTTTGAAGATATAATGGCCAAGCAGCAATTAAATGATAAGATTATAGCCGGGATTCATGTTTTTAAAGGAGCATTGGATCTTAATCAAGTGGTGTCGATTATTACTTCACGATAAAAGCTAAACCTTTTATAAAGGTTTGGCTTTTGTTCTATTTACTTCAGGTATTGCATACAATTTTCAGTTGTGGTATAGTTATTCACGGTGTTAAAACGCACGCTGATCAATTCGCGTAATGGTGCTTCCTGGTGGGAAGTTTTATGTCGAAAGTGCGATCTGGCGGAGGAGACCCAAAAACCAATTTAGAGGAGGTGTGTGAAGATGGCAGTAATCTCCATGAAACAGCTTTTAGAAGCAGGGGTACACTTCGGTCATCAGACCCGTCGTTGGAATCCAAAAATGGATCGTTACATCTTCACTGAAAGAAACGGAATTTATATTATCGATTTGCAAAAGACGGTTAAGAAAGTTGAAGAAGCTTACAACTTTGTTAAATCCGTTGCAGACGATAACGGCACGATTTTATTCGTAGGTACTAAGAAGCAAGCTCAAGATTCCGTTGCGGAAGAAGCAGAGCGTTGCGGAATGTACTACATCAACCAACGTTGGTTGGGTGGTACTTTAACAAATTTCCAAACAATCCAAAAGCGTATCGATCGCTTGAAGGAATTGGAAAGATGGGAAGAAGACGGTACATTCGAAGTGCTTCCTAAGAAAGAAGTTATTATTCTTCGTAAGGAGCAAGAGCGTTTGGAGAAGTTCTTGGGCGGTATCAAGAACATGAAAGGTCTTCCTAGCGCATTGTTCATCATCGATCCTCGCAAAGAGCGTATCGCGGTTGCAGAAGCTCGCAAATTGGGTATCCCAATCGTTGGTATCGTTGATACAAACTGCGATCCAGATGAAATCGATTATGTCATTCCTGGTAATGACGATGCGATTCGTGCGGTGAAGCTGTTAACAGCTAAAATCGCTGATGCAGTTATCGAAGCACACCAAGGTGAACAAACAACAGCTTAAGGGCTGAATAGGAAAGGGTGGTTCAAAGGTGCAAAATCCTTTCACCGCCCTTTTTTTAGAGTACATAGTCTATCTTACAAGGAGGCCAAATCATGGCGGTTAATGCAGCAGCAGTAAAAGAATTGCGGGAAAAAACAGGAGCAGGTATGCTCGATTGTAAAAAAGCGTTGGAAGAAGCGAACGGTGATTTGACCAAAGCCGCTGAATTGCTTCGTGAAAAAGGATTGTCAGCAGCAGCTAACAAAGCAGGACGTATTGCAACTGAGGGTGTTGTTGAATCCTACATCCATGCAGGCGGACGTATTGGTGTGCTTGTAGAAATCAACTGTGAAACTGACTTTGTTGGTAAAACAGATCAATTCCGTGAGTTTGCAAGAGATATTGCTATGCAAATTGCAGCAGCTAACCCTTTATTTGTACGTCGTGAAGAAGTGCCTCAAGAAGCGCTTGATAAAGAGCGTGAAATCTTGAAAAATCAAGCTTTAAACGAAGGCAAACCAGCTAACATCGTTGAGAAAATGGTGGATGGCCGTATTGGTAAATACTACGAAGAATATTGCTTGATGGAGCAATCCTTCATTAAAGACCCTGACAAAAAAGTAAGCCAGCTTCTTAACGAAAAAGTATCTACAATTGGCGAGAACATCACGATCCGTCGCTTTGTTCGTTTTGAACTAGGTGAAGGCCTTGAGAAGAAACAAGAAAACTTCGCAGAAGAAGTTATGGCACAAGTGAAGAAGTAATAAATAAGGATACAAGAAACGTAGGAACACTTAGTGTTCCTTCTTTTTTAAACATAAACAACCATAGCTGCTTTTTTGAACGGGGGTATTTAAGCTTGGAACGTCCTATCTTTAAACGAGTTATATTGAAGTTGAGTGGAGAAGCATTGGCAGGACAGCTTGGGTATGGAATCGATTCAGAAGTCATGACATCCATTGCCTTGCAAGTGAAGGAAGTTGTCGAACTCAATGTTGAAGTGGCTATCGTTGTAGGCGGCGGAAACATCTGGAGAGGCATTGCGGGTAGTGAAAAAGGGATTGACCGAGCAACGGCAGATTATATGGGAATGCTAGCCACTGTGATGAATTCACTTGCGCTGCAGGATGCATTGGAAACCATCGATGTCCCAACGCGTGTGCAAACATCCATTACGATGCAGCAAGTAGCGGAGCCTTACATTAGAAGGAGAGCAATCCGCCATCTTGAAAAAGGAAGAGTTGTTATTTTTGCTGCAGGTACGGGTAACCCTTACTTCTCCACCGATACAACTGCAGCATTGAGAGCGGCTGAAATCGAAGCAGAAGTAATCCTGATGGCCAAGAACAAAGTAGACGGAGTCTATTCGGCAGATCCGTTTAAGGATCCTAGCGCAGAGAAGTTCGAAACCCTTACTTATATGGAGGTTTTGAATAAAAACCTGGGTGTTATGGACTCAACGGCTTCATCGTTATGCATGGACAACAATATTCCGTTAATCGTCTTTTCCATTACCGAGAGTGGTAACATAAAACGCGTAGTACTCGGAGAGAAAATAGGTACGATTGTAAAAGGGAGTGTTTAATAATATGCCACAATCAATTAAAAAGAGTGCGGAAGACCGCATGGATAAGGCAATCGGCTCGTTAAAGAAGGATCTTTCCAGCCTGCGCGCAGGAAGAGCTACTCCAGCATTGCTGGATCGTGTACAAGTTGAATATTATGGAGCCATGACGCCAATCAGTCAACTTGCCAATATCAATACTCCGGATTCTCGTACTTTAATGATCCAACCATGGGATAAAAGTTCCGTATCCGCTATCGAGAAAGCTATCATGAAATCGGACCTTGGTATTACCCCATCCAATGACGGATCGATGATTCGTATCGTTATACCGGCATTGACAGAGGAACGCAGAGCGGATCTTGTCAAGATGACCCGCAAGTTTGGGGAAGAGGCTAAGGTAGCCATTCGAAATATTCGCCGCGATGCGAATGATGACATCAAGAAGCTGGAGAAGAACGGTATTTCTGAAGATGAATCTCGTAAACATCAAGAGGATATTCAGAAGTTTACCGATAAATATATCGGCGAAGTTGAAAAAGTTCTAGCATCAAAAGAAAAAGAGATTATGGAAGTATAATTTGAAAAGACCCCCTCTTGAGGGGGCTTTTAGTCTTTCCTTATTGGAGGCAAATGAAATGATACCTTTCAAAAAATGGTTTGGAAGTAATCAACGCAGTGAGGAACAGATCTCGCGCATTGATGCTGAAAATATTCCGAACCATGTCGCGGTCATCATGGACGGCAATGGTCGATGGGCGCAGAAGCGAGGGCTGCCGCGCATTGCCGGTCACCATTCGGGGATGAAGAACGTTAAACGAATTACAATGGCTGCGAATGCGATCGGTGTGAACGTGCTAACGATGTATGCATTTTCCACAGAAAATTGGAAACGGCCGAAGGAAGAAGTCGAATATTTAATGAAGCTTCCTCTTGAATTTTTTCCAAAGGAAATTGAAGAATTGATTGCCAATAATGTGCAAATTCGTATGACAGGATGGCAAGAAGGGGTGCCAGACTATACCCTTAAGGCAGTCCACGATGCAATTGATCAAACGAAGCATAACACAGGACTTATTCTCAATTTTGCTTTGAATTATGGAAGTCGCAAGGAGATGCTGTCTGGAGTCAAACAGATGGCGCAAGATATAGCGGACGGTAAAATAACAGCTGAAGCCATCGATGATTCGGTTTTTTCAAGCTATTTATTAACACATCCACTACCTGACCCGGATTTGTTAATCCGTACCAGTGGAGAGCTCCGCATCAGCAACTTTATGCTGTGGCAGTTGGCTTATTCGGAGCTTTGGTTTACTGACTTATGCTGGCCTGAATTTACAGAACAGCATTTTTATGAAGCCGTGGCAGAATATCAACGTCGGGCGCGCAGATATGGCGGCTTGTAGCAAGTAATGGAGGAATGGAATTGAAGCAGAGGATCATTACTGGGATTACTGCAGGTCTTGCTTTTTTCATCTTATTGTACTTGGGATCCTATTGGTTTACCGGTTTAATCCTTATACTGTCCATAATCGGATTTAATGAATATGTTCGAATGAACAGTTTACAAGCGCATAAAATAACGGTGTGGATAGGCTATTTGGCTGTGGTTTGTTTAGCATTTCCTTGGAAAGCAGCAGGAGATTATTCCATAACATCGTTAGATCATCTGACATGGCTGATTTTATTTATTATGCTATGTATTACTGTAACATCCAAAAATAAAGTGACCATCGATAAAATTTCTACGCTGTTCTTGGGTGTCGTATATATTGGGATTGGATTCCATTATATGATTGAGACTCGCATGATGGAGCATGGTGGAATTTTTTGGACGCTGCTTGTCTTTTTTTGTATTTGGGCGACAGATTCCGGTGCGTATTTTACCGGCTCTGCGTTTGGAAAACATCCTTTATGGCCAACGATTAGTCCGAAAAAATCAATTGAAGGGGCTGTTGGCGGTATCGTCATATCCATGGCTGTCGCCGTCAGTTTCTCTTTCATTCAACCGGACATGCTATCTTGGAAACAAGCCTTGTTATTAGGGCTCATAATTGCAATAGTCGGGCAGATGGGAGATTTAATCCAATCTGCATATAAAAGGGTTAAAGGGATTAAGGATACCGGGACGCTTTTACCCGGACACGGCGGTGTATTGGACCGAGTGGACAGCTGGTTGATTGTGTTTCCAGCGGTTCATCTGCTTTCTTTGATTCCTCATGCCTAATTCATTGTTGAGGTGAAGTAAGATGAAACGCATTGCGATCCTTGGATCTACAGGTTCAGTTGGAACCCAAACGTTAGATGTGATCTCACATTATCCGGAGCTTTTTGCTGTTGAGGGGCTTGCTGGAGGTTATAACTTAACGTTGTTAGCCGAGCAAGTCAATCAATTTAAGCCCAAGAAGGTATCGGTTGCAACGAAAAGCTTAGCAGATGAATTAAGGCTAATGATTCCCTCGACGACTCGGATTTATTACGGTGACGATGGTTTACTAGAGGTTGCTGCCGGGACGGATGCCGACTACATGGTCAGTGCCTTGGTTGGCAGTCAAGGGCTTCGACCGACACTTGCTGCAATTGAGGCTGGCAAGCAGATAGGGCTGGCTAATAAAGAAACATTGGTTACAGCAGGGCATATCGTAACAGAGCAGGTTAAGCGCCGCGGCGTTAAATTGCTGCCAATCGATAGCGAGCATTCAGCTATCTTTCAATGTCTTAACGGCGAATCCATGAAAAGTGTACATAAAATAACATTAACAGCTTCTGGCGGTTCATTTAGAGACCGCACGCGTAAGGATTTACAGGATGTTACTGTTGAGCAAGCGCTGCAGCATCCTAATTGGTCCATGGGCGCAAAAATCACTATTGATTCTGCAACGATGGTAAATAAAGGACTCGAAGTGATTGAAGCTCATTGGTTGTTCCAGTTAGAGTATTCGCAGATCGAAGTGCTTATTCATCCGGAGAGTATCATTCATTCCTTTGTAGAATTTGCTGATCATAGCATAATAGCTCAGTTGGGTAACCCTGATATGAGAGTGCCGATTCAATATGCGCTTACTTATCCGGAACGTTTAAAGACACCGACGGCATCATTGAACCTTGCACAAATAGGGAAACTGAATTTTCGTGAGATGGATTTTGATCGGTTTCCATGTTTGAGAATGGCTTATGACAGTGGAATAGCAGGGGGTACGGCTACAACAGTATTCAATGCGGCCAACGAAGCTGCGGTTGATCGGTTCTTAAAAGGTGAAATTAAATTTCTGCAAATAGAAGAGATTATTTCGGATGTGTTGGACAAACATGTTATTGTATCTAAGCCTGATTTAGATCAGATTTTGGAAGCCGATTCCTGGGCTAGACTTGCTGCCAAACGCATAAATTAATATGTTCGAATGAAGATGTTCTCTAGCATGAATTCGTTAGCAAGATAATATGTTCATAACATGGTGCAGTTTGTATTCGTATTGTGAATAATGTTAATCTTAAAGAACGAGCCTAGCCATGGCACATACTTGACTAAACGATGCTAAAGGGAGGACGTTGCGAATTGGCTACGTTGCAGAATGTTTTTCAAATAGTACTTTTGTTTTTTGTACTGGTGACCATACATGAGTGGGGGCACTATTATTTCGCTAAGCGTGCAGGAATTTTAGTGAGAGAATTTGCCATTGGATTTGGCCCTAAACTACTCTCATTTAAGAAGGATGAGACTCGCTATACTCTCCGCTTGTTACCTATCGGCGGCTTTGTGCGCATGGCAGGCGAAGATCCGGAAATGGTTCAGATTAATCAAGGACAACGGGTAGCGCTTGCTATACATGATGATCAAATCACTCATATTTATCTGAATGATTTCGATAAACGTCTGGATAGTCTAGTTGGCGTTGTGGAAGAAATTGATTTGGAACACAGTCTAATGATCAAGCTGGATGTGGATGGGGAAATAAGGCATTTAAAGGTTCATCCACAAGCAATGATGGTTAGTAAAAACAAGGAAACCCAAATTGCTCCCTGGAATCGTCAGTTTGGTAGTAAGACGGTAGGACAACGTTCGCTCTCCATTTTTGCAGGACCGATGATGAACTTTATATTGGCTTTTGTACTGTTCGTCGCGGTTGTATTTATGGCAGGAGTTCCGGACAAAGTAAAAATTCGCAGTACCGAGCCTGGTTCACCCGCTGAAAAAGGCGGGCTGGTCGCGAATGACATTGTGTTAATCGTTAATAATGAGCCGATAGGCGCCGATGGCAATAAGCTTAAAAATTTAATTAAGCAATCCGCTAATAAGCCGATGGTTTGGATAGTAGATCGAGGCGGAGAGCAGATGCGCAAGGAAGTTACTCCTGAGGATAAAGGTGGAGGACTTGTTGGCGTTACTCTGATGGCAGAAAACCGTAAAGCTGGCGTTACTGACGGACTAGTTAATGGATGGAAAAGCATGTCCTCTGCTACAGTTTCTATACTAGATAGCTTTGGCAAGCTCGCAACACTGCAGTTCAAGATGGATGATCTTGGCGGACCGGTACGAATCGTTGAATTCACAAGTGAACAAGCTAGCGCTGGAATAGCTCAATATACGTTCTGGACAGCTTTAATGAGCTTGTATTTAGGTTTATTCAACCTGCTGCCTTTCCCTGCTCTGGATGGAAGCCGACTTGTCTTCCTGGGCTTTGAAGCCATTCGTGGGAAGCCGGTTGATCCAAGTAGAGAAAGCATGGTCCATTTTGTAGGATTTGCGATGCTGATGCTGCTGATGATCGCTGTCACATACAATGATATATTAAGGCTTATTACAGGATAAACTACGTAGTTAACTTTAGAGGCTGTTCAAAAAGTCGCCATTTGATCACGAAGTACCTCAAGAGGTTTAGCCGGCTGACTTTTTGAACATGTAATCATTTGAATATTAATTACGTTAAGGTTTTTGGGAGGAACGTCAACTCATGTCGAAGGAAAAGCAATTTGTTAAGGAGATAACACCTCAAGGTGAAGATTTCTCCAGATGGTATATTGATGTAATCAAGAAAGCGGATTTGATGAGCTATTCTCCCGTTCGCGGTTGTATTGTGTTTAAGCCTGACAGCTATGAAATTTGGGAAAACATTCAGCGTGAGCTGGACGGACGCTTCAAAGAAACAGGTCATCGCAATGCGTATTTCCCAATGTTTATACCGGAAAGCTTCTTCCAGAAGGAGAAGGATCACATCGAAGGCTTTAATCCCGAGTTACCGTGGGTAACGGAAGCTGGTGGTGAAAAGCTGGAAGAACGGCTTGCTATTCGTCCAACTTCAGAGACCATGGTTGGCCACATGTATGCAGAATGGATTAATTCCTATCGTGACCTGCCTCTGCTGATCAATCAGTGGGCGAATGTTGTACGCTGGGAGAAAAGAACGCAGCCGTTTTTGCGGACAAGCGAGTTTTTGTGGCAGGAAGGACATACGGCCCATGAGGATGAAGCTGATGCACGCCGCGAAACTATGCAAATGCTGGATATTTACAAGGACTTTGCAGAAAATTTCCTGGCGATTCCGGTCATTATCGGTCAGAAAACTCCTTCTGAAAAGTTTGCAGGCGCAGTGGATACATACTCCATTGAAGCGATGATGAAAGACGGCAAAGCTGTTCAAGCTGGAACGTCGCATTATTTAGGAACAAACTTTGCAGTAGCATTTGATATCAAATATTTAGACCGTGAGAACCAGCATCAGTTCTGCCATACGACCTCCTGGGGTGTGAGTACAAGGCTGATTGGCGCTTTGATCATGGTACATGGGGATGATCGCGGTCTTGCATTGCCGCCTAAGGTTGCTCCAACACAGGTCATTATGATTCCTATCGGACCTCCGAAAACAAGAGATCAGGTTGTAGGACGAGTGGACGAGCTGTTTAAAGAATTGAAGCAGGCTGGAGTGCGGGTCAAGGTTGATGATCGCCCGGACCAAAGTCCTGGCTGGAAATTCAATGAGTACGAAATGCGTGGAATACCGGTACGTGTTGAGCTGGGGCCGCGTGATATGGAGAATGGGCAAGTGGTGCTTGTTTCAAGAATTTCCGGTGAAAAACGGATCGTGAAGCAGGAGAATTTTGTCGAAGAAGTGAAAAACATGCTGGCGGAAATTCATCAACAAATGTATGATAGAGCTAAGCAGTTCAGAGACGATAATTTTAGTTCTGTAGATACATTGGACGAGTTCAAAGCCTTCCTCGAACAGAAGCGCGGCTTCGCATTAGCGGGCTGGTGCGGTTCAGAGGCGTGTGAAGCTCAGGTTAAGGAAGAAACGGGCGCAACCAGCCGTAATATTCCATTTGATCCAGTGGAGCATAAGTCGACTTGTCTCGTGTGCGGCGAGGCTTCCAAGCATACCGTTGTATTTGGCAGAGCTTATTAGAACACTAGTTTAGTAAATATAGGGCAAATCGGAAAGTAACATCTCCTGTTTGCCCTTTGTATTTTTTTCGGGGATTTGGGGGAGGAAGTTCATGAGTAATACAGCACTGAAAAGAGAACGGTTTGAAATGCTGATGGCTCAGGCCCGGGTGCCTGATGAGGTTGTGAACTCTTTTTTTCTAGATGGCTACATCGATAAAGTCGAGACGAGCCGTACGAATCGGGAATGGACATTTTATATCATCAAAAACAGCATTGTTCCTCAAGAGGTATACCGTTCATTTTGTAAAATGATTCGTGATAAATTCGCTCATATTGCGGCTATTCGTTTTATGCTGAGATATACCGATGAAGTGCCGCCTGATTCAATTGCCCATGAGTATTGGGGAATGTTTGTTGAATGGGTGCAGCGTGAAGCGACTTCGGTCAACGGCTGGATGAATAAAGCAAAGATCGAGGTTCAAGGGGATCAATTAACGTTGCTTATGCTTGATTCCATAGGGTTGGAGCTGGCAAAAAAGAAAAATATCGGGCAGTGGATTCAAACCTATTTTTCCAATTTTTTTGGTGTTGAGCTGCAGGTTCGCTACGCAATGAATGAGGCAAGGGAAGAAGAATACGAGAAATTTGCCCAGCAAATCGCTGAAGAAGGAAAAGTTGTTACTCAAGAAATGATGATTTCAATCGAGGCTGACCAGGAAGCAGATGCGCTAAATGAGGCAGAGTTGAAGCTAATGGTAGGTTACGATATTAAAGATGCACCGATTCCAATCCAAATGGTGCAAGACGAAGAAAAGAAAATTACACTTCAAGGCGCAGTATTCGGGCTTGATTCGAAAGAACTCAAAAACGGGATGACCTTGTTTACGTTTAATATAACCGATTTTACGGATTCCATGATGGTCAAAGCTTTTGCCAAAACTAAGGAAGATGTAAAGATTTATAGCTTAATTCAAAACGGCACATGGCTCAAAGTACGGGGCAAAGTAGAATATGATCGATTCATGCAAATTCCTGAGCTCGTCCTTATGCCTAATGATATTAACGAAGTGTCAGCCCCCCCTGATCGTAAAGACGACGCTGAAGAGAAGCGTGTTGAGTTTCACCTGCATTCGACCATGAGTACTATGGATGGAATAACATCTATTGATCAGTACATAAAAATGGCGGCCAAGTGGGGTCACAAAGCGATAGCAGTAACCGATCACAGTGGTATTCAATCTTATCCGGACGCTTACAAGTACTCAAAGAAGCATGGGATTAAAATGATCTACGGTGTAGAGGCTAATGTAGTGGATGATGGGGTTCCTGTTGTTCTTAACCCTCGTTCAGATGATTTGCGTGAAGCCGAATATGTAGTATTTGATATCGAGACAACGGGTTTATCCATTGTGAGCAATAAAATTATTGAAATAGCCGGCGTGCGAATGCAGAATGGAAAAGAGATCGATCGCTTTGCCAGCTTCATTAATCCTCATGAACGGATTCCTTATAATATTCAGCAGTTGACTAATATCAACGATGATATGGTTAGTGATGCGCCGGAGCTGGAAGAAGTACTCCCGAAATTTATTGAATTTATCGGTGACAGTATACTGGTTGCTCATAACGCCAGATTCGATATGGGCTTTATTCAAGCTAACTGCAAGCGGCTTGGTATGCCGGAGGTGACTAACCCTTCATTAGATACGCTTGAGCTGGCAAGGCTGCTGTATCCAACGATGAAAAATCACAGGTTGAACACATTGGCTGATAAATTCAAGATTGGTTTGGACAACCATCACCGAGCTGTGGATGACTCTGTTGCTCTAGGTTATATTTTATTTAACCTCATTAAAGAATCGGCAGAACGTGGTATGACGGATTTGAACCAATTGAATGATAATGTGGGCAAAAATTTGAAAACAACGAGGCCGTTTCATTGTTGTATTTATGCTAAAGATGCGGTCGGCAAGAAAAACTTGTTTTCTTTGATCTCCCTTTCCCATACAGAGTACTTTCATAGGGTTGCATGCATACCTAAGAGCAAGCTTATGGCTATGAGAGAAGGCTTGATTATTGTTTCCGGCTGCGAGAAGGGCGAGTTTTTCGAGGCTGTGTTAAACAAGTCTGTGGAGGAAGCGGAGCAGGTTGCGGAATTTTATGATGTTTTGGAAATTCAACCGATCTGCGTCAATATGCATCTAGTGGAAAAAGGGCTGGTTGGCAGCAAAGAACAGCTGGAGGATGCCAACCGCAGGGTGCTGCAGATCGGGCGCAAGCTTGGTAAAAAAGTGATAGCTACCGGCAATGTTCATTATCTGAATCCACGGGATAAAATTTGCCGCGACATTACTATTAATGGGATTACCGGGTTTAGCCCATTAAAAGATATTCGCAAACCGGAAGTTCATTTGCGAACAACGAAGGAAATGCTTGCGGAATTCGAATATCTCGGCAAGGAGACAGCTATGGAAGTTGTAGTTACCAACACTTCCGAGCTGGCGGACCAGTTTGAAGAGCTTGAGCTGTTCCCAACCAAGTTGTTTACGCCTATTATCGAAGGCGCTGACGATGAAATCCGCAATACCTGCTATGATACAGCCAAACGTATATACGGAGAACCGGTTCCTGAAGTTGTAACGGCCAGGCTGGAGAAGGAATTGGTGCCGATTATTAAGTACGGCTTCTCTGCCAACTATTTGATTTCAGAGAGACTCGTTAAGAAATCGAACCAGGATGGGTATTTGGTAGGTTCACGGGGTTCCGTGGGTTCGTCCGTTGTGGCAACGTTTCTTGGTATATCAGAGGTTAATCCTTTGCCGCCGCATTACATTTGTGCCTCCTGCCAGCATTGTGAATGGATTCTTGATGGAAGTATACCGAGCGGATTTGACTTGCCGGATAAGGATTGTCCGAACTGCGGGGCCAAGCTCAAGGGTGAAGGGCAGGATATACCGTTTGAAACATTCCTTGGCTTTAAGGGAGACAAGGTGCCGGATATAGATTTGAACTTTTCGGGTGAATATCAACCGATTGCCCATAATTACACGAAAGAAATATTCGGTGAGAAATGTGTGTTTCGTGCAGGGACTATTGGTACCATAGCGGAGAAAACGGCGTTTGGCTATGTGAAAAAGTATGAGGAAGAACAAGGCAAGAAATGGCGCGGCGCTGAGATTAGCCGTTTGGCACTTGGCTTTACGGGAGTTAAGCGAAGCACCGGTCAGCATCCCGGCGGTATTGTAGTAGTACCGGACTATATGGATGTAGATGATATTACCCCTGTACAATTTCCAGCCGATGATACGAGCTCGGAATGGAAGACGACTCATTTTGATTACCATGCCTTTGACGCCAACTTGCTGAAGCTCGATATTCTCGGTCATGACGATCCAACGATGATGCGGATGCTGCAGGATTTGACGGGCGTTGACCCAACAACGATTCCTATGAATGATCCGAAGGTAATGAGCATCTTCAACTCCACGAAGTCACTTGGTGTAGAGCCTGAGAAGATCCGAACGCCTGTTGCTACATACGGAGTTCCGGAGATGGGTACTAAATTCGTAAGGCAGATGCTGCAGGAAACACAGCCATCCTCGTTTGCAGACTTGCTTCAAATATCCGGTTTGTCCCACGGTACCGGTGTATGGCTCGGAAACGCACAGGAGCTGATCAAGAAAGGCACCTGCAACATTAAGACCGTTATCGGCTGCCGTGACGACATTATGCTCTACTTGATTTATAAAGCAGGAATGGATGCTGGGCTTGCCTTCAAGATTACGGAAAGTGTGCGAAAAGGTAAAGGATTGACGCCGGAGTGGAAGGAAGATATGAAGAAACACAAGGTTCCGGCATGGTACATCGAATCTTGTGAACGTATTGAATACATGTTTCCAAAAGCACATGCCGCTGCTTACGTTATTTCCGCGGTTCGTACGGCCTACTTCAAGTTATATTATCCAATCGCTTATTATGCGACCTATTTTACGGTTCGGGCGGATGACTTCGATTTGGAGCTACTGTGCCAAGGATACGATGCGATCTTGCGGAAGTTGATTGAAATTGAGGATAAAGGGTTTCAGGCTACGCCGAAAGAAAAGAGCATGATCTCTATTCTCGAGATGGCTTTGGAGATGACGGCTCGCGGATTTTCTTTCAAGCCTATAGATTTATTCAAATCAACGGCCACCAAATTCCTTATAGAAGGCGATTCACTTATCCCTCCTTTTTCTGCAATGGCTGGTATCGGGGAGAATGCGGCTATCAATATTGCAGCTGCAAAGGATGGCGGTACGTTCCTTTCCATAGAAGATTTTCAAAGCCGCAGCAAAGCATCCAAAACGATTGTAGAGCTGCTGGGCAGTATGGGCTGCTTCCGTGGACTGCCGGAGACCAATCAATTATCGCTTTTCTAAAAGGGGCAAGCACTCATCTTATTGCATACCTATAAGCCTTATGGTATAATCTTCTTTGGTAACAACGTAATAAGTTCCGATCTTAGAGAGTGGGGAAACCCACTCTTTACATTTTGTTATAGACATGAAAGCATTCGGCTTTCATTGACGATAGGAGGAAAAGCAGGTTGAGCGCGCAAATAAAATCCGTAGTAGAGTCGCTTCTCCAGACTTATATGGAAGAGAACGGATTTGAGCTGGTCGAAGTAGAGTATGTAAAGGAAGGCAGTAACTGGTTTTTGCGTGTGTATGTGGATAAGGAAGGCGGCATCGATATTGATGATTGCGGCCGTATTAGTGAATTTTTAAGTGAAAAATTAGACGAAGATGACCCTATTCCTACTGCCTATTTTTTAGAGGTTTCATCACCGGGTGCGGAACGTCCATTGAAGAAAGTGCAGGATTATTATAACGCTGTAGGCGAAAATGTATTTGTAACCACCTATGAGCCAATTAATGGATTGAAGGAATTCGAAGGCACGCTGCTGTCGTTTAATGAAGAAACCGTTGAAATAGAAATCGGCAAAAAGAAGCACGCAATCCCTTTTAACAAAGTGGCTGGTGCGAGATTGGCAATCGTATTTTAAATAAATAGTGGATTTTATGAGAGGGGGAACTCCGTTCAAATGAATACCGATTTTATTGATGCTCTGTCGGAAATCGAAAGGGAGAAAGGTATAGCCAAGGAAGTGCTGATCGATGCAATCGAAGCTGCGCTAATCTCTAGCTATAAACGTAATTTTAATACAGCCCAGAATGTCCGTGTCGACATTAATCGTCACACTGGATTGATCAAAGTATATGCACGCAAAACGGTTGTAGATGATGTATTGGATCCGCGTCTGGAAATTTCGGTGGAAGCTTCGCGTGAAATTAACGCCAACTACCAACTGAATGATATTGTCGAAATTGAGGTCACGCCACGCGACTTCGGACGGATCGCAGCACAAACAGCCAAGCAAGTAGTTACTCAACGCATACGTGAAGCGGAGCGCGGATTAATCTACAATGCTTTTGTTGATAAAGAAGAAGATATCGTTACAGGTATCGTTCAGCGTCAGGATTTGCGTAATATTTACATTGATTTGGGAAAAATTGAGGCAGCACTGCCGTTAACCGAATTGATGCCAACCGATAAATTTAAACAAGGCGATAGGGTTAAAGCCTACATAACCAAGGTTGAGAACACAACCAAGGGGCCACAAATTATTTTATCGCGTACGCATCCCGGTTTATTGAAGCGTCTTTTTGAGCTGGAAGTGCCAGAAATTTTCGATGGAGTTGTTGAAATTCGTTCCGTAGCCAGAGAAGCAGGATTCCGTTCAAAAATTGCCGTTCATTCCCGCAATGCAGAAGTAGATCCTGTTGGTTCATGTGTAGGCCCTAAAGGGATGCGCGTGCAAACCATTGTGAACGAGCTCAAGGGCGAAAAGATCGATATTGTGCGCTGGATCGAGCAAGTGGATGAGTATGTAGCCAATGCTTTGAGCCCATCGAAGGTACTGGAAGTTAATGTGTTCGAAAGCGAGAAAATGGCACGTGTAATCGTACCTGATTATCAGCTGTCGTTAGCCATTGGAATTAAGGGTCAAAATGCGCGGTTAGCCGCTAAATTGACGGGCTGGAAGATTGACATCAAGAGTGAAACTCAGGCTGAGCAAGAATATGGCCGCCCGAAAACATATAATGATGAGATGAATCAGGATTCAGTAAGCGTTGACTGAGTCCAGCAGCCGGTACAGGTAGTGGTGACAATATATACGCTGTGCGGTTGCACCGGAGGTGATCACGGATGAAGCAAAGAAAAATTCCTCTTCGCAAATGTGTTGCCTGTCAGCAAATGATGCCGAAAAGAGAATTGATCCGCGTTGTCAAAACGCCAAGTGACGAAATACTGATAGATTTAAGCGGTAAAAAAGCGGGGCGGGGTGCCTACCTTTGCGGGAAGTTGTCCTGTTTTAAGCTGGCTAAGAAGAGCAAGGCCTTGGACCGCGCATTGAAACAAACGGTAAGTGCAGACATCTACGATGCTTTGGAGCAAGACTTCATCAAAGTGGAAGATGAATTTATTGCCGGCAAGGAAGCAGCGGTGGATGATGAAGAATAACTTTTTTAATAATTTAGGCATGGCTATGAGAGCCGGCAAAATAACTACAGGTGAAGAAGCCGTTATCGATTCAGTTCGCAAGGGCGAAGCTAAGCTTGTCATTGTTGCTGAAGACGCTGCGGTCAATACAAGTAAAAAAGTGGGCGATAAATGCAATACCTATCGGGTTCCCCTACATCAGTACGGCAGCCGTGAACAGTTGGGAGCAAGCATCGGGAAGGAATCGCGAGTTGTTATAGCCGTGACCGATGCGGGGTTTGCGAAAATGCTGAAGAAAAGTCTGGAAAATCGTACGGAGGTGGACAGTATTGAGTAATCAAGACAACAATAAGGAAAAACTAAGAGTATACGAATATGCTAAGTCTTTAAATATGAGTAGCAAAGAGATTATAACAATATTAAAAAGACTAGGTATCCCGGTTAACAATCATATGAGCGTAATGGAGAATAATACAGTGGATAGTGTAGAGAAGTTTTTTAAAGACATTAAAGCAAATGCAGCTGCCAAACGCAGTTCAAGCGCGGTTAGTACAGTTGCCAAGGAAACGGCGCAGCAAGTAACGTCTCAGCCACAAGCACAAGCACCGGCATCAGCATCAGCACCGGCTCAGCCGCAGGTTCAGCAAGCAAAGCCGGAAGCAGAGAAGACAGTTCAAGCGGCTTCAACTCAAGCAGCAGCACCAAGTTCAGCTGCATCAGCACCAGCGCCAAGACCTGCTAGTTCCCAATCAACACAAGGCTCGAGTAATCAAACTGGCAGCAGCTCTCAAGGGCAGCAGCGTTCCGGCTATCAAGGCAATAGGCCTCAAGGCCAAGGTTCACAGCAAGGCGGCGGTTATCAACAGCGCAGCGGGCAACAAGGCAGCGGTCAAGGCGGCTACCAGCAGCGCAGTGGACAACAAGGCAGCGGTCAAGGCGGTTACCAGCAGCGCAGTGGACAACAAGGCAGCGGCCAAGGCGGCTACCAACAGCGCAGCGGTCAACCAAGCAGCGGTCAACAAGGAGGCCAAGGCGGAGGCTACCAGCAACGCAGCAGCCAGCCAAGCGGTGGTCAAAGTCGTCCAGGCGGCTATCAAGGTGGCCAAGGACAGCAAGCTAACCGTCCAAGCGGTACGACTGGCGGTAATGCCGGACGTCCTGGCGATCAAAGAGCGAGCCGTCCTCAAGGACAAGGCACCTTTGAACAGCGCAAGCCTTTTGAGCAAAGAGGAGCTGGAAGCTCTGGCCCGTTTAATAAGTCAGTAGGTGCCAGACCCGTTGACAACGATCAAGAAAATGCTGGTGGAGTAAACGGCAAGACGGCAAAGAAAACGAAGCCTAACGAAAAGCGTTTTGACGATAATAAATTCAGTTCATCCAGAGGTCCGCAAAACAATAGAGGCAATAACAAGGGCAATAACAGAGGCAGATATCAGCAAGAGACGGTTAAGAAAGAAAAGATCGATAATACACCTAAGAAAATTATTGTCCGCGGCACCATGACGGTAGGTGAAATGGCGAAGTCTCTTCATAAGGATGCTTCAGAAGTTATTAAGAAGCTGTTATTCCTTGGTGTTATGGCTACCATTAACCAAGAGCTTGATCTTGATGCCATTCAATTGCTTGCAAGCGACTATAAAGTAGAAGTAGAACTGAAAATTCCGGTCGAGGAAGATAAGTTCGAGCAATTCGAAGAAAAAGATGAAGAAGAGGATCTGTTTGAACGTCCACCGGTCGTAACGATCATGGGTCACGTCGATCATGGTAAAACGACATTGCTGGATGCTATCCGTAAAACAAGTGTTACGGAAGGCGAAGCAGGGGGAATTACCCAGCATATCGGTGCTTATCAAGTTGAAACTCATAACAAGAAAATCACTTTCCTTGATACACCTGGTCACGAAGCCTTTACTTCGATGCGTGCCCGTGGAGCTCAAGTAACGGATATTACGATAATTGTTGTTGCCGCTGACGATGGTGTTATGCCGCAAACGGTTGAAGCCATAGCCCATGCTAAGGCTGCCAAAGTGCCTATCATCGTTGCAGTTAACAAAGTAGATAAAGAGGGCGCTGATCCTGAGAAAATCAAACAGGCGCTAACCGAGTATGAGCTCGTTCCGGAAGAGTGGGGCGGAGACACAATATTCTGCAACATTTCCGCAAAACAACGTATCGGACTTGAGAATCTTTTGGATATGATTTTATTGGTAGCTGAGGTTCAAGAAATTAAAGCTAACCCTAATAAACGTGCCAGAGGAACCGTTATTGAGGCTGAGCTTGACAAAGGTAAAGGCCCAGTTGCCCGCGTCTTGATCCAGCATGGTACATTGAGAGTAGGCGACAGCTTCGTAGCTGGTGTTTGCTTCGGTCGTGTTCGTGCAATGGTTAATGATAAAGGCAAGAAATTAAAAGAAGCAGGCCCTTCGACTCCGGTTGAAATCACCGGTTTAACTGAGGTGCCGCAAGCTGGCGATCCGTTTATTTGCTTCGAGGATGAGCGTAAGGCGAGAGCAATTGCCGAAAAACGTGCAGTAACCTTGAGACAATCGGAGATGGGCGCGAATGTTCGCGTTACATTGGATGATTTGTATAAACATATCAAAGATGGTGAGATTAAAGATCTGAATGTTATCATCAAAGGTGATGTTCAAGGTTCAGTTGAAGCACTGCGCGGTTCCTTGGAGAAAATCGATATCGAAGGCGTACGTGTAAAAATTTTACATCATGGAGTTGGCGCTATTACCGAGTCGGACGTAATTCTGGCTTCTGCTTCAAACGCTATCGTCATCGGATTTAATGTTCGTCCTGAGCCGCAGGCTAAAAATACCGCTGATCAGGAAAAAGTGGATATTCGTTTGCATAGCATCATTTACAAAGTAATGGAAGAAATTGAACATGCTATGAAAGGGATGCTTGATCCAATCTATAAAGAAAATATTATTGGTCAGGCAGAAGTTCGTAATGTTTTCAAAGTTTCCAAAATCGGGGTTATTGCAGGTTGTATGATCACCTCCGGGAAAATTGCTCGTAACGCACAAATGCGCTTGATCCGCGCGGGTATTGTCGTATTTGAGGGTAATATTGACTCACTTAAACGGTTCAAGGACGATGCAAAAGAAGTATCACAAGGTTATGAGTGTGGTATATCTCTGGATAAATTCAACGATATTAAAGAGGGCGACATTATTGAAGCCTTCGTTATGGAAACTGTTGAGAGGTGATTTGAATGGCTCGAGTTCGAGTAGGTAGAGTCGGTGAGCAGATTAAGAAGGAATTGAGCCAAATTATTCAGTCAGAGATGAAGGATCCACGTATCGGTTTTATTACTGTAACCGGAGTTGACCTCACGAATGACTTATCTCAGGCCAAAATTTTTCTTAGCGTGCTGGGAACCGATGAGCAGAAGGAAGAAACATTGAAAGCATTAGGCCGCGGAAGCGGGTTTATCCGTTCAGAGATTGGTAAAAGAATTCGCTTGCGCAAAATTCCGGAATTGCTGTTCCGCTTTGACGCCTCCATTGATTATGGAACTAAGATCGAGCGTCTATTGGATCAAGTTAATGCGGAGAACGCAGGGTTATGACGGTATCGTCTCATTCTGAAGCTTACGCAGCCGAATTGGAAGCCGCAGCTCAGTTTATACTGACCCATGATGATTTCCTGGTAGCGTCTCACATCCAACCGGATGGGGACGCTGCCGGGTCAACATTTGCGGTTGCCTGGATATTAAGTGCTTTGGGCAAGCGGTTTACTTTAATTAATGAAGGACATATGCCTGATAAATTCATGTATATGGCAGCTGGTCGGCATTCTATAGTTAATTATGAAGCGAATCCTGCCGCGATAACTGCTTATCAAAATATCATTAGTGTGGATTGTGCGGATTATTCCAGAATCGGTAGCGTGCACAGAGTATTTACGGATGACGCCCAAATACTGAATATCGATCATCATTCAACCAACGACCGTTTTGGCAGCGTTAACTTAGTTATGGATAGTGCGGCAGCTACTGTCGAGATTCTGTATGATCTGGCTTTGCAATTGGATATTCCATTATCCCACGAGCTGAACGTATGTATATATTCAGGCTTGCTGACAGACACAGGCGGCTTTCGCTACGCCAACACATCTGCTAAGGTAATGAATATTGCTGCAGATATGCTGAAGCGGGGCGTTAAGGGTCATGAGCTGGCTGAGCATTTATTGGAGAAGCTTACTTATCCACAAATTTCTATAATCAAGAGCAGCTTGAATACATTGGCATTTGCTCACGGCAATCAAGTGGGCTGGCTTGCGGTTTCCCTGGAGGATTTGGTGAACAGCGGAGCATCAAGCGATGATCTGGACGGTCTCGTCAATTATCCTCGAAATGTCGAGGGTGTTGAAGTAGGCTTGCTTTTTAAGGAAAAAGCAGGTGGCGTCGTAAAGGTAAGCTTACGGTCTTCGGGTAAAGTGGATGTGGCGCAAGTCGCCAAAACATTCGGCGGTGGCGGTCATGTAAGAGCTGCAGGTTGTGCGATTTATGGTACTTTAGAGGAAGCTGTCCAACAGGTTGTTAAGGAAGTAGGGTTGGCACTGGCATGACAAAAGAAACATTCGAAGGGATACTACCCGTTTGGAAGCCCAAGGGGTTTACTTCCCACGATGTAGTAGCCAAGGTCCGGGGGATTCTCCGAATTAAGCGCATCGGCCATACAGGAACACTTGATCCTCAGGTAACGGGTGTACTTCCGTTGTGCATAGGGCGCGCTACACGCCTTGTGGAATATATTCAAGAGCTTCCTAAAGCCTATGAGGCTACTCTTAAGATTGGTATTGCTACGGACACCGAGGATGCAGGCGGAGAGATCATTGAGCGTGCCGATGAGGTTCGTCTTTCGCAAGCTCAAGTGGAGGAAGTCATCTCATCATTCGTAGGGGAGATTGAACAAGTCCCTCCAATGTACTCGGCTGTAAAGGTAGATGGCAAACGATTGTATGAGCTTGCACGTCAAGGGCTGGAAGTGGAACGTAAATCAAGGAAGGTAACCATCTACAAAATCGATATTTTGCAAATGGATCTAGATCTTCCATGTCCGGAAATCCGATTCCATGTACAATGTTCGAAAGGCACCTATATTCGAACTTTATGTGTAGATATCGGCAAGAAATTAGGCTATCCAGCTGTTATGTCGGATTTGGTTCGGACCTCTACTGGAAGCATCGGTCCTGAGCAATGTCTGACTTTGGAGCAGATTCAGCAGGAAATGATGCAAGGAACAATTGCAGAGAAACTGATCCCGGCACAAAGAGCATTAGCTCATTTACCTTCAGTCAATTTAACCGATGAACAAGCGCGTAGAGCGCTTCTCGGCCAAAAGGTTGTGTTTACACCTTCCGATGAGCAGCTTCAAGCAATTCATGACCGGATGCTTACCGCTTATTCCCCCAGTGCCCAATTTATTGGGATTTTTCAATGGGATTCCGGCAGCTCCGTGCTCCATCCTGTAAAAGTGTTCTCTTAGAATGTTATCGTCTCATAAGAATTGTAGGTGAACTTTGTATTTATGCAATCGCTAGAATTAGCATATCCTATAATATCACAAAGCAATCTCTCAGAAATGAGGCCGCAGGTACTCGCTATTGGAGATTTCGATGGTGTTCACTTGGGACATCAGGAGGTTATCAAGCGCGCCATTCATACTGCAGAAGGCTTGCATATACCCGCTTCTATCATGACGTTTCATCCACATCCCAGACAAGTGTTGGGCCAATGCAAATATGTCCAGCTTTTGACACCCGTGGAAGAAAAGAAAAGGCTTATGGAAGCATTAGGCGTAAATAATATGTACGTTGTGTCTTTCAATAATGAGCTGATGAAGGTTTCTCCTTCCGATTTTGTTGAAAACATGCTCATACCAATGAAAGTCAACACCGTAATTGTTGGGTTTGATTTTACCTTTGGTTATTTGGGGGCTGGTACTCCCGATACTTTATGCGAGCTGGCACAGGGACGGTTTGCCGTTGAAGTGATCCGACCGTTTCATCAAAATGGAAGCAAGGTCAGCAGCACATTGGTCCGTGAACATTTATTGTCAGGAAATCTCGAACGGGCGAACGCTTTATTGGGACGACCTTATTCGTTAAATGGGATCGTTGTACACGGAGACGGCAGAGGAAAAACGATCGGGTTTCCTACGGCCAATATTGATTTGCTTGATCCTTTCCTTATTCCTGCCTTAGGTGTGTACGCGGTTCGTGTTACCGTTGATGGACAAACCTATAACAGTGTGATGAATGTCGGAAAAAAGCCAACCTTTGAGACAAATCTCGAGCAGCCAACTTTGGAAGCGCATCTGTTTGAGTTCTCTCAGTCTATTTACGGTAATCAGGTGACTGTAGATTTCATTAGTTATCTTCGGCCGGAGCGCAAGTTTTCGGGAGTCGCTGAGCTGATAGCACAAATTCAAAGAGATGCAGAGCAGGCTAAGCTGCTGTTGGCGTAATATTATAGAAAATGACTAACTATTATTTTACTTTTACTAGCAACTTATGTTATAATCAACAACGTTGTCGTTAACGGCAGCATTAGAACCTTGGCATGGAGAATCGAGAACTCCGACGATCTCTGGGCCTTTGGGGATACCAAATCATTCATGGAGGTGACTCAATAATGGCATTGACACAAGAACGTAAACAAGAATTGATTCAAACGCACAAAACGCATGAGTCCGATACAGGTTCACCGGAAGTGCAAATTGCAATTCTTACAGAAAACATTGTAAACTTGACTGGCCATCTTAAGACTCACAAGAAGGATCATCATTCCCGTCGTGGTCTTTTGAAAATGGTAGGCCAACGCCGTAAACTGTTAGCTTATTTGAAAAACAAAGACGTTAGCCGCTACAGCGCTTTGATCGCTAAGCTGGGACTTCGTCGTTAATAGGATTAGCTGCAAAAGAGCAACCATGGTTGTCTGCTGTTCGGGTCCGGTTTGGGCCTGGACAACAGATAGCGAGGTTGCTTTTTCGTATGCATAACTTCGTTCTTTGTGGAATAGAGAGATTTATTTCGATTAAAGAAGGAAATACTGAGGATTATGCAGAAATGATATATAGATTAAATTTAGTAAAACCTAACATTCATTTTCCGAGGATGCTTATGAAGTAAGTTTCCTTATAATATTATGATAACTTTCAGGAGGTTTTTATGGAAAAAAGAGTGCAAATGGATTTAGGTGGACGTCCCTTAATTCTTGAAACGGGCCGTTTTGCCAAGCAAGCGAATGCCGCGGTAATGGTTCGCTATGGAGATACAGTAGTACTGTGTACGGTGACGGCTTCGACAGGACCAAAGGATCTGGATTTCTTTCCTTTAACTGTGAATTATGAGGAGCGCCTGTACGCGGTTGGGAAAATTCCGGGAGGTTTCATTAAACGGGAAGGTCGTCCAAGTCAAAAAGCGATATTGTCAAGCAGACTAACTGACCGGCCGATTCGTCCTTTATTTCCGGAAGGCTTCCGTAATGATGTACAAATCGTTTCCATCGTAATGAGCGTAGATCAAGAGTGTGCACCGGAAATTGCTGCTATGATTGGTACTTCTGCGGCGTTGAGCATTTCGGATGTTCCTTTTAATGGTCCGGTTGGCGGAGTTATCGTTGGGCGCGTGGATGGTCAATTTGTGATTAATCCAACGCTGGAGCAGGTTGATAAAAGTGATATCCATCTAGTTGTAGCCGGTACTAAAGATGCTATTATGATGGTTGAGGCAGGAGCTAATGAGGTTCCAGAAGAAGTTATGCTCGAAGCAATCATGTTCGGTCACGATGAAATCAAGAATATCGTTGCCATTCAAGAGCAGTTAGTTGCAGAGGCTGGCAAGCCTAAGATGGAAGTTAAATTACATACGGTAAATGAAGAAGTCAATCGCGATGTTCGAGCATTTGCGCAAGCCAGATTGGTTGAAGCTGTTAAAATTGCTGAGAAGCATGCTCGTCAAGATGCTATTGATGCGGTGAATGAAGAAACAGTTGAACATTTCAAAGGTGAGTATGCTGAAACACCAGAGAAATTGGCCGATGTAAAAGAAACGTTATATGATATTGTTAAAGAAGAAGTACGTAGACTCATTACTCACGATAAAGTAAGACCGGATGGACGTGGCTTAGACGAAATTCGTCCTATTGAATGCGACATTGATTTGCTGCCGCGCACACATGGCTCCGGATTGTTTACACGTGGACAAACACAGGCTCTCAGTATTTGTACGCTTGGAGCGCTTGGGGATGTGCAAATTTTGGACGGGCTTGACTTGGAAGAAACCAAACGGTTTATGCATCATTATAACTTCCCGCCGTTTAGTGTCGGCGAAGCAAGACCATTGCGTCCTCCAGGTCGCCGTGAAATTGGTCATGGAGCACTTGGCGAACGCGCTTTGGAGCCTGTTCTTCCTTCAGAGACGGATTTCCCTTATACGATTCGTCTTGTATCCGAAGTATTGGAATCTAACGGGTCCACATCACAAGCAAGTATTTGTGCCAGTACGCTTGCTATGATGGATGCAGGGGTGCCAATCAAATCGCCTGTTGCGGGTGTAGCTATGGGATTAATTAAAGATGGTGAGCATTTCTCCATCTTGAGTGATATTCAAGGTATGGAAGACCATCTCGGCGATATGGATTTCAAAGTAGCAGGTACAGCGGCTGGAGTTACAGCTTTGCAAATGGATATTAAAATCGACGGCATTGACCGTGCTATTTTAGGACAAGCGCTAGAGCAAGCGAAACAAGGCAGAATGCACATTTTAGGCAAAATGCTGGAGCGTATTCAACAACCTAAAGCTCAGCTTTCCAAATATGCGCCTAAAATTTTAACTATGCATATCAATCCGGACAAAATCCGTGATGTTATCGGTGCAGGCGGCAAAATTATTAATAAAATTATTGAAGAAACCGGCGTGAAAATCGATATCGAACAAGATGGCCGAGTATTTATTGCTTCCTCCAATCAAGAGATGAACGATAAAGCTCGTCAAATCATTGAAGGTATTGTTAAGGAAGTAGTTATAGGTGAGACGTATTTAGGTACAGTTAAACGCGTTGAGAAGTTTGGTGCATTTGTGGAGATTTTGCCTGGGAAAGAAGGATTAGTTCACATTTCTCAGCTATCTACAGAACGTGTAGCTAAAGTGGAAGATGTGGTTGCGGTTGGAGACACTATTACCGTTAAAGTAACCGAAATCGATCAACAGGGCCGCGTTAATCTTTCTCGTAAAGCCGTTCTTACTCCACAAGTACCAGCTCAATCATAATCGCTTTATTTCATAGTATTGCAACGACAAAGAGCCAGAGCATTCTGTCTCTTTTTGTTTTGGTCTAATCTTGTCCTTCGGTGCATATTTATGGGACAAACGATTCCATTGACAGGAGCAAGCTTATGAAACATGTTCAGGTGATAGTGATGACCTGTCTGTTTGCAACGGTCATGCTGGTGCTGCAGAGCTCAGAAAGTGTGCAAACCTTCATACAACAGGCCAAACAACATTCAACGAATGTACCTGCATCAAGTCCGTTTCATATGGATATTCCTTCTGCCATAAAGGCTAATGCGGGTTGGAGCAAGCTGCAGGATCAAACGGCAATGCTTCAGGAACAGATCATGTTGGAAGCTGAAAAACGTCGGATTGCCCCTATCAACGCACGTTTGGATAGAGTATGGAAGGCGATACCTGGCTACAATGGGGTGGAGGTTGACATAGAAAAGTCGCTTGCCCTCACACTTGAGCGGCAATCACCAGGTCAATTGCATTTAATCATGAGGGAGGTGCCGCCGGCCATCGGTTTGGATCAATTGGGATCACATCCTGTTTATAAGGGAAATCCAGAGAAACCCATGGTAGCACTGATGATCAACGTTGCATGGGGAGAACAGTTTTTACCCAAAATGCTTAGTATTCTGGAAAAAGAAAATGTCCGGGCGACCTTTTTCTTCGATGGAAGCTGGTTGAAAAAAAATGTTCCAACTGCACAAATTATTAAGGATAAAGGGCATGAGCTTTCCAATCATGCGTATTCCCATAAAAATATGAGTCAAATATCACGAGATCAAGCCTATCAAGAGATATACAAAACCCAGCAGCTGCTTGAAAAAGAACTGGGTGTAAACAATGTGTTGTTTGCCCCTCCTTCGGGCGATTTTAACCAAGCAACAGTCGACATTGCCCGTGAGCAAAAGCTAAGAACCATATTGTGGACGCTGGATACCGTAGATTGGCAAAAGCCAGCGCCTTCCACTATTGTGAATAAAATTTCTACAAGAGTAGAGCCGGGCTCATTAATTCTTATGCATCCGACGTCATCGTCAAGCGAAGCGTTAGAGCGGATGATTAAAGTGATCAAAAACAAAGGACTACAGCTTGGGACCGTAAGCGAGGTAATTTCCACAAACCGTGTTCCTAAAGTTGAGTCTGCTGAGCAATAATGGTAATATAAGAAAAGCTTCAGATCGAAGCAGTACAAAGAAGATACATTCGTGACTAGGCAGTTGCTTTTCTTGCAATATCAGAATGATTCAGCTTCGCTGAAAAAGCACATTCTGATATTTAAAGAAAAGCTTCAGATCGAAGCAGTACAAAGAAGATACATTCGTGTCTAAAAGCAGTTGCTTTTCTTGCAATATCAGAATGATTCAGCTTTGCTGAAAAAGTACATTCTGAAATACATAAAGAGATTTTCCGAGGAGGCTCCCTTCATTGAATAAATATACCTTGAACAATGGGCTGCGGGTCATCGTGGAACCTATTCCAACTTGCCGCTCCGTATCCTTTGGGATTTGGGTGAAAACAGGTTCCCGTAATGAGAGCAGAGAGATTAACGGCATTTCACATTTTATCGAGCACATGCTGTTCAAGGGGACGGATAAGTACTCCGCCAAGGATATAGCAGAATTGTTTGATGGCATTGGAGGCAATGTCAACGCATTTACGTCAAAAGAGTATACATGCTACTACGCCAAGGTGCTGGATGAGCATTTACCTATAGCGGTTGAGGCGCTGGCTGATATGTTCTTCCGTTCGACCTTCGATCCAACTGAACTTGAGAAAGAAAAGAATGTCATTTTCGAAGAGATATCCATGTATGAGGACACACCTGATGATATGGTTCATGATTTAATTGCTAAAGCAGCTTTTGAAGATCATTCTTTAGGTTATACAATCATTGGAACTGAGCAAAACCTGACGGCTATGGACTCAAATACACTGCGTCAGTACATGAAAGAGAAGTATAGTATTGAGAGCACGGTCATCGCTATTGCCGGCAATGTAGATGATTCCATTCTTGCTTTAATGGAACAGCATTTTGGAAGCTTTCAAAACAATGGTACTGAACAAACGTTCGCTGCACCTACTTTTTTCAGTAACCTGGAATACCATGAGAAGAAAACGGAGCAAAATCATATTTGTCTGTCATTGCCAGGTCTGTCTGCAAAAGATGATCGTTTATATGCAATGGTCTTGTTGAACAATGCTATCGGCGGCGGAATGAGTTCGCGATTATTCCAAGAAATTAGAGAAAAACGCGGCATGGCTTATTCAGTGTATTCCTACCACACGTCTTACCAGGATGGCGGTATGTTTACTATTTATACAGGCACAGCACCTAAGCAGACGGCGGATGTGCTGAAAGTAACTATGGAACTTTTGAGCGAACTTAAAAATGAAGGGCTCACTGCAAGCGAGCTTAGAAAAGGCAAGGAGCAGATGAAAGGCAGTCTGATCCTCAGTTTGGAGAGCACGAGCAGCCGGATGAACCGTTTGGGTAAAAACGAGCTGATGCTCGGCAAACATTATAGCTTGGATGAGATCATAGAACGTATTGAGAGTGTAGAACTCGATCATATTCAAGCGTTGACACAAGAGATGCTATCGACCCCTTTTGCACTAGCCATGGTGGGCCAAAAAGCAGATGTGATTGATGGCTTCAGGAGGGATCAACTTGTATAATGTTCAAATCAAGCGGCTGCCAGGAAATGAAGATATACAGCTGCCACAAAAAATGTCGCTTCTGGCAAGCGGCTTTGATCTCTATGCCGCTGTTACAGAATCAGTGGAATTGAATCCAGGTCAGCGAATGCTTATCCCGACTGGCTTCTCATTGGCAATGCCCTCCGAGCTGGAAGCACAGATTCGTCCTCGGAGCGGGCTAGCACTGAAGCATGGAATTACAGCTTTAAATTCACCGGGAACGATTGATGCGGATTATCGCGGCGAGGTCAAGGTGCTGCTTATCAATCACGGCTTGGAATCATTCATTATTAAAAGAAATGAGCGAATTGCCCAGATGGTATTCCAGGAGGTTCCTAAGGTTCAACTAATCGAGGTTGATGAACTTGAGGATACGGACCGTGGATCAGGTGGTTTCGGTCATACCGGTACTAAATAACAAAGCTTGCTTGAGAACATTTGTTGATCATTCAAGATAACTGAATATCTAATTAATTTTTGAGCACTTTTCTGTTTGCAGCAGCAAGCGGGAAGTGCTCTTTTTGTTTTTATCAATCAGTTGTTTGTGCAGCCGTTTCTTTGTCAAGCGAAGTAACCCATTATTGGGCGAGAGCATAGTATGAGTTATGGATTGCGATTAGAAAGAGGTGAGAATGAATGCTTACAGGAATTCAAGTGGCTTTGATCGGCGGCGATGCCAGGCAGCTTGAAGTCATTTATAAATGCTCCGAGCTGGATGCTTCCGTCATCTTGATCGGGTTTGATAATCTGCAAAATCAATTCAGCGGAATTACGAGATCCGAGCTGAGTCCTGAGGCTCTTGAAGGGCTTGATGCGGTGATTTTGCCAGCGGTAGGAACGGATGATCACGGTAATGTGGAAAGTATCTTTTCGACATCGGAGCTTCGCTTGACAGATGCACATATCCAAGCATTGCCCAAACACGCTAAAATTTTTACAGGAATGGCTAAACCTTACTTGCGCAATTTAGGTGCGAAGTATTCGATTCCAATTGTTGAGCTCTTCGATCGGGATGATGTGGCCATTTATAACTCTATTCCGACGGCAGAGGGTGCCATAATGATGGCGATTCAAAATACGGATTTTACCATACACGGCTCGCAATCTATGGTGCTCGGGTTTGGTAGAACGGGGATTACTTTGGCACGTACACTGCAAGGATTGGGGGCAAAGGTGAAGGTAGGCGTCAACAAACCCGAGTACTATGCGCGTGCTTGGGAGATGGGGTTTACACCCTTTTACACACAGGATTTACACAGCCAAACAGCTAATATTGACTTGCTTTTTAACACAATTCCGTCTATGATAGTCACAGCACAAATTATTGCCAATATTCCACATCGTGCAGTGATCATTGATTTGGCCTCTAAGCCAGGCGGAACGGATTTTCGTTTTGCAGAAAAAAGAGGAATCAAAGCGATGCTCGCTCCAGGACTCCCCGGAATTGTTGCGCCGAAAACAGCCGGTCGCATCATCGCTGATACCTTGAGTCGAATTATTCTTGAGGATGCAGGACAGAGGAGGAATGTGGAATGAATTGGCAGGGAAAGACAGTTGGTTTTGCTTTGACAGGGTCCCATTGTACGTTTGCTGAGACGATGCCGCAAATACAGCGATTTATCGACGCTGGAGCCCATGTGGTTCCTATCGTTTCTTATACAATACTTACTACGGATACGCGCTTCGGTACATCAGAAAATTGGCAGAAACAGTTGAAAGAGATTACAGGGAATGATATTATTTCTTCAATTGTTGATGCAGAGCCGTTA
The DNA here is from genome assembly GCF_042676305.1 of Paenibacillus sp. GCM10027630. NCBI lineage: Bacteria > Bacillati > Bacillota > Bacilli > Caryophanales > Paenibacillaceae > Paenibacillus > Paenibacillus sp. GCM10027630. The sequence continues at coordinate 80,652 of NZ_JBHTGY010000052.1, read as the reverse complement.
GGTCCGAGCAAATTGTTGGATGTGCTTGCAATAGCTCCATGTACAGGTAATACAACTAGTAAATTGGCTAATGCCATGACTGAAAGTCCGGTTTTGATGGCCGCTAAAGCACAGATGCGCAACCACCGTCCAGTGGTATTGGCAATTTCTACGAATGATGGTCTTGGTTTGAATGCAATGAATATTAGCAAGCTTTTAATTACCAAAAACATTTATTTTGTTCCGTTCGGTCAAGATGCACCTACGGCGAAGCCAAATTCCTTGGTTGCCCGTATGGACTTGATTATGGAAACCTGCGAAGCGGCCCTTCAAGGGAAACAGCTTCAACCTATGGTTATTGAACGGTTCAATTATCAATAATGATTACTTCGCATAGGGGAGAGACGAACAGATGTCGAATCAAAAATTATTCAATGTTGCTGTTGTTGGAGCAACAGGTGCTGTAGGAGAACAAATCTTACGTTTGTTAGAGGAACGCAATTTCCCCATTAATGAATTGAAGCTTTTATCTTCCGAGCGTTCCGCTGGAAGTAAACTGCAGTTTAAAGGCCAAGAGATAACTCTGGAAGCGGCAGCTCCTGATAGCTTCAAAGGCATTGATATAGCATTGTTCAGTGCTGGAGGCAGCGTAAGTTTGGAATTAATTCCTCACGCTATCAAACACGGTGCTGTATGTATCGATAATACGAGCGCATACCGGATGGATCCGGAAACTCCACTTGTCGTTCCTGAGGTTAATATTGATAAAATAAACGAGCATAAGGGAGTTATTGCAAATCCGAATTGCTCCACGATTCAAATGGTCGCAGCATTAAAGCCTTTATATGATCGTTACGGGATTTCACGCATTATCGTTTCCACATATCAGGCCGTTTCTGGTGCGGGAGCGCGTGCTATTGATGAAATGCTTCGCCAATCTCGTGAAATTTTAGAAGGCAATCCGGTTGAACCACAAATTTTGCCGGTTGGAGCTCTTCCAGTTAAACATCAAATAGCGTTTAATGCGATCCCTCAAATCGATAAGTTTACTGACAATGGCTTCACTTATGAAGAAATCAAAATGATCAATGAAACTAAAAAAATCATGGGCGATGATTCATTGGAAGTAACGGCTACATGCGTTCGCATACCTGTTATTTACGGTCACTCGGAGTCGGTTTATGTTGAATTAAAGCAGGATTTCGATGTTGAAGAAGTAAAGCAGCTGTTAGCAGATGCCCCTGGTATTGTACTTCAGGATAATCCTGCTGAACAACAATATCCGCTGGCTACTGATGCTGCCGGTAAATTGGAAACATTTGTAGGGCGGGTACGCCGGGATCTAAGTAATCCTAAAGCACTTAACATGTGGATTGTTTCGGATAATTTGTTAAAAGGCGCAGCTTGGAACGCTGTACAAATAGCGGAATATATCGCCATTGAACAGAAGTAATTACAAGTGGGCTTCCTGAGTAGGGAAGCCTGGCTTGTGTTTTTTGAAGCATACGCTTACGAAAGCCAAGTATATGCTTATGCAGTAAGCATCCTATGGATGTTCGAGATTGCGCTTACGAAGAAGGCTTTCTACGAAAGCCAAGAATATCCTTACGCAGTAAGCATCCTATGGATGCTCGAGATTACGCTTACGAAGAAGGCTTTCTACGAAAGCCCTCAGGAGGGACCCTCATGAAAATTCTGGTACAGAAATTCGGAGGCACGTCCCTTTCCACTGTCGAAGCAAGAGCACATGTCATAGAACACATTCAAGACGCATTAGCACTAAACTACAAGCTAGTTGTCGTAGTATCGGCTATGGGGAGAAGAGGCGAGCCCTATGCAACAGATACATTGCTTGATATGATAAGCAAGAATGGCAATCATTTGCCTGCCAGAGAGAAAGATATGCTGCTTTGCTGTGGGGAACTCATTTCTGCTGCGACGCTTTGCAGCTTACTTAATGCGCAGGGCATTACTGCAACCGTATTAAATGGAGCCCAGGCGGGTATAACGACCAATGACGATTTTGGAAATGCCCAAATTGTTTCTATTCAACCGCAGCGGATCTTGGATCTGTTAGATCAAGGAAAAGTAGTCATTGTTGCGGGATTTCAAGGCCAGACTAAAGGCAATGACTTTACGACTTTAGGCAGAGGTGGCAGCGATACTTCAGCTACAGCCTTAGGTGCTGCTCTGAAGGCAGAAATAGTTGATATTTTTACTGATGTAAACGGCATTTTGACGGCGGATCCTCGCATTGTGGAAGATGCTAGACGTTTGCCCATAGTAACGTATATGGAAATATGCAATATGGCTCATCACGGAGCCAAGGTGATACATCCTAGGGCTGTTGAGGTAGCGATGAATGCTATGATTCCTATTCGTGTCCGTTCAACCTTTAGTAAGGATCCTGGCACTTTAGTGACCGTTGCGGAAGCAATCCCAGGTGAAAAGGACAGGATTCAGGATCGAAGCGTTACAGGAATAGCCAGTTTTGAGCATATTACTCAAATACAAGTGAGTGCAGGAGAAGGCATATACGACCTGCAGCTGAAAGTTTTTAAAGCGATGGCTCAACATCATATTAGTATTGATTTTATTAATGTAAATCCTGCGGGAGTAGTTTACACGGTTTTTGATCACGAGGCCAAGAACGCTGTAAACATTTTAACTGAGCTTGGATATAAACCGAGTATCGCTTCGCATTGCGCCAAGGTTTCAATTATTGGTGGTGGAATGAACGGTGTCCCCGGCATTATGGCGCATATTGTCGAAGCGTTGACGGAGAAAGATATACAGATTTTGCAATCTGCGGATTCTAACACAACGATTTGGGTTCTTGTTCAAGGGCAGGATATGGCTGATGCGGTCCGCGCATTGCATAAGAAATTTCAATTATACCGATAAGTAAATTATTGATAAAAGAGTAGGAGGAGTTTGTCGTGGATTTCGGAAGACTGATTGCGGCAATGGTGACGCCTTTTGACGCCAATTTACAAATTGATTGGGATCAAACAGCAAAGCTGATAGATTATTTAATTGAGGAACAGGCCAACGACAGCTTGGTTATTTGTGGAACAACAGGAGAATCTCCAACACTTACAGAGGAAGAAAAGCTTCAGTTGTTCGCATTTGCTGTAAAGCATGCCAACGGGCGCTGCAAAATTATTGCGGGAACCGGAAGTAATGACACAGCCCATTCCATCCATTTATCCAGGGAAGCCGAGAAGCTGGGCGTGGATGCTCTTTTGCTTGTAGCTCCTTATTATAACCGCCCTTCTCAAGAAGGTTTATACCAGCACTATAAAGCGGTAGCCGAAGCCGTTACCATTCCTTGTATTTTGTATAATGTACCTGGTCGTACGGGGATCAACATTAATGTAGATACAACGATTCGTCTGTCACACATACCTAACATTGTGGCCACTAAAGATTGCGCTGATCTTGATCAGTTGACGCAAATTGTGAATGGAGCTGCTGAAGGCTTCCGGGTTTACAGCGGTGAAGATAATATGACATTGCCTGTTTTATCTATCGGGGCTTATGGCATTGTGAGTGTCGCCAGTCATGTGATTGGAAAAGATATGAAAAATATGATAAACTGTTACTTACAAGGGAATGTTCGCGAAGCGGCGCAAATTCATGCTAAACTCCATCCTATTTTTAAAGGATTGTTTGAATGTCCTCATCGCGTTCCTAATCCTACAGCAGTTAAACATGCCCTGAATGTGAAGGGGATGCAAGTAGGCGGATTACGATTGCCATTAATGAATGTTACCGAAGAAGAAGGACTATTCATAGCATCCTTGTTTGAATGAGTTTACTCAAAATCGGTGCGTTCTATAAGCATCGGTTTTATTTTTTTAGGGACAATAACGGTAGAAGTGACTACTTGTAATTGTAGTTTTTGATCGGGTATAATGGTGGCAAGTGACTGGTGCGGTTTTGGATTTGGTTAATGGTTCATATAAAATTCGTCGTCAAATTTAAATAGGAGGTATTTCTAAATTGTCTAAGAAAAATATAGATAAGCTTTCGATTTTTGCCCTGGGCGGCGTGGGTGAAATCGGAAAAAATATGTATGTCGTGCAATATGCTAACGATATTGTTGTTATTGATTGTGGTCTTAAGTTTCCTGAAGAGGACATGCTCGGAATTGACATTGTTATCCCTGATATCACTTACCTAACGGAAAATCGGGACAAAGTTAGAGGAATTATTATTACTCACGGACATGAGGATCACATCGGTGGACTTCCGTATGTATTGAAATTCCTCAACGTTCCTGTATACGGTACCAAGCTTACACTAGGATTGATTGAGACGAAGCTTAAGGAAGCCAATCTGCTGGGCGAGACGAAACGGATCTTGATTTCCTCAGAGACGGAATTGCCGCTTGGTTGCATGACGGCAACTTTCTTTAAAACTAATCACAGTATTCCTGATTCGGTTGGTGTATGCTTGGAAACTCCTGAAGGTAATGTTGTCCATACAGGTGACTTCAAATTCGACCAGACCCCTGTAAATGAACAATATGCAGATATACACCGTATGGCTGCAATCGGCAGCAAGGGTGTACTCGCTTTGTTATCTGACAGTACGAATGCAGAGCGTCCAGGTTATACAGGCTCTGAGAGAAGCGTTGGCACGGAGATTGAGGAAGTGTTCCGGAAAGCGAAACAGCGTGTTATTATTGCTACTTTTGCCTCCAATATCCATCGTATTCAACAGGTTATTGACGCAGCGGAAACAACTCGTAGAAAGCTTGTTGTTATAGGTCGCAGCATGGTTAATGTTGTATCTATCGCAAGCGAGCTTGGATATTTACGTATTCCAGACGGTATGCTAATCGAGCCTGAAGAAGTGAATAAAATGGCCGCAGACCGTGTTGCTATTTTATCCACAGGAAGTCAAGGCGAGCCAATGTCGGCTTTGACCCGTATGGCAAGATCTACACATCGCAAGGTTGATATTTTACCAGGGGATACAGTTATTATTGCAGCTACGCCTATTCCTGGTAATGAACGTTATGTCGGCAGAACCGTTGATGAATTGATGAGAATAGGAGCACACGTAATTTACGGTCCTGGATCCATTACAGGCGTACATGTATCCGGACACGGAAGTCAAGAAGAGCTCAAGCTTATGTTGAATTTAATGAAGCCTAAATATTTCATTCCGATTCATGGTGAGTACAGGATGCTTCGCCAGCACGGACAGCTAGCAGAATCCGTTGGGATCACAAAAGAGAATATTTTTATTGTCGATAATGGCGATACCGTGGAAGTTCTGGATGGCGTTGCTCGTAAAGGCTCGAAGGTAACTGCGGGTAATATCTTAATTGATGGTTTGGGCGTTGGGGATGTAGGCAATATTGTACTTCGGGACCGCAAGCTGCTGTCTCAGGATGGCATATTAGTTGTTGTGGTTACCTTAAGCAAACAAGACGGTGCTATTTTATCCGGGCCTGATATTATTTCCAGAGGTTTTGTATATGTAAGAGAATCCGAAGGCTTGCTGGATGAAGCTAACCGTATTGTAACCAACACTCTGAATCGTTTGATGAGTGAGAATGTAAATGAGTGGGCTTCATTAAAAACTCATGTGAAAGATGCACTTGGACGATTTTTATATGAACAAACCAGAAGAAGACCTATGATCCTTCCTATCATTATGGAAGTATGATCCAAAACCACCAGTCGAAAGCTTGAAACCTTAATAAATAGCTAATGTTATTAACCATTGATTCCGATAAAAGGAACCACCTTTAGGCGTTTTAGTCGCTGATAAGGTGGTTTTTTTGTATAATTTTGCACGATCAAACCATACTAGGGGAGATGAAAAAACGGATGAACAGGGGGAATTTATAATGACTGATATTAAACAGCAGGATCCACAACCTAACCAACCATTAACAGGTCCCGATGACAAAAGAAGCACGGTGGTTGACACGATACAGCAGCTGGGACAAACAGCTACTCCAGCAGGGGAATCGAACATATTTTGCATGACGATAATTGGACAGGTGGAAGGGCATTTGGTGCTGCCTCCACAAAACAAAACAACCAAATATGAGCATTTGATTCCACAGCTTGTGGCTGTTGAGCAAAACCCAAAAATTGAAGGGGTCTTTATTATATTGAATACGGTTGGCGGTGATGTAGAAGCAGGTTTAGCTATAGCCGAAATGATTGCTACTCTTTCTAAACCAACCGTTACACTTGTTCTTGGGGGAGGGCATTCCATTGGTGTTCCCATTGCTGTGTCCTCTAATTATTCTATAATTGCCGAGACGGCAACGATGACCATTCATCCTATCCGTCTAAATGGGCTTGTTATCGGCGTGCCGCAAACATTCGAGTATTTGGATAAAATGCAGGAGCGTGTCATTCGCTTTATTACCAGTCACTCACGCGTAACAGAGGAAAAGCTGAAGGAGTTAATGTTCAAAACAGGGGAGCTGACAAGGGATATAGGGACTACAGTTATTGGCATTGATGCGGTCAAATATGGCTTAATCAATGCAATCGGTGGAGTAGGCGACGCCATACGTGAATTAAACCGTCAGATTGAAGTGAGACGAAATGCGGGATCAGGAGGCATGGTACAATGATTCACTATACAGTGCTGCCTATGGAAGTCGTTATGGAGGGAATAGAAGAGATGGAGGCAACTAGTGTCGAAATAGTAATGAATGGAATTATGATGCAGGTTCAGCCTCTTAATTCAACTCAAGCAACGATTGTCCGAATTACGAGCTGTAACCCGCAAGATTATTTAAATCCGCAATATAGCCCGGGGCGTATAATTGAATTTCAGCCGGTTAGCTAGTTCAAAGGTCTGATTTTTTTAGCCTAGTTAAGTTGATCCCCAAAGTATGGTATAATTTTGAATTGGGGGGTGAGCCGTGTGGCAAGACCGAAAAAGAAAGCCAAAGCAGCAATTAGAACCAATTTGAAGTATGAACTGTATGGGATTGTCATTCTGACCCTTTCCATCATTGCTTTATCAAGGGAAGGACCGGTGGCCCGGGCCTTGACTTATTTGTTTCGTTTTGTGATAGGCTCCTGGGATTTCATTTTCCCGCTTATTTTCATTTATGTGGGTCTGTATGTAATGGTGAAGCGCCAATGGCCGACATGGAAAACATCCCGCAAAGCTGGAATTTTCCTAATGCTTTTAGCACTCTTGATGATGAGCCATATTAGCTTGTTTGAGCAGCTTTACCCGAAAGGTAAGTTTACAGCTGGCATGATAATGAGTCAGTCATGGAGCAGTATGGTAGACGGGCTTAAAGCGACGGACAAAGGGCAAGCCATCCTTACTAATGAAGTAGGCGGGGGAATGCTTGGGGCTTCTTTATATGCGATCTTGTATTCCTTATTCGCGAATATTGGGGCTAAGCTGATTCAATATACCTTGCTAGTCATCGGATTTATATTGTTAACAGGTATATCTATTGTGGATCTGATCGAGAAGCTAAAAGGGAAGCAGTCATTTTCCGATTCATTGCTGGCTCAGTACATAAAACGTAAAATACTAGAAAGAAGAACGAAACAAGCTGCTGTACCGAATATTAAGAAAAAAACTATGGTTCCTTTTATTCCAGATGAGAGCGAATTTGATGAGGAAACATTAAAACCGGAGCGTAAAATAAAGAAGGAGGGCAAGAAACGCTCTTTATTTTATGACTTGCTTCAACCCAAACAATCTGTTGATCGTGAAATTGAAGCAGTGAACAGCAGCGACGAGATTGAAGAGGAAGTAAAAGTCCAAACAATGTCTAAGCCTCCAGCAGAGGAACAATTGGTTTTCCAGCGAGAGGTGGAACCCGATCCATTGATTCCGGTTATACGAGACTTTCAGGAGCATGTTCAGCATGAGGTATCAACAACGCAAAGCAAAGGTCCGGATGTTGGAAAGTCAGCTCCTGATGCAAATGCTGAGCCTTCCAGTGATGATTCTGGCGCTGTAGAGGATTTCACGATCAATAATAAGCCGGTCGCTCTACCTTATGAGCTTCCCTCATTTGATCTGCTATCCAAGCCAAATCTTGGCAAGGGTGCCGATTCGTTGGATTATAAAGCGGTAGCTCGCAAGCTGGAAGCGACCTTGGAAAGCTTCGGCGTAAGAGCCAAAGTATTGGAAGTCGTTCGTGGCCCATCAGTCACGCGGTATGAAATTCAGCCTGATGTAGGTGTCAAAGTTAGCCGAATCGTTAGTTTGACGGATGATATCGCTCTTGCTCTGGCTGCTAAAGACATTCGGATGGAGGCACCAATCCCTGGAAAATCGGCAATTGGGATCGAAGTACCGAATTTAGAAGTGTCTATTGTCACTATGCGTGAAGTGATGGAAAGCGGAGCTTTTCAAGAGTCCAGCTCCAAGCTGTCTATAACATTTGGCCGTGATATTTCTGGACAGCCAATTGTCGGTAATTTGGCGCGTATGCCGCATATGCTTGTAGCGGGTGCCACTGGATCGGGTAAATCTGTATGTATTAACGGGATTATTACTAGTATTTTGTACAAGGCTAAGCCCGATGAAGTTAAATTTCTTATGATTGACCCTAAGATGGTTGAATTGAATGTTTACAATGGCATTCCACATTTGCTTGCGCCTGTTGTAACGGATCCTAGAAGAGCTTCTTTAGCGTTAAAAAAGGTTGTTGTTGAGATGGAAAAGCGTTACGAGCTCTTCTCGAAGAGTGGTACGCGGAACATTGAAGGCTACAATAATATGCTTGTGGAAACTCAGACAGGAGCCCCACTTCCTTACATCGTTGTTATTGTAGATGAGTTAGCCGACTTAATGATGGTCGCGGCCAACGATGTTGAGGATGCGATTTGCCGCTTGGCTCAAATGGCACGCGCTGCCGGAATTCATTTGATCATTGCCACACAAAGACCATCCGTAGATGTTATCACGGGTGTAATTAAAGCCAACATTCCATCAAGAATTGCATTCGGGGTTTCTTCACAAGTCGACTCCAGAACTATTCTTGATATGGTAGGAGCTGAAAAGCTGCTCGGGCGCGGCGATATGCTTTATTTGCCTATGGGAGCATCTAAACCGGTACGTGTACAAGGAGCCTTTCTATCGGATAACGAGGTGGAAACGGTTGTTAATTTTGTCAGGACGCAAGGTCAGGCGAACTATGTTGAGGATATGGTTCCGCAGATCGAAGAGCAGCCTGAAGTACAAGAGCAAGTTGAAGATGAATTGTATGATCAAGCGGTTCAAATTATTTTGGAAGCCAAGCAGGCTTCGGTATCCCTGCTTCAACGTCGTATGCGTGTAGGCTACACTAGAGCCGCCAGATTAATTGATTCGATGGAAGCAAAGGGTATTGTAGGTCCTTATGAGGGAAGTAAACCGCGCGAGGTGTTAGTTTCACTGGAACAATATCAAGATAGAATGAGTTCTTAATATATGGAGCATGCCGTCTGAAGTCGACGGTATGCTTTTTTTAATATCAGACTTGATAAGTTTTCAGCGGATAGCCGTGAAAGAAACTAGCCTTGCAAGGAGGAGAAGCGAAATACTTCTCCTCCTTATGACACTGCTTGCTATTTTGACTTCGAACGATTACCGCCTTGGCTTCTATTGCTCTGACTTCTATTGCCCTGCCAGCCGCCATGCCCGTGCTGACCGCCGGTGTTGCCTTGCCAACCGCCATGCCCATGCTGACCGCCTGTATTGCCTTGCCAGCCGCCATGCCCATGCTGACCACCTGTATTGCCTTGCCAGCCGCCATGCCCATGCTGACCACCTGTATTGCCCTGCCAGCCGCCATGCCCATGCTGACCGCCTGTATTGCCGTGCCAACCGCCATGCCCTCCTTGCCAGCCATGTCCTGTATGACCGGCGTTCCAGCCACCATGCCATTGCTGATGATACCAGGGATTATATGGATGAGGGTAAGGATGTGGATGATAAGGGTACTGATTATAAGGATTTCCATGTGGGTTATATGCCATTGGATTACCGCCTTTTCGTAAGATAACACAGCGTATGCTTCCCAAGTTAAGCTTGAAGCTTGGCATTTAGAAATAGGCCTTTGAATAGGCTGTGCAATAAAAAGGATGCACCATGCTCAAGCAATATTCCATATTTTTAATCATCGTCATCGGATTCCTGCAATTTTTTTAATGTTGATTTTGGCGGGAATGCAATAAAGATAGTCAGCACAGAGTTTGATACAGACAAGGGAATTCTTAAGGGGAGAGCAGGAAGAAAAAATCGCAAGGCCGTATACCAAATAATGGTGCAAGAAATAACAAATAATACATAAATGACAATTAAAAATAGAATATGCTCCAGCTTATTCATACACTTCACACCCCATTTCTCTCAGTATATTCTGGGTAGTGGACAGTGTGATTTCACAATTGGAAAAGCGATGGCCCTAAGTAAGCTGTTTTATCAGTATTATCTGAATAGAAGCGCCCTTCCTTTCTCATAATAACCTTAAAAAGGTTACCAATATGCAGTTAAGAAAGGTGAGTATCCATTGATGAACAAGCGGTTGGTGTTAATTACGTTTTGTTTGATTTTTGTTTTATTCTCGGGTTACCAAATCAAGCACCATTTTGATGTAGAGCAAACCTTCAGTAAGAATGATGTTAGATACGGTGAAAATGGCAAAGATGTTTATGAGCTGCAAGGCCGTCTTAAGTTTTTGGGATTTTACAAAAATGAAGTGGATGGTGATTTTGGTTATAATACACTGCGTTCCTTAAAATGGTTTCAGTCGGAATTTGGTTTAAAGGTTGATGGTATTTTGGGTGCTAAAACAAAATTGAAGCTGTGGGAAGCGACGAAAGAATATAAGCCAACTGCGGGCGAGCTGCCCTCAACCTCTGGTGGAGGTGGAGGAGGTTCAGCGGGATCGTCAGGAGGCGCGACAGCCCCTTCAGACAATGGAAATTTGGCCCCTTCCAGCAATATGGGGCTGTCGGAACAGGATCTGAAGCTGATGGCCAACGCAGTATACGGCGAATCTCGTGGAGAGCCTTATATAGGTCAGGTGGCTGTTGCAGCCGTTATTTTAAATCGAGTAAAATCACCTAGTTTTCCAAATACAGTCTCTGGGGTCATCTTCCAGCCTGGCGCCTTTACGGCGGTAGCAGACGGTCAAATATGGCTAACCCCTAATGAAAGTGCCAGAAAAGCAGTACAGGAAGCGTTGAATGGTATGGATCCATCGGGCGGCTGCATATATTATTTTAATCCGGAAACTGCAACGTCCGCATGGATATGGAGCCGGCCTCAGGTAAAGCAGATCGGGAAGCATATATTTTGTAAATAAGGTTAGCGTGAAGCAACCCTTGCGGTTGCTTCTTCTGTTTCCAAAGGAATATAATGGATTTGTAGATCTGGAAAGGAGCAATGTCCCTTTGAAAAACATCCAATTTGAACGCGGAGCGATTGGTAACATTCGTGTCCATGTATTGCCCACGGATCAATTTAAAACGTATGCCATATCGGTATACATTGGTACTCCGCTAGGGGAGGAAACAGTAACTCCAACTGCCTTCATTCCGTTTGTGCTTCGCCGTGGAACCCAAACTTATCCGGAAACCAAGCAATTTAGAGAGAGGCTGGACGATTTATATGGTGCAGGCTTCGGCTTTGATATTTACAAACGCGGCGATTACCAAATGGTTCAATTCCGTATGGATTTGATTCAGGATCATTTCGTAAGCAGTAAGGATTCGCTGCTGCAGCAAGGCATCCGATTTGTCGGCGAAGCAATTACGAAACCGGCTTTGAGCAATGGCCGTTTTGTGGATAAATACATTGCCTCAGAGAAAATCACACTGCAGAAACGAATTGAATCAATCATAAACGATAAAATTAGATATGCAGCTGAACGATGTGTGGAGGAAATGTGCAAGCAAGAGCCTTACAGGCTGCATCCGTTGGGGAATATCGATGCTTTACAGAAAATTACGGCGGATTCCTTATACGCTAATTATGAGCAGTGGCTGCAAACTTCACCTATTGATGTCTATATTGTCGGACAGACGACTCTAGAGGAAGTACTCCCATTAATCGAGAATAGCTTTAGTTTGCAGCGGCAAGCTGCAGGAAGCTATACAGCCAAAGTGCAGCACCATCAAGTAAGCGATGTGCGCGAGGTTGTTGAAAGGCTGGATGTCAATCAAGGCAAGCTGAATATGGGTCTCAGGACGAATACAACCTATGCGGATTCGACTTATCCTACCATGCTCATGTACAACGGCATCCTAGGTGGGTATCCACACTCGAAGCTGTTTACTAATGTTAGGGAAAAAGCCAGTCTTGCCTACTATGCATCCTCACGTTTGGATGGACATAAGGGCATATTGACTATCCAGTCCGGCATTGAATTGGATAAATATGAGAAAGCGGTTGAAATAATACGCCAGCAGTTGGACGCTATGATTGCCGGCGATATCAGTGATACTGAAATGCAGCAAACAAAGGCGATGATTACAGGGCATTTAAGAGAACTGCAGGATTCCGCATTCGAGATCATTTCATTTGATTTTAACAATATATTGTCTGGAGTTGAACGTACAGTTCCGGCTTTAATCGATGATGTTGTTTCGACGGAGAAATCACAGATTCAAGAGGTTGCCAAACAGGTGAAGCTCGATACGATTTACTTCTTGCGCGACCGGAAGGGAGGAGAATAGACATGAAGGTGATTCCATATCCCCATGTGAAAGAAACTTTATATGCGGAGCAGCTCCCTAACGGATTATCTGTATTTGTGCTTCCCAAAGAAGGCTTCTCCAAAACCTATGCGACCTTTTCAACCAAATACGGTTCAATTGACAATCATTTTCAAGTAGAAGGCTCTCAGGAAATTAAGGTGCCGGACGGAATTGCGCATTTTCTGGAGCATAAAATGTTCGAGGAGCCTACAGGAGACATTTTCTCAGTGTTCGCTTCTCGTGGTGCTTCAGCCAATGCTTTCACAAGCTTTGATAAGACGGCTTATCTCTTTTCAGCAACCGAGGATATCCATGACAATTTGCAAACCTTGTTGGATTTTGTCCAAAATCCTTACTTTACCGATGAAAATGTCGAGAAAGAAAAAGGGATTATCGGTCAAGAAATCAAGATGTATGAAGACAATCCAGATTGGCGTTCCTACTTTGGCTTGATCGAAACGATGTATCATAAACATCCGGTACATATTGATATTGCCGGAACGGTAGAGTCCATTTCCCACATAACTAAGGAGCTTCTATACGATTGTTACCACACCTTCTATCACCCAAGCAATATGAGCCTTTTTGTCGTGGGTGGAGTGAAGCCTGAGGAAATTATGGAGCTGGTCAAACAAAATCAAGCCGCTAAGGATTATAAGCCGCAAGGCACTATTATAAGGCATTTCGAATCAGAGCCATCTGGTGTCAAGCAAAAGGAAAAGGTTACTTTACTACCCGTTTCATTACCCAAATGTTTATTTGGCTGCAAGGAGCCTGAGCAAACGGCTAAAGGCAAGGAGCTTCTTGAGCGCGAACTAACGATGAAGCTTTTGCTGGATATTTTACTAAGCCCAAGCTCAACCATTTACCAAAAGCTGTATGATGAGCAGCTCATTTCTGACAGCTTTGGCAGTGAGTATAATATCGGAGAAAATTATGCGTTCTCTGTGCTTGGCGGTGATACCAAGGATCCGGAGAAACTAATCTCCCGAGTCTGCGAGGAAATCGATCTTGTCAAAGCTAAGGGCATCGATGCCGCAGATTTTGAAAGAAGCCGGAAAAAGAAAATAGGCGGATTCATGAGATCTTTGAATTCACCCGAAGCGATTGCCAATGAGTTTACGAAATACAGGTTTAAGGATATCGATTTATTCGATATATTGCCTGTTTACGAGAAGCTGAAAATAGAAGATGTGAATGAAGTGCTTCAGAAGCATTTTGACTGGAATCAGCTTGCTGTATCAATCGTTAGAAGTGAGCAGAAATGAATAAACCTAGACCCTTCACTGAGCAAACAGTTCTGATTATGGGGGGGAGCCGCGGCATTGGTGCAGCCATAGCCGAGCGCTTCTCCATGGTTGGGATGAATGTGGTCATTCATTATTTGCAGTCGCATGAGGCTGCTAATGAAACGGCAAGAAATTGTATGAAGCATGGAGCCAAGGTGCTGACAGCAACTGCTGATTTGAGAAGCAAGGAACAAATTATGCGGCTTCAGGAAAAGCTGAACCAACATGAAATGGTACCGGATATATTGGTTAACAATGCTGGAATCAGCCAATATGGTCTGCTGTCGGATGTAACCGAAGAGCAGTGGGATGACATGATGAGTGTCAACCTGAAAGGAACCTTTCTAACCACGCAGCAATTTATGGGACCGATGATCCGGCAAAAATACGGCAGAATTATTAATGTATCCTCTATCTGGGGCATTTCAGGTGCTTCCTGCGAGGTCGCTTATTCAACAGCCAAGGGCGGTGTTAATGCTTTTACCAAAGCTTTGGCGAAGGAGCTTGCACCATCGAATGTAACTGTGAATGCAGTAGCTCCCGGTGCTGTGGACACACAGATGATGGCTAATTTTGATCTTTCTGAAAAAGCGGCGATAGAAAATGAAATTCCTGCAGGCCGCCTTGGACAGCCGGATGAAATCGCTTCGCTGGTGTACTTTCTGGCATTACCAGAGTCCGGATACATTACCGGTCAAATCATAAGCCCTAACGGCGGATGGCTTACCTAACCATCTGCATATTTCCCCCCCTTTTAGTGAACATTAGTATTCGTAGTACAACTTCATTTCTAGGGAGGCATAATCAATATGGCAACTGTGTTGAAGGTGTTTGACCGATGGAAAGAATTTTTGAATGAGCGTGTGCAGCAAGCTGAAAATGCCGGTATGAAGGATGAAACGATTAATAAATTGGCCGTTCAAATCGGAGAATTTCTTTCGGATAAGGTTGATCCCGAGAACCAAGAAGAACGGGTATTGAAGGAACTATGGGATGTAGCCGATGAGAATGAGAAGAAAACTATTGCGCGCCTTATGGTAAAGCTTGTAACACCTGGGATATCCTAATTTTACAAACTGCGATTGTTATTAAATTTAATACCTTGCATTTCTTTGGCCTCCTGCTCGGGAGGCTTTTCCCTGGTTTTCATGGTATACTTATATGGATTGTCTTAAATTTTATGAAAACTCTATGTAGGGTAAACAGGATGATGAAAGGCGGCTTGGAGAAGTTTGATTAAGATGAAACCTGCAGGATGGTTGATGTTTATTTGTTTGGTTTTATTTATTAGCGCATGTGGTAAAAATATTCCGACAATAAATCCTCAATTACTACAATCCAAACAATCAGTATTGGTAATAACAACTCCCGGTTTAAATGAGTCAACAGCAGCTTTATTTCAGAAAACGCTGCTTGCATGGCGAGATACTAATCACATAGCATTTGAATGGTTACCTAATGTAGCTGCGATTGAGAATCCGCTGGTCGAGAAAATAAAAACTTCGCCTTATGATTACATAATCGTTATAGGCAACACACTCACTTCGCAGGCAGCCACTCAGGCTGCTGCATTGGCGGATAAAAAATGGATTTTGCTGGATGATGCCATTTCACAGTCCACGGTACCTATCAGTGGCGAGCATATTGTGTGGAAGCAGACAGGGCAAGGTTTTTTAGAGAAACAGTGGCAGGAATGGGTTAAGCAGCAGCAAGTGATAGGTAAAAGATTGGAGTGGGTCACAACCTCTACCAATCCTATTCCCTCGATATGGGCGCCTTCAGAGGAAGCGGAATATATATCCCTATCTGATGCCGAAGGATGGTACCCGCCATTTCAATCTCAAGTCAGACAGCATGGTCCAGATTGGTTAGTTGTTTATTCTCCGTTGGAAGCGACTGTATTGCAGCGGATGAAAGCTTTGCAGGTACCGATCATGAATATATCGGCAACCACTATTAATGTACAATGGGAATTCGTAATGACCGCTGTATTGAACCAGTTGCAAAAGCAATGGACACCGGGCTTACAAGCTTATCAGAACGAAGAAATTACGGTTATTAAGCCATAATAATCTTTTTCCTGACATGCAGAAGGAATTTATCGAAATTTGTAGAATATTTTCGTAAACTATTACAATAAAATATAGATGATCATTTAAAATTACTATGGGGTGTAAAAATGGAAACAAAGCAGTGGTACATGGAATACAAAATTCACAAAAACCGTCCCGGTCTTCTAGGGGATGTCGCATCCTTAATGGGGATGCTTGATATTAATATTGTTACCATTAACGGGGTTGAAGACCGTACTCGCGGCATGCTCCTGCAAACCAATGATGATGAAAAAATTGATTTAATGGGTAAAATGTTGAGAAAAGTGGATAATATAACTATAACGGCTCTTCGCGAGCCCAAACTGGTTGATATTTTAGCTGTACGTCACGGCCGTTACATTGAACGAGACTCTGATGATCGCAAAACATTCCGTTTTACTCGCGATGAGCTTGGCTTATTAGTTGACTTTCTAGGGGAAATTTTCAAACGTGAAGGCAATCAAGTCGTGGGGCTGCGCGGGATGCCTCGAGTCGGCAAAACCGAGTCCATTATTGCAGGGAGCGTTTGCTCTAACAAGCGTTGGACATTTGTTTCATCGACATTATTGCGTCAGACGGTCCGCAGTCAATTGTCAGAGGACGAAATGTCAGCAAACAGTGTGTTTATTATTGATGGTATAGTTTCGACTATACGATCAAACGAAAAGCATCACACCTTGCTGCAAGAGATCATGAGTATGCCTTCTACGAAGGTAATTGAGCATCCGGATATTTTTATTCGTGAATCCGAATATACCTATGATCATTTCGATTACATAGTCGAATTGCGCAATAATCCAGATGAAGAGATTTCGTACGAAACCTTTACCAACGGATTTGGAGATTATTAAAATCAGCACATCATGACGGCATCGAAAAGGGGTGAGAATATGTCCGATCTTGGCCAACTGTTGCGAAAAGCACGGATGGAGAATAAAATTTCGCTGGATGACCTGCAGGAAACAACCAAAATCCGCAAGCGTTATTTAGAGGCAATTGAAGAGGGGAATTACAAGATACTGCCTGGTACTTTCTATGTGAGAGCGTTTATAAAAAGCTATTCCGAAGCGGTGGGCTTGGATCCAAATGAAGTATTGCGGTTATATCAAAATGTAATACCGGCCCATGAGCAGGAGCAGCTCATCGAGCCAATCCGCAGCAAGCGAACGCGCCGCAATACCGAGAAAATCGGTAAGTGGGCTTCTAATGTTATGATGGTGTCCTTTGTAGTACTTATATTAGGGATTATTTACTACTATCTGAATATGCATTATCCGGGAAATCCGAATGATGCTAAGCCTACTGATGAACCTAATCGGGTAACAGATAAAAAGCTAGACCCTTCGACCAATTTAAATAGCGGAAGCGCAGCAGTGTCCTTGACCGAGAAGAAGACCGAAGCACCGGTTCCGACACCTCCCCCTGCTCCCAAAATCGAAGTTAAGCTCGTGAAGAGTCAGAGTGGAACGGATTATTATTCCGTCTCCAATGCCGATAAACTGACCATTCAAATGAAAGTAACAGGTGAGGCATGTTGGGTCCAGATAGACTCATTGGGGCAGAATCGAGAGGTTGTTGAGCAAGGCACCTATACCAATGGGAAATCTCAAACCTGGGAGGTAGCTAACTCAGCATTTCTCATTTTTGGCCGCTCCAACGCCATTGAACTAACGGTGAACGGAACTTTGGTACAGGTCGGAGATACACCTAACGCTAAACGGATTCAAATCGATTTACAAAAGGTTTGATTGTGACGACTGCGACTGTAGACACCCCAAGCGTTGGCTGGCGGTGTCTTTTTATGTTATTATATTAGAAAATTATGTTAGGTAATATCTAGAAGGCCAAGTAATGAATAAATATTCACGAAGGTGCCTTCGTCGGATAGACTCCTAGGGTTCAATAGGATTGCAGAATTATGAAGAAAAAGGAAGTGTAGCCATGAGTAACGCAGAAAGTTCTTTTGATATTGTGTCCAAGATGGACATGCAGGAATTGAACAATGCGATCAATCAAGCTGAAAAAGAAATAGGCACCCGGTTCGATTTTAAAAACAGCAAAAGCAAAATCGCCATCGAAAAGGAAGAACTGGTCATTGTTTCCGATGACGAATTCAAGCTGCAGAATGTATTGGACATTTTGTACTCAAAGATGGCCAAACGCGGAATATCGCTGAAAAACCTGGATTACGGCAAAGTTGAACCTGCATCTTCGCAAACCGTACGCCAAAGAATCAAGCTAAAGCAAGGTATAGACCAAGATAATGCCAAAAAAATTAATATCCTGATTCGCGATTCCAAATTGAAGGTTAAGAGCCAAATTCAAGGTGATCAGATTCGGGTTACAGGGAAAAATAAAGATGATCTTCAACAAATAATCCAATTGCTTAGGAAAGAGGATATTCCTCTGGAACTGCAATTCTTAAATTTCCGTTGATTTTGTAGGTCGACAATAAGTAATGAAAACCTTTGCGGGAGCAGGAATGCTGCTTTTTGCACAGGTTCTTTTTTTGACACTATTCAGTCCGTTGTATTATACTTGATACTATTAGAGGCAGGCTTAAATATTGGAGGAAGTTACATGACAGAGAAAGTAAAAGTAGTTACGTTGGGGTGCGAGAAAAATCTCGTTGACTCCGAAATTATGTCCGGATTGGTTTTTGGACGTGGCTACGAGCTGGTGAGTGATAAGGAAGATGCAACTGTTATCATTGTTAATACATGCGGATTTATCGATGCCGCCAAGGAAGAATCGGTAAATACGATATTAGATATGGCTGATTTGAAGGAAACAGGTCAACTGAAGGCACTGATTGTATCCGGCTGTTTAACACAACGCTACAAGCAGGAACTAATGAGGGAAATGCCTGAGATTGACGGTATTGTTGGAACAGGTGACTTTGATAAAATTAATGACATCATTGACGATGCGTTAGCTGGGAAGAAACCGATGCTGGTTGGAAACCCGGTATTTAATTATGACAAGCCACTGCCTAGAAGGGTTACAACCCCGAGGTACACCGCTTATGTGAAGATCGCCGAAGGCTGTGATAATGCCTGTACGTTCTGCAGTATCCCGATTATGAGAGGCAAATTCCGCAGCCGGAGCATGGAATCTATAATAGCTGAAGTGGAACAACTGTCTTCCCAAGGAGTTAGAGAGATCAGCTTAATAGCTCAGGATTCCACCAATTACGGTACCGATTTATATGATGGCTTTATGCTGCCTACGTTGCTCAATAAGATTACAGAGGTATCTGGTATCGAGTGGGTACGACTGCATTATGCTTATCCAGGTTTCTTTACCGATGAGTTGATTGAGACAATAGCGAGTAATCCGAAGGTCTGCAAGTATATCGATATGCCTTTGCAGCATAGTGAAGACAGCATATTGAAGCGTATGAGAAGACCGGGCAGACAACAGGATGCCAGAGCTTTGCTTGAGAAAATTCGTGCGAGAATTCCTAATGTTTCATTACGTACTTCGCTTATTGTCGGTTTCCCTGGTGAGACTGAGCAGGATTTCGAAAATCTGAAGCAATTTATTCAGGATGTGCAGTTTGATCGTTTAGGTGTGTTTGCTTATTCCAAGGAACTGGATACACCTGCCGCTAAGCTGCCGGATCAAGTGCCTGATCAAGTGAAGGAATACCGTGCCAATACATTAATGGAAATTCAAAGAGAAATCTCTAATTTGCGCAATGGTAATCGTATCGGTCATACTGTAGACGTATTAATCGAAAAGTATGATGGCCGCAATGACGTATATGTTGGCAGATCTCAATATGATGCACCTGAAATCGACGGGGAAGTATTCGTAACAGGTTCACAGCTTGCAATTGGAGAATTAGCAAAAGTTCGTATTACCCATTCGTTTGAGTTTGATTTATCTGGGGAGGTTGTGGCATGAACCTGGCCAACAAGATCACCTTGGCGAGGATCTTTTTAGTTCCAATTATCATGCTCTTTTTACTGGTCAACGTGAAATTTCCGCATATACGCATTGAGCAATTCAGCATTACCTACAATCAGATTATTGCCGCGCTTATTTTCATCATTGCCGCTTGGACGGATGGTCTGGACGGGTATATTGCCCGTAAGCGGAAGCTCGTAACTAATCTGGGTAAGCTGCTTGATCCGTTAGCGGATAAACTATTGGTGTCAGCGGTCCTCGTCTCTCTTGTAGAGATGGATAAAGTAGGGGCTTGGATTGTTATTGTCATTATCAGCCGGGAATTTGCGGTTACGGGCTTGCGTCAAATTGCCTTGCTGGAAGGGCATGTCATAGCGGCAAGCAAGTGGGGCAAATGGAAGACAGCTGCACAAATTACCGCGATCATCTCTCTACTGATTAATAATTTTCCGTTTGCCTTCATTAACTTCAGGTTCGATATGTTCGCAAGCTGGATCGCAGCTATTATTACGCTGTACTCAGGCTTTGATTACTTTATTAAAAACAAACATGTTATTAATTTTAACGAATGAAACAGTAGGATTTTCCTATTGTTTTTGTTTTATTCAGAGGAGATGAGAATATGAAAGCGGAGATTATTGCGGTTGGAACTGAACTGTTGTTAGGGCAAATACTGAATACGAATGCACAATTTCTGGCACAGTCTTGTGCTGATTTAGGAGTAAGCGTCTACTTCCAGACGGTTGTTGGCGATAACATGAGCCGCTTGACAGAGGCGCTGCAAACAGCCAAAAGTCGTGCTGATCTGATCATTTGTACGGGAGGGCTTGGACCTACACAGGACGATCTCACCAAGGATGCGCTCGCTGCGTTTCTCGGCCGGCAAATTATTATGCATCAACCTTCAATGGACGCAATAGAATCGATGTTCAGTACGCGTGGGATCCATATGGTCGAAAGCAATCGCAGACAAGCGCTGATGCTGGAAAATAGCGATCCGTTAATCAATGATGCAGGCCTTGCGGTTGGAATTGCATTGACTCAAGATCAAACGCACTATGTATTATTGCCAGGTCCGCCTAAAGAAATGAAGCCGATGTTTGAAAGGTATGCCGCTCCATGGATCTCTGCCAAAATGAATCATGTGCATCCTCTATACTCTCGGATGCTTAAATTTGCGGGTATCGGGGAATCGTCACTAGAGCATGAATTACTGGATCTTATTGAAGCTCAGACCGATCCTTCGATTGCTCCCTATGCCAAGGAAGGCGAGGTCGCCATTCGTTTGACAACTCGGGCTGCTTCGGTAGAAGAGGCGAACCTGAAGCTGGATCCAGTTGAACATGAAATTCGCAGCAGGCTGGGACAATTTGTCTATGCATCGGAAGATGTAACATTAGAGCAAGAAATTGTGCGCATTCTGAGCGCCAGAAAGCAGCTTCTGGCTGCGGCGGAAAGCTGCACAGGAGGATTGTTCAGCAACATGCTCACATCGGTTCCAGGAAGCTCTGCAGTGTATAGAGGAGGCATCATATGCTATTCCAATATGCTGAAGCATAAGCTGCTTAATGTGCCTATGAATGTTCTCGAAGGTCCGGGGGCACCCGGAGCTATCAGTGGCGAGACTGCCAAGCTATTAGCCGAGCAAATGCTGGTACAAGCCGATTCAGATTACGCGGTAGCTATTACTGGAGTAGCGGGTCCCGATTCTTCGGAGGGTAAGCCGGTTGGTCTTGTTTATGTGGGGATTGCCCGGAAGCAAGGGGAGACCGTAGTCGAGCAGCTGCAGCTTACCGGCAACAGGGACTCTATCAAATGGCGTGCGGCCAAAAGCGCCCTATACAAGCTTTGGAAGCTTCTTTAAAAAATACTCTTGTATTGTGGGTTCATATTGTAATATAATAGATTTACGGAAGCACCGTAACAAGTCAAAGCTACTTTGTTACGGTTTTTCTTTTGACTTTTAATCGAATGTATGTTCGTAAAAAAATGCTTGGCAACACAATCAAAACCAGTTATCATGTAATTATCCAATATAAAAAAAGGAAGTGACTGTTTTGGCAGATCGGCGTGCAGCATTGGAAAGTGCCCTTCGTCAAATTGAGAAACAATTTGGTAAAGGCTCTATTATGAAGCTGGGTGAATCCACCCATATGAAGGTTGAGACTATTCCCAGCGGTTCTTTGGCTCTTGACATTGCACTGGGTATCGGCGGCTATCCGCGCGGTAGAATTATAGAGGTATACGGGCCTGAATCTTCTGGTAAAACTACAGTCGCATTGCATGCAATTGCTGAGGTACAGAAAGCCGGCGGACAAGCTGCTTTTATCGATGCTGAGCATGCATTAGATCCACTATATGCAAGCAAATTAGGAATTAACATTGATGAACTGCTGTTGTCTCAGCCTGATACGGGTGAGCAAGCGTTAGAGATTGCTGAAGCTCTTGTACGCAGTGGTGCAGTTGATATCATCGTAATTGACTCTGTCGCAGCTTTGGTTCCGAGAGCAGAGATTGAGGGCGAGATGGGCGACTCCCATGTAGGCTTGCAAGCCCGACTCATGTCGCAAGCATTGCGTAAACTTTCTGGTGCTATTAATAAATCGAAAGTAATTGCGATCTTTATTAATCAGCTCCGTGAGAAAGTAGGCGTCATGTTCGGTAATCCAGAGACGACTCCAGGGGGTCGTGCATTGAAGTTTTATTCAACCATTCGTTTGGATGTCCGTCGAATCGAGACAATCAAACAGGGCAATGACATGGTTGGTAACCGCACACGTATCAAGGTTGTAAAGAATAAGGTGGCACCACCGTTTAAACAAGCGGAAATTGATATTATGTACGGCGAAGGTATTTCCAAAGAAGGCAGCATTATCGACATTGGTTCTGAAATGGATATCGTTCAAAAGAGCGGAGCCTGGTATTCGTACAACAATGATCGTTTGGGACAAGGCCGTGAGAACGCGAAGCAATTCTTAAAGGATAATCCACATATTGCAGATATGATCGATAGCAAGATACGTGAAAATAGTAATTTGATAGTAGCTACTGGGTCCGACTTGGATGAAGTGGAAGAGGATGAAGATTTGGAAGCAATTGAATAGCAAGGTTGGAGGCACCTTTACTATTAGTATAAGGTGCCTTTGCCTTAGGTTTGGAGTGTTTTATTTATGGAAAATGAAATGAATTTATCCGGCACGATTACAAAGGTGGAGCGGCAAAAGAAATCGAAGGACCGGTATAATTTATATATTGACGAACTATTCGCATGTTCCTTGCATGAGGATATTTTAATTAAGTACAGGCTTGTTAAGGGAACAAGGGTCAGCATTAAAGAAATGAATGAGATTGCACAAGCGGAGGATAAGCAGCGGGCTTATTTGGATGCTGTAAGGCTGCTGGCTTCAAGACTGCATTCCCAGCATGAGTTGGCCAATCGCTTGAAGCAGAAAGGCTATGAGCCCCCACTGATTACTGCCACAATGGACCGTTTGAAACGGGAGCAATATATTGATGATCAGTTGTTTGCTGATCAGCTGACGAAGCAGCGGATTCAGTCACAAAAGAAGGGCCGGAACTGGGTAAAACAGGAATTGAGGCAAAAAGGCGTAAAGCCGGAGCAAATTACACAGGCACTTGATCAAATCGATGAGGATGCGGAATATCGAAGTGCCCTCGATTTAGGGGCCAAGAAGTATCAGAGTGAAGCAAACAAAGATGTCCTGAAAGCAAAAAGTAAGGTGATGATGTTTCTTCAACGGAGAGGCTACAGCCTGGGTACCATCTCGCGTGTAATGAAAACAATAAGCAGCTCAGCAGATTTCGATGAAGATCATCTGATAGAAACAGATGATTTCGATTACTAAATTAAATTAATATTGTATATTATTAACATAATTAAACAATGGCCATTTGATTGCTCTATCGAGCTTCTTTTCATATGGGAAATCAATTATACAGTGGACACCTTGACAAGCTTCTTCGACAAAAGATAAAATAATAATGTGTATATTTATACAAGGATCATCTTGACCTGCCTGATCGGGGTGATTCGCAAAGTAAAATCGCCAATTTTTACTTTATTCTTACGCTTGTAAAACGGATTAAAAACCATACTGTCCCAAGCTTACCCCTTGGAGAAACAACGAGGAGGTGAACTGGATGCAATTGAATCCGGTCATCTGGATCTTAATCATCCTCTTTGTTGGTGCAATATGCTTAGGGATTGGTTATTTTATCCGCAAATCCATTGCAGAAGCGAAGATTTCAAGTGCTGAGCAAGCCGCCCAGCAAATCAAGGAAAGCGCGAGTAAAGAGGCGGAGGCACTAAGGAAAGAAGCGGTTCTGGAAGCGAAGGATGAGATTCATAAGCTCCGAACCGAAGCTGAAAAAGACATTCGTGATCGTCGAAATGAAACACAACGACAAGAGAGACGTTTGTTGCAAAAAGAGGAATCGCTGGATAAAAAATTAGAATCTCTGGAAAAGAAAGAAGAGCAAGTCGCCAACAAAGAGAAGAGAATTGAAGAAACACAATCGCAAATTGATGAGCTTTACAAAAAACAAGTTTCGGAGTTAGAGCGAATTTCTGCTCTTTCCACGGATGACGCTAAACAAATCATCCTTAACAATGTTGAACAAGAAGTTCGCCATGAAACGGCACAGTTGATCAAAGAAATTGAGCAGCAAGCTAAAGAAGAGGGCGACAAGAAGGCACGCGAAATTATCACGTTAGCAATCCAAAGATGCGCTGCTGATCATGTAGCCGAAACTACTGTATCCGTAGTTTCATTGCCTAATGAAGAAATGAAAGGCCGCATTATCGGACGCGAAGGAAGAAATATTAGAGCTTTGGAAACGTTGACGGGAATCGATCTTATTATTGACGATACCCCTGAAGCCGTTATTCTGTCCGGTTTTGATCCGATCCGTCGTGAAATTGCACGCACTTCACTTGAGAAGTTAGTTGCAGACGGCCGGATACATCCCGCTCGCATTGAAGAAATGGTCGAGAAATCCCGCAAGGAAGTGGATGAACGCATTCGTGAATACGGGGAGCAAGCAACATTTGAAACCGGTGTTCATGGGCTGCATCCGGATTTGATCAAAATTTTGGGCCGACTGAAGTTCAGAACAAGTTATGGACAAAACGTGTTGAAGCATTCGATGGAAGTGGCCTATTTAACAGGATTGATGGCGGGAGAGCTCGGGGTAGACGTGACATTGGCGAAACGTGCCGGTCTCCTGCATGACATCGGTAAAGCTTTGGATCATGAAGTTGAAGGTTCTCATGTTGAAATCGGCGTAGAAATTGCCAAAAAGTACAAGGAACATCCGGTCGTCATAAACAGCATTGCGTCCCATCATGGTGACTGTGAAGCAACTTCGGTTATTGCTATGCTGGTTGGCGCGGCAGACGCTCTGTCCGCTGCTCGTCCGGGAGCGCGCCGTGAAACACTCGAAACTTATATCAAGCGCCTAGAGAAACTTGAAGAGATTTCAGAGTCGTTTGAAGGCGTGGAGAAGTGCTACGCTATTCAAGCCGGCCGTGAAGTACGTGTCATGGTACAGCCTGAGAAGGTCGATGATACAGAGGCATTCCGCCTGGCGCGTGATATAACGAAGAAAATCGAGAGTGAACTGGATTATCCGGGTCATATCAAGGTTACCGTTATACGTGAAACGCGTGCAGTCGAATACGCTAAATAAACAAATGCATATAGTTAAAGGAGAAAAGTGGCTGAATAGCCACTTTTCTTTGTCTTTATAACAGTAGTACGGTATAATAAAAGTTTGAACCAGAAGAGCAAAACATAGGCATACAACTAATTTTATTACATTTGATGGGAGATATAGCATGAGAATTTTGTTCATCGGCGATATAGTGGGGTCAGTCGGTCGCAAGGCCGTAAAAGCCTGCCTGCCAAGATTGAAGACGAAGCTGAATCCAACCTTTATTATAGCCAATGGCGAGAATGCAGCAGCGGGAAGAGGAATCACAGCGGCCATCACAAAGGAATTGTTCGAGCTTGGAGTTCATGGTATTACAATGGGCAATCATACGTGGGATCAAAAGGATATATTCGATTTTATCGATGATGAGGATCGGATGGTAAGACCGGCTAACTTTCCAAAAGGGACGCCTGGCAGAGGCTTTACGACAATCAAAGTAAAGGATCAGGAACTGCTGATTATTAATTTGCAGGGACGTACCTTTTTGCCTCCACTGGATTGTCCTTTTGAGAAAGTGGATTCAATCCTTGAGTCCCAGAAGAAGAAGCATAAATACGTGCTTGTAGACTTCCATGCGGAAGCAACCTCTGAGAAGCTTGCAATGGGCTGGCATTTGGACGGGAAGGTGTCTGCAGTAGTTGGGACACATACCCATGTTCAGACGCATGACGAGCGTCTCCTGCCTTCAGGAACGGCATATGTAACGGATGTGGGGATGGTTGGTCCTCAAGATGGGATTTTGGGCATGGAGAGAACAGCGGTTATGCAGAAATTTAGAACGCAGCTTCCGGTCCGTTTTGTGGTTGATGAAGGCAAATGGCATTTTCACGCGGTTTGTATTGATTTAGATCCTATAAGTGGTTTGGGCAAAAAGATACAATTAATTCGGATGGATGAGGATCAATTGCTTTTTGAGTAAAATGAGCCATCCAATGATAAATAACTGACAATTCTTAATTGTTAGAAAATTCGATCTTCGGGATGAAGGAATTAACTGCAAAATTCTAGAATATGAATAGTACTGGAAGCAATCCATCATTCCCGAGGAGGTACTTTTCATGGATGTATTAAAAGTTTCAGCAAAGTCTAATCCTAACTCCGTAGCCGGCGCACTAGCAGGGGTATTACGTGAGCGTGGTGCTGCCGAACTGCAAGCGATTGGTGCCGGTGCTCTTAATCAAGCTATTAAAGCCGTTGCAATCGCTCGTGGATTCGTAGCTCCCAGCGGGGTTGATTTGATTTGTATACCAGCATTTACAGACATCGTGATTGATGGAGAAGATCGCACGGCTATTAAATTGATTGTGGAGCCAAGATAGCTCAGCTTTCATTATAAGTTTCATAGTAAGCGCCTGTTTACGTTGTAAACAGGTTTTTTTATTTGCAGTTCTAAGGAAGTGCCGTATATCCTTCATACGTAAAATTTAGAGGGGGTAGCTAGATGGTTATCATTGATGGTCATTGTGATGTGTTATGGAAAATGTATGAGAATCCGCTGATCGATTTTTATGCTCCACAACAAGCTGAGCTGGATGTTAACTATGAAAATATGATGAAGTCGGGAATTAAGATTCAATGCTTTGCCATTTACTTGCCGGAGTCCATTAAGCAGCCTAAATTCGATGATTACTTGGAGTACATAAATATTTTTTATCAGAAGATCGCAATAATGGATAAATTGATCGTAATCAAAAACCAATCCGACTTGCAGCAGGTGATGAATGGGACGAAGGTTGGAGCTATTCTTACATTAGAAGGTGCAGACGCTATTAATGATCATTCGTTGTATACGCAAATATTATTTCGTCTCGGTGTCCGTATGATCGGAGTAACCTGGAACTACGCGAATTGGGCGGCGGATGGAATATTGGAAGCAAGAAAAGGGGGATTTTCAAAAAAGGGAAAAAGATTTATTAAAGAGTGCAATGATTTGGGCATAATATTAGATGCCTCCCATTTATCGGTTCGTTCGTTCTGGGATCTTGCAGATCATTCGAAAAAGCCTTTCGTAGCAACACATTCGAATGCATACGCAGTTTGTCCACATCCGAGAAATTTGAATGATGATCAAATACGTGCTTTAATTACTAGGGGAGGCCGAATAGGAATTACGTTCGTACCTTGGTTTGTTAGTGATAAAGGGGACGCTTCTATTTCCCAACTAATGAAGCATATAGAGCGTGTGTGCGCGCTGGGCGGAGAAAAACAGGTTGTATTAGGCTCCGACTTTGATGGATTTAATATTAAGATGCCCGGCTTGGAGCATGCAGGCCAACTGGATAATTTGGCGCAACAGCTTTCCAGGTATTACAAGGATCAAATAGTGGAAAACTTCTTGTATCGGAACTGGTTGACGTTTTTTGAAACGAGTTTACCCATTTCATAAACGCTTACATCTGTCTTGGATATGTATAATAGATAAACCAATCTCAATTTGATATGGATATCATCTAAAAATACTATGTTTGTTTTATTGAAAAGCACTTGCTTTTTATCGCTTAAAATCATAAAATTTGGTTGACAACTGAAAGAAATTTTTTATCCAAATATTAAGTTTCTTTTAAACATAAGTTGATCAGTTGCAAAGTCAGTGACTATCAAAAGGAGTGGACAACGGTGATTAGCCAATTATCTTGGAAGATCGGAGGACAACAAGGGGAAGGTGTTGAAAGTACCGATAAAATATTCTCGACGGCATTGAATCGTCTTGGATATTATTTGTATGGGTACCGCCATTTCTCCTCTCGTATCAAGGGGGGACACACCAATAACAAGATCAGAATCAGCACAAAGCCAATTCGTGCTATTTCCGATGATCTGGACATCCTTGTTGCATTTGACCAAGAAACAATCGATTTGAACGCATTTGAGCTGCGTGACAACGGTGTAATCGTTGCAGACGCCAAATTTAATCCTGTTGTACCTGAAGGAATTAAAGCTCGCTTGTTCCCGGTACCGATTACCGCTATCGCTGAAGAGCTAGGAACTTCACTATTTAAGAATATGGCTGCTTCCGGCGCATCTTGGGCTTTGCTAGGCTTGCCGCTGGAAGTGTTTAATAAAGCAGTTGAAGAAGAGTTCGGACGTAAAGGTGCAGCTGTTGTTGAGAAGAACATTGAAGCAGTTCGTAAAGCGGCTGAATTTATTTTGGAAGCTAACGGCGGACCATTGCTTGAGTTCCAATTGGAGCCAGCTGACGGTAAGCAGAAATTGTTCATGATCGGCAACGATGCAATCGGTCTTGGTTCTCTTGCAGGGGGATGCCGTTTCATGCCTGCATACCCAATTACACCAGCGTCTGAGATCATGGAATACTTAACCAAAACCCTTCCTAAATTCGGCGGTGCCGTAATTCAAACGGAAGATGAAATAGCGGCTGTAACGATGGCAATCGGAGGCAACTACGGTGGCGTTCGTACAATGACAGCATCCGCAGGTCCTGGTCTATCCTTGATGATGGAAGCAATCGGCCTTGCTGGTATGACCGAAACTCCTATCGTTATTGTGGACACTCAGCGTGGAGGTCCAAGTACAGGTCTTCCTACGAAGCAAGAACAGTCCGACTTGTATGCTATGATTTACGGTACACATGGTGAAATTCCAAAAATTGTGCTTTCCCCTTCATCGATTGAAGAGTGCTTCTACGATGCGGTTGAAGCTTTCAACTTGGCTGAGAAATACCAATGTCCTGTAATTTTACTTACTGACTTGCAGCTATCACTCGGTAAACAATCCTGTGAAATGCTCGATTACAATAGAATTCAAATTGACCGCGGCCGCTTGGAGCAAGGCGAGCTTCCGGAAAATGAGCCTAACAAGCTGTTTAAACGTTACGAGTTTGCTGAGGATGGAGTTTCTCCTCGTGTTATTCCGGGTCAAAAGCATGGGATTCACCATGTTACCGGCGTAGAGCATGACCAAGAAGGCCGTCCATCTGAAAGCACGGATAACCGTAAGAAAATGATGGATAAGCGTATGGAGAAATTAAAGCATGTAAAAGTAACGAATCCTATCCTTATCGATGCACCTCATGAAGAGCCTGAATTGCTGATCATTGGCATGGGTTCAACTGGTGGAACAATTGATGAAGCTAGAACTCGTCTGGAAGCAAAAGGGATTAAAACTAATCATGCAACTGTACGTCTATTGCATCCGTTCCCGGCTGCAGAATTAGAGCCTTTTATGAGTAAAGCAAAAACTGTTGTTGTTATTGAGAACAACGCTACGGGTCAATTAGCTTCCTTAATCAAATTGAACGTAGGTCATGCAGACAAAATTAAGAGCTTGCTTAAATATAACGGTAATCCATTCTTGCCGGCAGAAATTACTACATTTTGTCAGGAGCTGAACCTTGTATGGCAACATTAAAAGACTTTCGTAACAATATTAAACCTAACTGGTGCCCGGGATGCGGAGACTTTTCCATACAAGCGGCAATTCAAAGAGCGGCTGCTAACGTAGGTTTGGAGCCTGAGAATCTAGGTATCGTTTCCGGTATCGGATGCTCCGGCCGAATTTCTGGTTACATCAACGCTTATGGCTTCCATGGTGTTCATGGTCGTTCACTTCCAATCGCTCAAGGTTTGAAAATGGCTAACCGTGAGTTGACGGTTTTAGCTGCAGGCGGCGACGGCGATGGCTTCGCAATAGGTATGGGTCATACTGTTCATGCGATCCGTCGTAACATCAATATTACTTACATCGTAATGGATAACCAAATCTATGGTTTGACCAAAGGCCAAACTTCACCAAGAAGTGCTGAAGGCTTCAAAACAAAAAGTACACCTGCTGGTTCAATCGAATCCGCATTGTCTCCGTTAGAAGTAGCTTTGGCGGCTGGCGCGACCTTCATTGGTCAATCGTTCTCCAGTAACTTGAAGCAGTTGACGGCTTTGATCGAAGCTGGTATGAAGCATAACGGCTTCTCATTCATCAACGTATTCAGCCCATGTGTTACTTTTAACAAAGTAAACACGTATGACTGGTTTAAAGAGAACATCGTAGACTTGGAAGAAACTCCTGATTACGATCCATCCAACCGTGTAATGGCGATGACTAAAATTATGGAAACCAATAGCTTGCTTACTGGCTTAATTTATCAAAATACTACTAAAACAAGCTATGAAAATCACGTTCCTGGTTTTAAAGAAGAAGGAATGTCCAAACTTAACTTGAAAATCTCTGAACAAGAGTTTGATAAATTGGTAACTGAATTTAAATAGATTTTCAATCCAAAGCATATGGCTGCTTGCCATATGCTTTTTTCATAGAGAAACGATATAATAAAAATCAGAAGAATCAGCATTTCTTAAATTAATACAATCTGAAATAGTATGAGGTGTATATGATGAAACAAGTACCGATTGGGGTATCAGCCCGACATATTCATTTATCTGAGGAGCATATTGAGCTGTTGTTTGGAAAAGGACATCAATTGAAAGTGCTCAAAGATCTGTCACAGCCAGGTCAGTATGCCGCGGAAGAAACGGTAGCGGTTGTTGGACCTAAGGGGAAGTTCGAGAAAGTGCGTATTTTGGGTCCGGCGCGAGAAAATACACAGTTGGAGGTTTCGCGGACAGATGCTTTTTTATTAGGTGTGAACCCGCCGGTTCGTGAATCAGGAAATACAAATGGAACTCCAGGGATTCAGCTAATTGGACCTGCGGGAGAGGTTACTATTGCGGAAGGGGTTATTATTGCAGCCCGACATATTCATTTTCATACCGATGATGCCGCTAAATGGGGGATAGTCGATAAGCAGCTGCTTTCGGTTAAAATTATGGGCGAAAGATCGTTAATATTTGAGCAGGTATTGGCGCGTGTATCCGATCAGTATGCACTTGATATGCATATCGATACGGATGAAGCCAACGCGGCTGGTGCTAAGACAGGGGATATGGCTCTGATCTTATCGTAACCGACGAAATATGTTACATAGAAGCTCTCCACATTACTTATTGTGGAGATTTTTCATATTAATAATTTGTGCGGATTTCGCCTTTTTATAGCACTTGGATTAAGGGAAGAAAAAATGCTATAATTTATTGTCAGACTATAAAAAGAGAATTTTGTTTATATAGAAGGAAGGTGCAACATTGCCTAAAGAAACGAAGGATTATGAGAAATATTTCCAACCTCCTTCTCTCACTAATGCAAAAAAGAGAGGGAAAGAGGATATTCAGGTTCATTATGATTTCGGTATTCCTGAAGAAATGACTGTTTTTGGGAAAGATAAATATTATTATATCCAAACTTACGGCTGCCAAATGAATGAACATGATACGGAAACGATAATGGGACTTTTGGAGCAAATGGGTTACCAGTCAACCGAGGATCGGCGTCAAGCTGATGTCATTCTGCTGAATACATGTGCGGTACGAGAAAATGCTGAGGATAAAGTGTTCGGTGAATTAGGGCATCTAAAGCATCTAAAAATCGAGAAGCCTTCGCTGGTGCTCGGCGTGTGCGGCTGTATGTCACAAGAAGAAGCCGTTGTTAATCGTATTTTAAAGAAGCATCCGTTCGTTGATTTAATATTTGGAACCCACAACATACACCGCCTTCCATTGCTGTTAAAAGAAGCTTTTTTCAGTAAGGAAATGGTAATAGAGGTGTGGTCTAAAGAAGGCGACATCGTAGAGAATTTGCCGAAGAAGCGCGAAGGAATTAAGGCTTCTGTAAACATAATGTATGGCTGTGACAAATTCTGTACGTACTGCATTGTTCCTTACACCAGGGGCAAAGAACGCAGCCGTAAGCCTCAGGATGTATTAGCTGAGGTTCGGGATTTGGCAAGACAGGGCTTTCAGGAAGTTATGCTGCTCGGTCAAAATGTAAATGCATACGGGAAAGATTTTGAGGACAGCAATTATCGTTTCGGGGATTTGATGAATGATATTTCCAAAATTGATATTCCTCGTGTTCGTTTCACGACTTCGCATCCTAGAGATTTCGATGATCATCTAATTGAAGTTTTGTCGAAAAAAGGAAATCTGGTGGAGCAAATTCATTTGCCGGTTCAATCAGGCAGCAATGAGATTTTGAAACGGATGAGCCGTAAATATACGCGTGAGCATTACTTGGATCTCGTTGCCAAAATTAAGCAAGCCATTCCTGATGCCAGTTTGACTACGGATATTATTGTCGGGTTCCCGGGCGAGACTGAAGAGCAGTTCGAGGAAACGTTGTCTTTGGTTAAAGCGGTCAAATTCGATGGTGCCTACACCTTTATTTATTCACCGCGTGAAGGTACACCTGCCGCAGATATGGCGGACGATGTGCCGATGGAAGTTAAGAAGAACAGGTTGTACCGTTTGAATGACATTTTGGGGCAGTTCAGCAAGGAATGTAACGATAATTATAAGGGACAGATTCTTGAGGTACTGGTTGAAGGTGAGAGTAAGAATAATGCGGAAGTTCTAGCAGGACGGACGCGTACGAATAAGCTCGTGCATTTAACGGGACCGAAGGAATTGATTGGCAAGGTCGTTCCTGTTAAAATAACGGATGCTCAAACCTGGTATATCAAGGGTGACTGGGTACCTGCAGCAGTAGCCAACTAATTCATACATTTCAAGGAGCGTGAGGAAGCAATGTCAGGAAACCATAATCATGACCATCATGATAATCATATGCAATGCAGCGATATGGAGCACTATACCAATACAGAAATGATCGTAAGAGAAGATATTTTATCAAAAGCCAAGGAATTAGCTGATCTAATCTCGACCTCAAATGAGGTACAATTTTTTCAAAAGGCTGAGGTTCAAATTTCATCTAATGATCAAATTCAAACGTTAATTAGCGCAATCAAAAAGAAACAAAAAGAAATTGTTGCTTTCGAATCGTTCCAAAATGCAAAAATGGTTGCTAAAATTGAAAAGGAAATTGAGGAGCTGCAGGATCAATTGGATTCGATACCTATTGTTAATGAGTTCCGTCAATCCCAAGAAGATATTAATTATTTGCTTCAGCTTGTCATGTCTGTAATCCGTGATACGGTTTCAGAAAAGGTGACTGTAGAATCTGGCGCTTCTGAATAGTCTATTTAAAATAAAAAAACTTATAAGCCGTCTTGCATCGGATTTTCGATGAGGGCGGTTTTTTAGCATTTTATGGTATAGAAATAAGAAAATAAAGGATACTAAATGCAGTGAAACACTTAGGAGGAAACAGCATTGGTAACCACTAAAACACCTGGTCCGAAAGGTTTGCCGATTACTGGTAATTTACTGGCTTTTCGTAAGGATCCGCTTGGATTTCTGATCAGAACACAGCAGGAATTCGGAGCTGTCGCACATATGCGATTTGGCCCGGCACGTCATTTGTATTTGATCAACGACCCGGTTCTTATTAAGGAAGTACTTGTAACAAAGCAAAAATCGTTCCAAAAGGCAAAAGGGCTGCAGATAGCGAAGGCGGTTGTTGGAGAAGGAGTGTTAACTAGTGAAGGAGATGCACATCTACGCCAACGCAGGCTGATGCAGCCATCTTTTCGCAAAGATCGTATAAGTAAGTATGCAGATTCTATGGTTGAGTTGACCTATGAGCTTCTAGAAGGCTGGAAGGATCAAACTGAGCGCTCTATAACGGACGATATGATGAAGCTGACTTTGAATATAATAACGCAGACGATGTTTGGCACAAGCTTGAAGGGTGGGTTGCATGATATAGGACAAGCGGTGGAAGTTGGGATGAAATATGTGAGCAGCAAAGCTTCTTCCATCTTTGACATCCCGGAGAGCATACCGACAAAGCGTAATTTGGAGTTTAAGCAGGCGGCCAAGAAGCTGGATGACATCATATTCGGAATCATAGAAGAGCGCAGAAACAATCCTGATACGAATGGTACCGCTGATGACCTGCTCTCCATGCTGCTTGCCGCTAAGGATGAAGAAGATGGAACAGGCATGACAGATCAACAGGTACGTGATGAAGTAATGACCATCTTCCTGGCAGGCCACGAAACTACAGGAAACACTCTTTCATGGACCTGGTACTTATTGTCAACTTATCCGGAAGTAGAATACAAATTGTGGCAGGAGCTTGATCAAGTGCTTGGGGGCAGGAAACCGACCATTGACGACCTTGGAAAGCTTGATTATTTGCAGCAGGTGATATGGGAATCTATGAGGCTGTATCCCGCTGTATGGGTAATAAACCGGGAGGCAACTGAGGAGGTCGAAATTGGAGAGCATAAGTTTAAGCCTGGCGATACTTTAATGATGAGTCAATTTGCTATGCATCGCAATCCGAAATACTATGACCACCCGGAGCAATTCATCCCGGAACGTTTTGCTGGCGGGGAACTATTGAAGCGAATTCCACAATTCGCGTACTTTCCTTTTGGTGGAGGTCCAAGGGTGTGTATTGGCAATAACTTTGCACTTATGGAGGCGGCTTTGATTTTAGCCACGATTGGCAGCCGGTATAAACTTAGCTTAGCACCTAATCACCCGGAGGTGGAGCCTGAGCCTCTCGTTACGATGCGGCCCAAGCTAGGCTTAAAGATGATCGTAGCGGCTAGATAAAGGGATCAGGCTCGGATGGTTACTTGTGTACCAATAGATACGAGTTTGGATAAAGTCAGGACATCCTCATTATACATACGAATGCAGCCGTGAGATACCTCGTGACCGACTGAAATAGGTGAGTTCGTTCCATGAATCCCATAGTGAGGCCGTGAAAGTCCCATCCAAAAGACGCCGAAAGGTCCTCCTGGATTTGGGACTTTATTAATGATCGTATAAATTCCGATTGGGGTCTTGGTTAATTCCTTTCCAATGCCTATTGGGAATCCTCGAATTACCTTATTGTCATCCAAAAGATAGAGCATTCGATCTGATAAATCAACAATGATCCGCCTCACGGTAATTCACTCCTTCTCAGAGAACTAAGTAATACTCAGTGTTATATATATCGAATGGAAACTTCCCGGTAGGCTTTGTTGAGCTTCTTTTTGCGGATTTTAATTTGCAGGCTACCTTCTTTATAAGTAGCCCTGGCTGTGCTCGGAACAACGAGGCAAGGAAGACGAATGAGCTGGTGTTTTTTATTGTCAAGCATTTCTTCAATTTTAATGAGATCCGTTCTAACCTTTACAACCGGATTGTTTTCATAAGATATAGGCGTTTTAACAATAACATGATAATGGGTTTCAAACACTTCTGCTTTACTTCGTACAATTTTCTTGACTCCCTGTTTGGGCATTGTTTTTTCAAGTATGTTTTGAACGTATTCTTCGATCCAGGATGTATCCTTCAATAAATCCATTTGTTTGCTAGTTGGCAATCCTGGCAGCTTACTGCCGAGCAACGTTTCAATTTCATGCCATTGAGACGGTTTGTTATTATTTTCTTTGTCGGCCATTATGCATCGCTCCTCTCCGCCCAGTTCTCTTTTATTTATATGTAAGGAGTCTCTTTGTTGATACAATAAGGAATTTTGATCCATGTATAAAGTAGCCTATGGGCGTATGCTGACATACACTAACCTATGAATGGAAAAAGGAGAAGTGTCTATGCCGTCAATTGTAGGTAACATCAAAGTAATAAGCGTAGGCAACGGTTCAATCGTACAAATAGGTGATGCTGTGCAGCTCTCGCCTTCCAGCAGTTCCAAAACATTTGCGGGAGCGGGATCATTTAACGTAGGTGATTTTGCGCACACGAACAATGCGATCAGCAGTACAATTACTAATGATCAAGACGAGGAGGATTTGGGCCAAACCAACGTTGGGAATCAGGGGGTCGTTTAGCATGAATTTAGTCGTTAATCAAAACATAGTGATACATCAGTTGAAGGTAAATAATGTAACGAACTCTTCGGTACTCCAGATTGGTACAGCCGGATTGATTAAACCTCTCTCTAATATATATAATTCCGGTGGTTACACGCAGCCAGCGGCTGAAAGCGACGCTTCGGCTTCAGTTGTTTCCCTCGTGCCTTTGCCTAAACCATCATAAGTTGAAGTAAACAACTGTATCGATAATTGGGCTAACACCCACTTCGCTTCCTTTGCATAGGATGGATGGAGGAGGTGCTGTGATTATGAATTTTTGGCAGCAATG
Source organism: Paenibacillus sp. GCM10027630 (assembly GCF_042676305.1). Taxonomy (NCBI): domain Bacteria; kingdom Bacillati; phylum Bacillota; class Bacilli; order Caryophanales; family Paenibacillaceae; genus Paenibacillus; species Paenibacillus sp. GCM10027630. The sequence goes on along the minus strand of NZ_JBHTGY010000052.1, from coordinate 43,876 downwards.
GGCTCAATATATTCATCAAATGCAACGAGAGATGGAAGTGCAGTCTAGAAAGATTGTCGAAATGGAAAAATCTATAGTTACCTTGCAAACTTCCATGGTTGCTTTGCAGACGGAGATGAAAAGCTGGAAAGAGCAGAAACGGATTCATATTGATAAGGTGGAATATAAATTCGATCAATTGAAAGTGGAAAAGCTGGATGGAACCTTAAATATAGGGATAACACCGGGTGCCTTAGAGGATATAGCCGTGAACGGAAGCAGTGTAACTACGGAGGATGAGGCTGCTAAGGATGCGGATATAACGCAGATTGATTCGAAGATTAAATCAGGGGCGGAGCTGCCAAATGAGCTTGCCAGAGAATTGAAGATATATGTAGAGAAGCAGGTTCCCAAGCAATTGGGAGTGCTTCAAGCTCAATATGGTGAGCAGTTAGATTCATGGCATCAGAAAATGATTGTTGAAGATTTATTGAAACAAACGGATGCACGTATAGACTATTATTTACGTCAGATGACTCCCGGAGCGACTGATGATCAGTTATCTTCAATTCAGGATGCAGTGCTTTTTAGAACACAGAATGATATCAGAGCTGCGGTTGACAGCTATTATAATAAATTTATTACCAAGAAAGCGGGCGAATCATGAATATCCAAGTGACAAATAAAATGTTATCAGTTGGTGATGTAAGAATAATCGGGGTTTCGAGCTCGTCTGTTTTTTTGATTGGAGATACCGAGCAAATCATATGCTCTTCTATTTTTGATACACCTCCGGAACCTGTAATTGTCGGAGGTAATTTTTACTTGTCTCCTGAGGAAAAAAAGGAGGATAAGAAGGAAGAAAAGAATGAAGATAAGCAGGAAGATGGGGATGGGGATGAGGAAAAAAGCTCATGATCCGAGAATCCGTTGTGAGAGAAGTGAAAGTAAATACGGTATCGCTAGCATCTATATTGCAGGTCGGAGATAACAAGCTGATAAAACCTGTTTCCAAGGCATTGGCTGTTCAAAGAAACATATCCATGTTTAAGGGTGATGAGGGCAACTTTGATGATTTTGGTATTTTTTCAAGAGATCTTCCACTGCCATTAACAGAAAATGAGTCAGTCAAGGTTTCATTTAATAATAACTGCAGTAGAATTCAGGTTGGGGGAATTTTTGTAGATGGGATTGCGGCTGCTTCTGTTCTTCAAATTGGCAGCAATAAGAATATACAAGCCGAATCGCGTATTAAGCATATTCGGCAAGTTATTAATGGAGAGTAGATTAAGCATTGTTGTTCGGTTCATTCTCTTCTGCGTATGCGATAAGAACGATATTTTCATTGGCGTTAGCTCGTATGCGCTCCTCCAGCTGTTTAATTTCAGTTAAGATTTCCGGTGAAAGTTGAGCGACAGAATATTGAGGGATCATAGTATCCTCCTATACACATATTTACAACTATTTTGTCCATTTGTATGTTATGTTAAGCTTAATTACTTAAAAAATTAGAGAGGGGCGATAAGTAATGAGGCCTCCTTATTCTATTGACCATAGGCCGTGGCCTTTACCGAAAGGTTCTTGGTTAATGATGCAATCCTGGCTTGATTTGTTGTTCGCCCATTGGCCGGTACACTACGATCATCTGCGTGAGCTTGTTCCGCCAGGACTTAAGCTTGATACATTTGATGGCGATGCGTGGATTAGTATTGTACCATTTCGAATGAACTCCATTCGATTGCGCGGCTTGCCGCCAATTCCTTATACAAGTGCTTTTGCTGAGTTGAATGTAAGAACGTATGTTACGGTGGGGGACAAGCCAGGTGTCTATTTCTTTAGCTTGGATGCTGCAAACCGGTTAGCGGTCATGGCGGCAAGACGATTTTTTTATTTACCTTATTTTAATGCAAGTATGAAGCTGGAGGAAAGGAAAGGAGTCTATAATTATGTCAGCCATCGAACGGATAAGCGGGGAGCCTCAGTTTCGTATGAAGGTATTTACTCGCCAGTTTCGCCCGCATTCTACAGCAAACCTCAAACTTTTGAACATTGGTTAACTGAAAGATATTGCCTCTACAGTGTTGATAAGAAAAATCATATTTGGCGTGGAGAAATACATCACCTTCCTTGGACACTGCATGCTGCCGAAGCTGAATTTAAGATCAACACGATGGCTTCCGGTCAAGGAATTAGAGTTCTGGATACGAAACCGCTGCTTCATTTTTCCAAGCAGTTAGATGTACTAATATGGCCTATTTCCAGGGCAGGTAGTGAATAATGGGCTGCTGTATTTATTTGTCTGAAATTTTCAGGTGTAACGAGTTGCAATAAGGCAAGTACATATGGTATATTCAAATTCCGGTTGATTAATATCATATTTTGCGGTCGTGGTGGAACGGCAGACACGCCATCTTGAGGGGGTGGTGTCCCATGGACGTGCGGGTTCAAATCCCGCCGACCGCATATGGATTTAAAACGTGGAAACCCTTGGTACATAAGGGTTTTTGTTGTTTTTAGTTATCAGTAGTGAGTAGGATCGTCTACAGATTTCTTGATATTTGTCCTCCGCGGTAGCACGGTGGTAGCAATAAAATAGCAGCCACTTGAAGCTCTGATGAAGCTTCAATGGCTGCTATTGCTTTATCAGTTTCCTTATGTTGGAAGCGAAACAGGTACATCAAGATAGTAGCTGAACAGGGAAGCTTTAGCTGGTTGTTTGCATATAACCCCCACATTGTAAAAACTAGAAATTCATGGTAAAATCCATGGGTATATTGAACTATGGAAATAGGAGGATTTTACTATGAAGATTAAAAGGATTATAATTTCCATTGCGCTACTTTCACTCTCATTAACATCTGTATCGTATGCACACTCTGGAAGAACTGATTCTAGTGGTGGGCATAATTGTTCGGCTGCATCCGTTAAAAAAGATTATGTACTGGATACCATTACCATAATGGTGGAAGCAGTAGTTCATCAAGCGGAAACTCAAGCAGTTCAAAAACTGCCACACCAGTTCCAACACCATCTAAAGAAGTCATACCTACTGAACAAGTAAAAGTGATCAAACCTACATATGGTATATTTGTAAATGGAACATCAGTACCGAACTCTTCAATTAAATATCCTATCATTTCGTACAATGATATTACGTACTTTCCAATGACATTCAAATTCACACAAGCACTAGGAATCGAAACAGGATGGGATTCTGAAATTGGATTTGTTGTTCGTAAAACTTCAAACAAGGCAGGTAAACTTGAGTTTGATAATGGAACTTCATCAAATACTCTTTTTGCTAAGAATCCCGATTTTAATGTTTATGTAAATGATGCATGGATTGATAATGATAATGAAGAGTTTCCAATTTTGGTATTCAATGATATTACATACTTTCCCATGACTTGGCATTATGCTGTTGACGAATTGGGTCTTACTATTAAAAATGAAAATAATTCATTCTATATTTCAAAATGATAACTACCTTTATGGTAGTTGAAATTACCGTGGTAGCATCCATAAAATACAGGAAACATAAGGGGAAACGTCCAAAAGCCTTATAGGAGTAGGCTTTCGGACATTTGCGGATACATGAGGAAGTGCTATCCCTACATTGAGGGGGTGGTGTCCCATGGACGTGCGGGTTCAAATCCCGCCGACCGCATACCAAGTAAGAAGCCTTTTATCAAGGCTTTTTTCTTTTAGGTCAATCATTTGACTGGAATCGCCATTAATTACCTTTTCTATGTCTTGTCCTCCATGAAGGAGTTATTGTATATTTTAATTAGAATACTAACTATTGTAAGGAGTCAAATCGAAATGCCGGATAAATCTCCGATAATGTCTCGAATAGGCGTCATTTTCCTAACTTGGCAGAGATATTTACAAAAGCAGGTTGTACCTCATCAGATCACATTAAAGCAGCAGTATGTACTCCGAAAACTAGTTGAGAAAACGTCCTTAAACCCCTCACAAATTGCCGATATGCTTTACTGTGATCGTCCAACTGCAACCGTCATTATTAACAATATGGAGCGTCAGCACTGGGTAAAAAGGAGCAAGGATCCAAGTAATAAGAAAATGGTCAATATTGCGATTACTGAGGAGGGTCTTAAGAAGCAAGCATCCTTGAAACAAGCCTTTCAATCGGGGGAGGAGTTTGATCCGCTGTCTTGTTTTTCAGAGGAAGAGAAACGACAATTAGGCACACTGCTAAACAAGTTGTCCGAGCATCTAAAACAGATTAAGCATAACACGGAGTAAAACTTTCGTACTATAAATAGAGATCAAAACCGAAATCAGCGTTTGACGATGTCGATTCCTGCTTAGTACGCAGCTCAAATCTTGGCGATATCTTAAGAAGATAAATGACAGCGTACAAGACATGCTTTGAAGTCTTGAGCCCACCAAAACCTGCATTTATACAGCTTTTGACCGATTTATCAGCAGTTTTCTTGAATTCATGCAAAAGTGCATCTCTTTTATCATCCTTAGTGAAACCGGACCGTTTTTCAAGAAAATAACTGCGTTATCGCAGGTTTTTTCACTATAAAAATAAATGTGGTAGGAAATTAATGTAGATTTGCAGGATTTTCTATAGGCTGATGATTGATCGGAGGAGTGTAAAGCGCTGATTAAGTTTGATCTATAATTAGAATTCTAATAGTCAACGATGAATTATGAGTAAGTCGATTGGATTTTGCTAACATACATATCATGTGGAACTAATCGCCAAAGAGTGCGTCTTCCATAACGTTCACGAAATCGGTTAGAAAAGGAGAGTCTATCGAATGGCTGAATTAATCCATACAGGGCCTTTACCGCCTGATCGGGCGCGGCTTGTCGAGAACTTGGTTCAAAATATGATTTCGCTTCATCCCGGCATCGACGGATTAATCTTAACGGGCTCTATATGGAATCCGGACACTCAATTACCCCACTCGGACATTGATATTAATTGGCATGGCTCCAAAAACGATAGAATTCATGATTCTAGAATGAACCAGCATAGTATTTTTCAGGAAGCGGGAGTTACGATAGAGATGGCCCATTATTTCTGGGGGGATTTGTTGCGACCTAAGACTATGCGTCTTTCGGTTATTGTCTCATTAAACCGGGCTCACATTTTATGGGAGAAAGAAGGTAGATTCTCTGTTCCTCAACAACAAACAGAAGGGCTGCTGAGGAATATCCATTGGGTAACAGAAGCGATTGAACGATCTGTAAGGGATTTGAAGGAACGTGCCAACTGCTGGTTAGACCCCGAATATTGCAGGAAAAACAAAGATAATCATCAAGGAATCTGTGCTTGCAACTTCTTACTAAACATAATGCGTATCCTGCGTGCATTTGCTGTACATCGGCGGTTATACCGGAGGGGGAATCGCAGGGACTTTAGTCTCGTTTAAAGCCAAGCGGGTGATCAGTTTCATCGAATGCAGGTTTCAGCACACCTGGCTGTGGATGAGTTCGGGAAACGATAGCAAGGCGCGGAGTAGGGGGAAAGTTTTATAAGCTTTTTCATATTAAAAAGCCATGCTTGTTCAGCATGGCTTTTTTACGACGACCGATCTAGAACCCTTTATATTGCGGCTCCTCATTTTCCAGCTGTTGTACACGGGATTGAACATCTTGAATGATTTGCATAGTCGATTGTGATGCAGAGGTAAACATGTTCTTGGCCTCTTGATTTTGTGTGTTTAATGCAAACGATTCTAAGCTAGCTTGAGCGCTCTTTAATGAAGCAAGGCAAGTTTTAACCTGTGCCGATACCGTCATCTGTAATTCCACCTCTCTGTTTTCGTAAAATAGTTCACTACTCTGTTTTATTAATTAGTGACTCCATATAATCTAACCTAATCCGTTGAAAATAATGCAGCCAGATGGAGCTAGTGCTAAAAGTTAAATAAATGCTAATTAACCTAATTTTAATTTTGTAAAATCCCTCCCATAATCAAATAATCTAAGTAAGGATTTTGTAAATGATATGGAACAGGGAGGAAATATAAAATGCCAGAGTGGATAGAAGTAGCTGTAAGAACGTTGGTTGCGGTTGTTGCTTTATTTTTGATTACAAAGGTTTTGGGGAAACGACAAATTTCTCAACTTTCATTATTTGAATATATAACGGGCATAACGATCGGCAGCTTAGCTGCGGTGATCTCTCTGGATATTGAAGCCAACTGGTATTTGGGACTGGTGTCTATGCTCGTTTGGGGAGCAGTTTCCTTAGGGATTGAATTATTGCAGCTAAAAAGCAAGCGAGCAAGAGATTTTATAGACAGTAAAGCTTCAGTTCTAATTAAAGACGGCAAAATCCAGGAGGATAATCTCAAGAAAGAACGTTTAACAACGGACGAACTGCTCGAGCAGCTTCGGAAAAAGAATATATTTAGAGCTGCTGATGTCGAATTTGCTATTATGGAATCCAGTGGAGATATTAATGTTTTACTCAAAAAAGAGTACCAACCGATAACTCCAGCTCACATGGGGATGAAAGTAGGGCCTGAGCAATCGCCGCAAGCAGTCATAATGGATGGAGTAATGATGAAAGAACCGCTTGCCGTTTTGGGATTAAATCCTGGGTGGCTTAATACGGAATTGGAGAAGCAGGGTATTTTACTTGAAAATGTGTTTCTCGGTCAGGTCGACTCTTACGGACAATTATACGTAGATTTATATGATGATAAAATTAAAGTTCCCGCCCCTCAAGAAAAAGCGGTATTATTAGCTACGTTAAAAAAATGTGAAGCAGACATAGAGATGTTCAGCCTATCCACCAAAGAGAAGCAGACTAAACAAATGTATGCGGATTGCTCAGAGACATTAATGAAAGTAATTTCAGATGTAAAACCTTATCTCCTATAAAAATAAAAAATTATGGAACAAAATATTTTGTATTTATTGCCAGTTTTTAATGGAACAAGCATATAAATTAGACATGCGTTTGTTAGGGGCTGATTTATATGCTTTCTGCTCGAAAAATAATTGTCATTCTTATTGGAAGTTTATTAATTGCTTGCGGGATAGATTTTTTTCTAGTTCCCTTTAAGGTTCTGGACGGCGGGCTGATAGGAATTGCTCTTATTATTAATTATTTATTTAAAATTAAAGTCGGAACTTTAATTATTATTACGAGCATTCCTATCCTCACCTTAACGTGGTTTCAATCTCGCAAGCTGTTCTACAGCAGTATGTATGGTATGGTCGTTTCTTCATTTTTAATTGACCTTTTGGATCCGTTTCAATATTATTTTCTCTATTATGTTGAATTGACTCCCTTTACCAGCTCTGTGCTGGGCGGGTTTCTATTGGGTGCTGGAATCGGAATCATGTTGCGATATGAAGTAAGCACAGGAGGTACCGATTTATTGGCACAAATTATGTCCATGCGCTCATTCATGAATGTAGGTATTATTATATTTGTATCCGATGCTATAATAATTAGTTTGGGTGGAATTCTCTTGTCCATGGAAACGTTTATATTATCCATCCTTACCGTTACAGCTGGAGGTATTGCAACCAGTATTTGTACCATGAAATAAAGTAGTAGCGTGAATAAGTTAGAATGCTGGAAATTAGCGGACTAAGGAAGCACAAGTTAAACAAAGAAGAGCTTACTGGATGATCCCGTGAGCTCTTGTTGTTTATTGGATGTATAGAAAACTTTTCTATTTATTGTTGTCCTGTTTTAGTTCAATTGTACGGTTTTCCAGTTGTACTAGACCATCACTGGTACCTGCAAAGAACATATCGCTTAGCTGCTCTTGTGTTATCGATCGCCCCTCAGCAGCGAATGTATTCTCGTCTGATTGCAGTTCATTTTGCTGTGTCTGATATTGTTCTTCCATCTGTTATCCCGCTCCTTCTCAGCTATAGTACTTAACTACTAATGTCTCACTACATAGCGCTTATATACATGTTTACAATAAAATAATACCAACAGCCTCACACCAAGCCCGGCTTTCGTCCATATTAACGCCAAAAAAAGCCTGATATCCATCAGGCTCTCTTCGCAATCGTATTAAAGCTCCGAAGTTATACCGGATAGGCCGGCTCCCAGAATAACAACAAAAAGAACGAAGAACAAAGCATATAATACAATTAGAATAGCGGCCAGGAGTAGTGTTGCTTTAGAATAGTTTTTCTTATTCGGATTAGCGCTGTCGCCAAATGCCCAAATAAACAGCATGATGATATTGACAACAGGAATAGCAGTTACGATAAAGGTTAAGATCCAATCCTTGACTGACATCACAGATGCTTGTTGACTATAAGGATTCTGATAGTTAGCGGCAGCTTGTTGATAAGGAATTTCAGTACTCATAAACATCACCTCACTGGATTATTATGTAAATGGTAGTACCCAATCATTTTAACTGGAGGTCACACATTCGTCAATACTTTACAAAGCTTGTCAATATATATTTATTTTCGACAACTTGTCTCTATAATTGGAAAAATGCTCATGAGTTGGTTATGATAGAACTATCGCAGCAGGCTGATTCATATAATGGCTGTTCTGCGTGTAAAGTTTTTCATATGAGGGAGAGAATGCACTTGAAGACAACAGCATTGGGCAAAACAGATATTCAGGTTTCGAAAATTACTTTTGGCTGCTGGGAGCTTGGAGGTGGACCTTGGGAGTTTACAAGTGATGATAACAATATTAAGGCGATCCAGGCTGCTTTTGAGATGGGAATTACTACCTTTGATACGGCAGAGGGTTATGGAGCAGGCCATTCTGAAGAAGTGGTCGGCGCCGCTTTGGAAGGAAAGCGCAAGGAGACAATCATTTCAACCAAAGTGAGCCGGGCAAATCTGGCACTAGCTGATGTTCGTCGTTCGGCAGAAAGCAGCTTGAATCGTTTGAAAACGGACTATATTGATATTTATTACATACATTGGCCAAGCTTTGAGATTCCAGTATCCGAAACCTTAGGCGAATTTAATAAGCTGAAGGAAGAAGGCTTAATTCGTGCTATCGGAGTGTCTAATTTCTCGTTAGAACAGTTGAAGGAAGCATCAAATTACGCACAAATTGACGTTATTCAGCCTGAATACAGTTTACTGCATCGGTCTATCGAAGAAGATATCGTTCCTTATTGTGTTCAAGAGAATATCGGCATAATGAGCTACAGCTCTATTGCAAAGGGTATATTAACGGGTGCATTTCATCTGGGTGGTAAACAACTGGAAGAGGATGATTTCCGGAGCAAAAGGCGGTTGTTCTATCCAGAGCATATGGAGAAATCAAGGGAATTGATCGTATTGCTTAAAGACATTGCTGAAACAAAAAATAAGGCCATCTCTCAGGTTGCCATTAGCTGGCTGCTGCATCAGGATGCTCTAACTACAGCTATTGTAGGCTCCCAAAGCATTAATCATATGAAGGAAAATGTCGAAGCTGTTGACATTCATCTAACTTCTGAAGAATTAACTGCTTTGGAAACCACAAGCCGTAAAGTAATTGCTGATATAGACGCTCAATAAATAGGGCTCTATCCAGAATCTGAAATTGTATCAATTAGCTCATTGCTATAACTGCCTTTTCATAAAAAACACTGACTGAGTACTAAAACAACGAAAGCCCTACCTCTCTTTCATCCTTGCGGCTCCTAGACCGCGCCAGTGTGGATCAGTAACACGATTATAAAACTCTTAGGGTTGTTGGAATTTTAGTGATTTTTATGGGTGGTAGTACAAAAAAGCGAACCGAGGAAATTTGATGGAGGGGTTGCTTGATTTTGATACAATTTATTCATTATACTACCTTTCAAGTAATAAAGCAATAAATAGTTTCTGATTAAACAACGGATGAGTCTCAATGGAGGATCATCCGTTGTTTTTAAAAGAATAACAATTCGTAACCAAGGTTAATCATAGACAAGCTAACAGTAATGGAGGAACCAGGGATTCATTAAAGACTCCAAATCCTTCTGCTCTAACCAGTACAAAAGCGACTTTAATAATTTCATTGCTGCCGTTTACAAGCGGTTTAACAATAACCCGGAGCTTTACAGGTCCAGCGGCATATAATCCTATGGTTTGGAAGGCGACCTGCTTTTCTTGCCTATATTCAATGGCCTTGGAGACGCTGCGTTTGACCTTCATTAAATCAGCTTCGTCTATATAAGAAAAGAGGGAAGCGCCTGGCATACCTGTTTCCAGTATGAATGGCAGCGGCTCATAATGATTATGAATGGTGCAAATGTTCAAATGCTCATCCAACACGCCGGATGCTAAGACCGGCTTGTTTCGAACCTGGCTGGCCACCCATTTTCTCTCGGAGATCTCTTTGACAACATGGAAATATATTTCCTTGTTACCCCAGTGTACCTTACTGCTGTGTACTTCAACGTTCAATCTAACACCATTGTGTCCAAGAAGCTGTTCTTCTGAAAATAAATAACCTTTTTGCTGAAGACGTTGTTTTTTCAGTATTTGTTTTTTAGAAGATTCGGGCACGTATAGAGCGTCTGGATTCATGACGAGCAGCTCAGATTTAGAAATGCCTATCAATTTGGCAAAAGCATTGTTCAACTCTATAAATTTTGTTGCGTTGTCTTCATCCTCGAAAGTGTAATACATACCTTCTAATGCTTCTGTGAAACGGCTCTCTAAGGTGTACATTGGTATAATATTCCTCCCCCGTAATGTAGTGCTATTAAACTATTTACACAATAAATACGCATTTGAAACCGTTTTGTAGCACGAAAATTCATAGAAGTTTTTTCCAACAGAATCGAACAATAACTGGGTATAATAACATGAGTATTATTAACGGAGGTGCACTGGGAATGGATTACAGATTAGAACGCGATACAATGGGAGAAATACAAGTTCCCGCAGATAAGCTGTGGGGGGCCCAAACTCAACGGAGCCGCGAAAATTTCCGGATAGGCACGGAGCTTATGCCGCTAGAGGTCGTACAGGCGTTTGCCTTACTCAAGAAATCGGCTGCTTTAGCAAATCAAAGGCTAGGTAAGCTGGAGCAGGAAAAAGCAGAGGCAATCGTTGCGGCGGCTGATGAAATTATGGAAGGCAAATGGGATGCGCATTTCCCGTTGGTTGTATGGCAGACAGGGAGTGGCACACAGTCCAATATGAATGTCAACGAAGTCATTGCTCATCGCGCCAATCAGCTTCTGGATGCGAAGGAGAGCAAGACCAGAATACATCCTAATGATGATGTAAACAGGTCCCAGAGCTCGAATGACACCTTTCCGACAGCCTTACATGTAGCGGGAGTTCTAGCGGTCGAGAATAGGCTCCTGCCGGCACTGGAGGAGCTCAAAGAAACACTGCGCCAGAAGATGGAGGCTTTCGCTGATATTGTAAAAATCGGGCGCACTCATCTGCAGGATGCAACTCCTCTGACGTTAGGACAAGAGATCAGCGGTTGGTGGGCGATGCTAGATAAGACAGGGCGTATGATTGCAGATAGCATCGGTACAATGAAGGAGCTGGCCATAGGTGGTACTGCCGTAGGTACCGGATTGAATGCCCATCCCCGGTTTGGCGAATTTGCAGCTGAGGAAATCAGCAAGGGAAGCGGGAAGGCATTTGTTTCCTCCGACAATAAATTTCACTCTCTTACAAGCCATGACCAGGTTGTTTTTGTACATGGGGCGCTCAAGGCGCTTGCGGCGGATTTAATGAAGATAGCCAATGATGTTCGCTGGCTGGCAAGTGGCCCTCGTTGCGGTATTGGCGAAATCTCTATCCCGGAGAACGAACCGGGCAGTTCGATTATGCCGGGTAAAGTCAATCCAACACAAAGCGAGGCTATGACCATGGTAGCTTGCCAGGTAATGGGCAATGATGCGACGATTGGTTTTGCTGCCAGTCAAGGTAATTTTGAGCTCAATGTATTCAAGCCGGTCATTATATATAATTTTCTCCAATCAGCCAGGTTGCTGACAGATACTATGACTTCTTTCAATGAGCATTGTGCGGTGGGAATAGAGCCGAATCGGGCGGTAATTCAGAGGTATCTGGAGCAGTCATTAATGCTCGTTACAGCATTGAATCCCCACATAGGATACGAGAATGCGGCTTCCATCGCGAAGACGGCACACAAGCAGGGCTTATCTCTTAAGGAAGCCGCGCTGCGAAGTGGTCTTCTGACGGAAGAGCAGTTTGATACTTTTGTTCGGCCTGAGGACATGATTCACCCTGAGAAATTAAGTTAGACACTTTTATAAATAAGGGTTCGTAAAAGAGAGTTTAATCAATTGCATGTATAATGGGAGCTATAGAAGTTGTCAATAGCTGTAAGGAGTTAAGATATGGCACAAGCTGAAGAGGTTTTTGATATTTATGACGAGCATTTAAAGCCGATTGGCACTGCAAGCCGCACAGAGGTGCATGCTCAAGGCTTATGGCATCGCACGTTTCAGTGCTGGATTGTAAATGAGCAAGATGGGGATAGGACACTGTTGTTTCAAAAAAGGCATCCGCAAAAAGATACATTTCCCGGCTTGCTTGACATCTCTTGCGCAGGACATCTTCTTGCCGGTGAAGGGATAGAGGAGGGTAACCGTGAACTTGAAGAGGAGCTTGGGATATCGGTTGCTTTCGGATCGCTTGAGCCATGCGGTGTTTTGTTAGATGAGAAAAGGCTGGCAGATGGGTTGATAGACCGTGAGATTTGCCATATATTTGTATACCGCTCCAATCAACCCCTCGATTCCTATAAGCTGCAAGCGGATGAGTTGACGGGGTTGTACCGTGTCTCTATAGAGGATGTTAAACGATTAGCCGAGCAGAATAATGTGGAAGACAAGATCCATGCCGTTGGAGTGGAGACCAATGAAGAAGGAATCTTGGAGTTTTCGGAACGTTTGTTCGATCGTAGTGATTTTGTGCCCCGTTCTTCTACTTATTATGAAATGATGTTGAAAATAGCAGAGAAATGACAGCAACTTTTTTTTGAAATAATAGGAAAAGCTCTGTTCAGGTTACTTTCCTGTTCAGAGCTTTTTGTTTGGTTCGTCAAATGAATGATTTAGCTGTTGGAATCACTATTAACGAGAAGTACGGTTGATGTATTGTTCAACCATACTTGGTGTAACAAAGGGACGTGTTGGAGAGATTCCATGCTTTGCATGCTCATTGATACTGGCGGTAATCCTGTTGATGGCATCGACAGTGAATGGCTGGCCGGATGCACATAAGGAAATGACATGCTCGATAGCTTCTTCACGTTGATTATCGAGTTCTTGGAATACCTCTAGGTGGGAATGCATTTTACGAGTATGGCTTGTAATAGCTTCATGAACGGACATGGGAGAAAGCTCCTTTATTAAATAATATGTTGGTAGTTATGATACTACGTATGGGTCTGCTCGGGCAAGATGCAGTTCAAAAAAATAAGGTTCGCCAGCTTTCGGCAAGGTTCTTATTCCAGATGCCAAAAAGGATTGTGCTAAGACATTTGTGATACTTTTTGTATCATCAATGTTCGATTGAGGTGTCTATATCAAAGGTGAGCATAAATATTGTCGGAAAGATAATCGATGTATGCCTATTTGGACTGAGTTTTTGTCAGATTCTCGGAATCAGACATTGGAGCTATCACACGATCGGCGGAGCTTTGCTGCTTAAGCCGCTTTTCGCGGGCAAGCTGGATGCTGTAGCTGGAGCCATCATTGGGAATATCGGGTTGAAGCGAATTCGTTTTGGTCGGAAAATGGTGGGGGATAAATTCATAATGAAGTGTGGATTGAAGCTTCCATGTGTTCCAGCCCGTTATGATCAGTCCTGCTGCAAAGATGCAAAGTAACCATTTCTTCCACCGATCCATAAGAATTCGACCTCCCATACTCATGATTTGATACTAAATGTATCATTAATTAATCAGTATTTCCAGCCTCTTTTTTAATGATGCTAAGACAGGCTAAATTTTACTGTTCATAACAATAAAAAAGCCAACTCTACCGCCGTCAATATCTTGTCTACGATCTTCTGCATCCTTATAACCTAGACAACAAGGCAGCTCCTGAAGAAAAAAGGTAATTGATGGTAAAGAGAATGGGACGTTTGGAGGAAACTTGCCGGTCGATATAGAGTAAGAAATAACGAAAACACGAAAACAATGCGTGTTTACACGTTTCACATGTATCGTAGTTGCAAAGTGACTCCATTGGCGTGGTGTGTTTGATGTTAGATGGCTTGAATATAAAAAAGAGCGGCAGCCTTGGACTGCTATGCTCCCCTTACGGTAGACAGGTGGATTAATAAAACCTACTACTGTGAAGAGAACTTTTTCATGTCTAAAGGACAATATAGTGCTTTGGAGAAACTCAGCATTCTTGAAGAAGTACCCAGTGGAGGAACTCAATAGATTTAAGAAATAAGGAAAATATTAATATTGGCTCTATATAAATTCACCCTGTTTACTTATCACTTTGCATTACTGCAGGCTAAGCAAAAGGACGAGCTGGTGTACAGAAGGTCTCAGATCGCTGACGGTATCAAAAGGTGATGTACACCCTTAAGAGGGTGACATTCGGCTCAGGTAGTCCAAGCTCACGCTGCAGTATATCTATTACCTCGAGCAGCTCCTTCCGAATGCGTTCCGGCTGGGGCAACTCCTCGATCAGTTGAGGATTTTTTCACTGGTATTACAGATGAAAGTTCAATTGGATACAACCTAATGAAACACCCAGGATTACAGTGCTTTTATGAAGTTCTTATTATGATTCGGAATAAAGAAGAGGTTCAGGATGTTTTTGTGGAAATTATGGAATTGGAAGAAGGAAGCGACTGGGCTTTTTCGGAGAGAATATGGGGAACCAACAATTACCCCTTCGTTACTTCCTGGCTATCAAGTGTATTCGATTGGGTGGGATTAAGCTAACGTAAAACGATAATTCAATCATTCGGAGAGCAGGTCGCCGTCGGCAGTTGCTCCCTTTTTCATTAAAGTAACTGCAGGATAATGCATAACTAAAAAAAGGCTGTCCCAAAAGTCATGAATATGTCTTTTGGGACAGCCTTGATGTCTTATTTGTAAGTTTCCTCCGATGAATTTAATTTATCTGTCCATATGGCGTAGCCCATACCCACGTAAGCTAATCCCCAGAAGAATGCAAAATATTTGTTGTCTTCGATCGGCAGTACCATGGATAATAACATCATAACCAGCAACGTGATGATCCAACGTGGAAATACATGTGCTCGGTAGGTTAGAAACGTAAATAATAATGTCCCCGCTGTGAATCCAATCACAACAAACATGTGCAAGGTTTGGAAAGCGATACCGTCCGGCTTCAATGACGTATGGACAGATGGAAAGGAAGACCACAGCATGCAGGTTGTCGCGATATTGCTGATAATGACTGCAAGAACTGTAATAAATCCGATCATTCCGGTTTCCCTTGATTGGACCATAAATGTGGCTATGGTACCGACAGACATGAGAATGCTTGCAACGAGCCCGAAGATCAGCTCCGGACAACTGTCTGTTCCCCAAATGATCGAAGTTGGCGTCATCCCCATTCGGGAGATGCCAGCCAATAGACAAATCATACCTAACCATTGAACAACTCGTTTTTCATTCATTTGATTATAACCTCCTGTAAGTGCGTTAATGAGCTTGATTATAGAGGTTTGAACATCACGGATAACAGGGTAGTGTGCACACAATGTTTGAGGAAACAAGACTGGGACATTTTTGGGAAAACCGGGAGCCAGCCGGGAAATTACGTTTTTTCCATATTCAAGCTGCATGCGGCTCGATATAATAAAAATAGATTTGAGTATAAAAGCTAAGGGGGACTTATGCCGCAACCGCAAGCCCGGATCGATGAGCGAACAGCACAAACCGCACCACGGCTGCACAAGAGGGGACAACTACTCTACCTCCAGCTTCTGTCGGTCCTATTTTCCCTAATTACTGTCGTGTTATATTCGGCTGGCATACCCAAATACTACCAACAGCTCGTTTCAACGTGTATTGTTAGCGGCTGTGGCAACTGGGTGCCAGCAATGCCTCTTGAACATGCCGGAGCAATTCATCCGACTCTGGGGACGTATGCACTAATTTTCGTATGTATTGATGTTATTTTTACGTTTGTTTATTATGCCGCGGCACTGCTTATCTTTTGGAAAGGATTTCGCGAACCGATGGCTATACTGGCCGCCTTGGCAATGGTTGCATTCGGCACGTCTTTCCCTTCGTTGACCTCGGTCGCTTCACAAGGGATTGCTTGGCAGGAATGGTGGTTCTCATTTGTCGCGTCTCTCGGCTGGATCGGATTATCACTGTTATTTTTGCTTTTTCCCAATGGTTCGTTTGTACCAAGATGGACCATCGTGGTCTTCCTATTCATATCGGTCGTGGATATCAGCAGTTTTTTTAATCAAGGAAGTATATGGGATAAATTTGAAATTTCTGCTTACCTTAAGTTGTTGTGGTATACGTCCTCGACACTGATTCTTATTTATTCGCAAATATATCGGTATCTGAAAGTATCATCGCCGGCGCAGCGCCAACAAACCAAATGGGTGGTATATGGGTTAGCGATAGGCATGATCGGTTTTGTCGGGATGAGTATTTTGTTCGACCCGCGCATGAATGACGGAAGTGCGATGATCTATGTGTATCTCAATGCACTTCTTAACTTAAGCTTACTCGCTATTCCGTTCACGCTTACAATGGCAGTTCTGAGGCATCGCTTGTGGGACATTGATCCGCTGGTCAATCGAACGTTGGTCTATGGTGCATTATCCCTTAGTGTGGCGGCGATCTACATTTTTTCGGTCTATTACTTAAGCCACTTATTCGAGACAAAGGATAATCTGTTCATCTCCTTGGCGTCGACAGCAGTGGTGGCGGTTGCGTTCGCTCCGCTTAAGGAGAAGCTTCAGCGGCTCGTGAATCGCATGATGAAAGGACGCCACGATGATCCTTATGCGGTTTTGCTGGAGCTCGGTAGCCAGCTCGTTCAACCTTTGGCGCCGGAGGCCATGCTGGAAGTTCTCGCTTCTACAGTAAAGGAATCACTGCGCTTACCTTATGCAGGCATTGCACTAGGAATGGGAGGGCAGGATGCTCTTGTCGCATCGGTTGGAGTGCTGATCCATGAGGTGCGGCCATTTCCGATCATTCACCGTGGAGAGCAATTGGGGATGCTTTACTTGTCCAGCCGCTCGCCCGGAGAAGCCTTTTCATCTGAAGACAATAAATTTCTGGATGTACTGCTGCACCAAGCAGGCCCGATCGTTGAGAATGTGAACATGACACTTGGCATGAAGCTGCTTGCGAAGGATTTGCAGGAATCCCGGGAAAAGCTGGTGCTCGCCAGGGAGGAGGAACGCAGGCAAATTCGAAAAAATCTGCATGATGATCTGGCTCCCCGCCTGGCGGCGCTAGCGCTAAATGTGGCTACGGTCGAGAAATATGTCGTCAGAAAGCCCGATATTGCCATAGAGATGCTGGGTGATCTTAGGCGAGTTATTCGTGCAACGGTGGGTGAGATTCGTACACTCGTTCATGATTTGCGGCCGCCCTCTCTGGATGAACTTGGTTTGATCAGTGCGATCCAAGAGAGAGTCAGCGAGCTGAATAAGCCGGCCAGACTGCTCGCTGATGAACTAGGGACGATTCCCACTCAAATCCGCCTGATCGAGCCTCCACAACTTCCGGATTTACCGGCTGCGGTGGAGGTGGCTGCTTACCGTATCGTTACAGAATCGTTAGTCAATGTAATTAAGCACAGTCAAGCAACCGATTGTACAATTAAACTTAGTATATCAGCGACTAAGCAATTGGTGATTGAAGTGACGGATAACGGCACAGGCCTGCCGCCGTCTTATGCGCAGCAGCTTCCGGGTAAGGGGGGGATTGGCCTTCAATCCTTACGGGAACGAGCGGCGGAATTAGGTGGACAATGTTCGATAGAACGGTTGCAGCAGGGAGGCACACGCGTGCTGGCCATTTTGCCGATTTAATAGAAGGAGGAGAACGGTGTTGAGGATTGTTATTGCAGAGGATCATCCGTTATTTCGCAGCGGTGTACGAAATTTACTGCGGACGACAGATGATCTTGAAGTCGTTGGGGAGGCAGCATCCGGGGAAGATGCGCTAGAGCTTGTAGATCGTCTACAGCCCGATCTTGTGCTAATGGATATCCGGATGCCCGGCATTAACGGTATCGAAGCAACGCGACAGATTAAAGAGAAGCATCCAGCGATCGAGGTTCTGATCCTGACAATGTTCAGGGATGACCAGTCGGTTTTCACCGCGATGCGTGTCGGTGCCAAAGGATATGTCCTAAAGGATTCGGATGAGGAGGAACTGCTACAATCGATTCGAATGATAGGTAGCGGTGGTGCTGTGTTCAGTTCGGATATTGCCGGACGGATGATGCATTATTTCTCCCACCCCCATACCGTTCCGGTGGATAATCCCGCCTTTTCGGAGCTCACCAAGCGCGAGATGGAAATATTGGAGCGAATCACGGAGGGAGACAGCAACGCTGAGATCGCTGCCAGGCTGCATATCAGCAATAAGACGGTAGCCAATTATGTCTCTAATATATTGAACAAGCTTCAGGTTACAGACCGTAATGCCGCCAAACGATTAGTTCAAAAATCACGTGAGGATTAGGCTGGATAAGCACGTATTGTCGATTCACCTTCTTTAATGAGAATAGACTTCATCCGTAGAAAAAAATCCCGGACCGCTTTAATGTGGACGGGTTTTTTAATGTGAAAATTATGGCATACATTCCCAAACCTATTCCCAGGATGATCCTATTTTATTCCCATTTCATTTCCCAGCCATAACTCATGAAACCCAGTCGTACCCACTGTAAGATGAATTTAGTAAGAGAAACCAAAAGATGGAGGTTGTTGCGATGAGCAAAGGATTCAAGTTAGTGTTAGGGGCTGTTTTACTTGCAGCCATCGCTTTTCCTGTTGCGATGAGTGCAAAACCCGAAGCAAAGCCGGAAGTGTCTTCGACAATGAAAACAAAGGAAATGTTTGCTGCTAAACCTGAGGCTAAGCCTGAGGTAGCTTAACCGAGCGACAAATTAGGGAAAAGGAGAATGAATGATATTGAAACTTAACAAACAGAAGCAAATATCAGTGCTATCCCTTCTGCTGGCAGGTTGTCTTGCGTTTAATGGATATGCGGGTGCCTTTGGGGAAACGCCTCCCGTAGGCTTGCAGATTAAGGAGTTCAATCTGCTTGATACGGCATCTGACGTTGTAGGCTCAGCAGATTTTACACCTGAGGGTAACAAGGACGGTCACTTCAAGCTGCAGCTGAGCCTCGCCCAGAAGACAACAATCAACGCTGTTGTACTGCGTTCGACCGATGATTATGGCAAAGATAATTATCAAGGTGTGTGGAGAACGAACCGCATGACCACCGGCTGGCTGCTCGGCATGGTACAGGACAAAACGATTACAACAGCCAACGGCACTACTCATGAAAATATTATTGTCAATCCGGGCTTTCGTAAGGATGTGAAAGAACCCGTCGGTTATTTTGAAGGTGGTGAGCTTACCTTCGACCTGTATGCAAGTGACAACGGCACGATTAAAGAGACACAGTATTATGTTTTGGAAATCGAAACTCCGCAAGGCACGGTTAGTTCCAAACCGATTAAATATAAAAAACCGATGACATCGGGTGGGACCCCAACATCATCGGAACCGACACAAGTCCCATCGCAGAGCCCGAGTACATCGCCAGCACCCGTGCCTACACCTTCAACACCACCAGCACCAGCACCAACGCCTGTCCCGGCTCCATCACCTACTCCGGCAGATGGCCCAGCAATTCAAGTGTTCTTCAAGAGACAGGAGCTTCAGTTCGACAGTGCTAGGCCTATCCTGAAGGATGGTTCGACGCTTGTCCCATTCCGCAGGCTATTCGAAACGCTAGGTTTCACAGTAAAGTGGGAGGACACAGGAAAGGTGAAACAGGCTATCGGAACGAAGGATGGCCTTACCATCGAGCTAACGATAAACAGCACAACCGCCAAGGTCAATGGAAATCCTGTAAGCATGGATATTCCCACGCAGATTATTAACGGTAATACCTTAGTTCCATTGCGATTTGTGGCAGAGAACAGCGGTTACCAAGTCTCCTTCTCCAGTAGTGGCACTGCTGCGACGATTCAGATCGAAGAGGGGGGTGTGGCTTCCACTCCCGACCCGGCACCTGCTCCGGAACCCGCTCCAGCACCTGCCACTGAGGAGGTTGAACCTTATATTGTAAAAGGATATGTTCGCGACGCCAAAGGTCATCCGCAGCAGGGTGTTACGGTTTTTGCAGATAACACCCTGCTGTATGACAGCAACATCCTTGCAGTTACCGATGATTCTGGGCATTATGTGATTGAACTGCCCCAAATGGCCACATCCTGGCGGATGGGAGCTGACTTTACAAAATCGTTCAATGGAAAAGAGTTCACCTTTCATCTCAACGCTGACGTGGATCAGCCTCTCACGGGGAGTAAAGGAGCCGTTCGGAACTTTACCTGGAATACATTTAACGGGCAAATCTATATTTATCCTAACTTTTCCACTTTTGACGAGTCTCTTCCTGAGTTCAATATGAGTGACTTGGAAATGACACTAACGCCTGTTGGCCCGCTTATTGACGGCAATCCTGGCCAAACGATAATTAAACGCGGAGGTCCCGTGCAAGGTGGCGGCGGAGTCGATGGTATACCGATTGGCCGGTACAAAGCATCTGCAAGATGGGTACCGGAAGGTCATGCGCCTATACCTTTGCAAGTTCGGGTCAGTTATACAGGCAAATATGCCGATTCGGTAGAATTTGAATTTGCCCCTCCAAGAGGAGTATCCACGAGCAATTATCTTAGTGAGCTTGAAGTGCAAATTCCTTAAGTANATTATCTTAGTGAGCTTGAAGTGCAAATTCCTTAAGTAATATACACACGACTCTGTTCGCGTCATTGCGAAAAGAGCCGTTTTTGTATTCCATAAATGACCACTTTGTTGCTTATCTAAGAACTATCAGGAAGTTTATTTTCATCGGACTAATGTGAATGTGAGGGTTAGTCTCTAGCTACTGAAATTTCCTAAAAGCAGGCTGTAAATCTGGATGTGCGTTCATAAGAAGTTCGTTGATAAATGCAAGGAGGAGGGGATACCCCGATACGAACGGATTTAGAGGAATCAATCAAATGGTAAGAGGATGTGCTTGGGTTCAAACGGTCGAAAAAAGACTACAGAAGTCCAGGCCTGATCAGGTACTCCCGCGGCAGGAATTGGCAATTCTGATTGTTAGAGCGAGTGGATGGGGCAATCGGAAGACACCGTCCCCCGAGGGAAGCCTGTGGGCCGATAACTTCCAGCGGAGCTTACCCGAGTTATACGGACTGCGATACAAATAGACTCTTAGCCCGTTGATTAAGTGAATATAGCCAGCAGCAGCGGTTTGGCAAAAGGTGTAGGTGAAGGCCGCTTTGCCCCGGGTATGGCTGCAACTCGAGCTCAGGGTGCGGTTATTATCCTGCGAGCCTTGGTGAAACTGGAGATGTTGGGCAAGTGATGTCAAGTAATGTTCAAGAAGGGGCAGGGAATAGTTAAAGCTGCTTGAACCTATTCTTGTATGCTGTCAACCAGATGACTCCTGAACTTTATCAGGAATCATCTGGTTTATGTTCAATGAAGTATGCGCTTCGCCTTAGTCATCATCAACTATGAAATGTTTTTCATAGCTGGGATTTTCAGTAGCTGGGGAGGTACCTCTTCCTCATGCAAGAAATACTTCACACATCCGTTGTCATTTGCTTATTGTCCTGAATAATATGATACTGCTAATGCCTAAGCCTAATGGACATAAGAAGAAAGGACGACGATAGATAACAATGAAGAGAACATACAAGCTCACCGAGATCGCCAGTAAAATCGGAAAAACGCGAGCAACTATGGTGGAATGGTCTAATCACTTTCGTGAATTTCTTCCAACCATATCAGTTGGTGGAACCCAAAGATACACAGAAGAAGCCAACGAAATTTTTAAGATTATTTCCAAGATGAGAGCTGCCAATAAACCGCATAAGCTAATAAAAGAATATTTACATGAAATGCAGCTGAAGGCAATTATCACATTTACTGAGGAAGAAAAGCCTTTATCCACATCTGCATCCTCACCTGACTCCCATTTAGCTTCAGTCATAAACAACTCAACTTTACCTCTAGCTGTGAGCAGCTCCAGCTTACAGTTAAGTAAAGAAACAGTTGAATTACGAAACATGGTGCAGCTCCTCACACAAAAGATAGAAGCAAATAAAGCTGCAAGGAACGCAAAGGACAACCACTTAGTTGACTCGAATCAAAAAGTGGGTATATCCTCTACAGCAGGCAGCATGCTTATATCACAATCACCTGATACGGATCAGTCAACCTCTCAGTTTGTTCAGCTAACTAATGAGGTCACGGAGCTATGTAACACAATCCAAGGTCACACGCAAAAGGTTATCGAAGTTTCGGAACAAGCCATTAATGGTGAAAAATTTACGGCAACAGTTGAAGAACTGAACAATCGCTTTAATGGTGTTTCGGAAGAAGTAACAGTACTTCGTAACTTGACCCAGATTCTCACCAAGAAGGTAGTAGAAATATACGAGCATGACATCGAAAGTGAGGTTGCTGACTCGATAGAATTAATGAACAGACAATTTATGAGTATATCTGCAGAAGTTACAGGATTGCAAAAAGCGATCGAAACCGTTCAACACAAGGTATTCGAAGCAACTGAACAAGATATCAAAGGAGAAATACTTACTGCCACAGCGGAGATACTGGATGAACGCTATGAAGTCATTTCGGAAGATATAAAGGAACTAAAGAAGGGGATTCATCTCGACACGCAAAAGTTAACAGAAGCAATGGAACAAGAAATCCGAAGTGACATGAATGCCACTGCAGAATCACTGGAGCAACGATTTGACGCCATTTCGGAAGAAGTAACGAAGCTGCGTAGCATGATGCAGGTTCTCAGCGAGAAGGCAGATGAGGTTTTCGAACAAAATATCAAGAGTGAGGTTACTGACACAGTAGAATTGCTAAGAAGGCAATTTGAGGGTATATCTGTAGAATTAACATGGCTGCAGAAAACGATCCAAACCATTCAGCACAAGGTAGCCGAAGCTTCGAAGCAGGATATCAAAGGAGAAATACTTATTGCCACTTCGGAGTTGCTGAGTGAACGTTTCGAAAGCGTTTCGGAGGAAGTAAAGGAATTACGCAATGTGATCCATCTCCATATGCAAAAGGTAACCGATGTGCTGATGAAAGAAATCCAAAGTGAAATGAATGCCACTACAAAATCACTGAGCCAACGATATGACGGCATTTCTGACGAAGTAACAGAACTGCGTAGTGAGATCCGGACACTCAGTCAGAGTGTAGCCGATGCATTCGAACGAGACAACGAAAATGAAGTTGCTGATACGATAGAATTACTGAGCAATCAATTTGACGGTGTAACTGAAGAAGTTGCCGGATTGTACGAAGCGATCCAAATCATTCAACGCAAGGTAACTGAAGCTTCGGAGCGAGATATCAAAGGAGAAATACTTACTACCACTACGGAGCTACTGAATGAACGCTATGAAAGTGTTTCGGAGGAAGTGAAGGAACTACGCAATGTGATTCATCAACAAACGCCTCTAAAGGCAACCAAGGTTCTGGAACAAGAATTCCGAAGTGAAATGAATGCCGCTGCTGAATTAATGGATCAACGATATTACGCGATTTCGGCAGAAGTATCAGAAATGCGTAACGCTATACAGATTCTTGATCGAGAGGTTAGAAATGAAGTGCTTGCAAGAGAAGAATGGCTAAACAAAAGTATTGAGTATTTATCTAAAGAAGTGACCGAGCTGCGTAATATTATCCAAACAATAGAATTACAGAGCAAGCAATATGATGGCATTTCTGAAGAAATGTCCGAGATGCGAAATGTTTTCCATAATCTCAATCAAAAGGTAACTGAAGTTTTAGAACAAGACATCATCAGCAACATTTCTGACAAAGAACAATCACTAAACCAACGATTTGACGACATATCTCAACAATTGACTTCACAGCAACGACTGCTTGACATGATTGCCAAATTGTTAGGGTACCAGGGTATTTATTCATAAACGGCCATGAGATGGGGCGGCTCTGGCCGCCTCTTTTTTAGTGGCTACTGAGCCCGCCCTGAAAAGAAGAAAGATATACTAATACATTAACGCTTTACAGAGACATATGTAAAATACAATAATTTACAAATGACCGCTAGGGAACTATGCAGTGACGGAGTTCGGCTCGAACCATGGTTTTTGATGGTTGACCGTTTGTGTTGTCATTAGACAATATAATTCCATAATGGAGTTAGTCATTGACAACTGGGATAAAATTCAAGCTATCTTCTCATACTAACTGTGAGACGATGGAGGTGAACGCTATGCCCAAAAATGACGCAGATCCAAAGTATGACCGCGAAGATAACAAAGCAGATAAGAAAGAAAACCAGCAGAATCACGCTCATTTCACCGAAGAAGCGCAAACGCTAACGAGCAACAAAGCCGCTGATTACGACCCAAGTTTAAACGGTATCCCAAAAAATCAAGTTTGAGTAACTGGCTGCTCTTCTCGTCGCTAAATGATGGAAGAGCAGCTTTTTAATTGGGGAGGCAAAGAAATGAAAGGTGAATATTGCAACTCCTCTTTTGTTATTAAACCTTCCTGTAGGATCTAAGAAATGGTCTACAAACAACATGTCGGGTGACAAGAACCTTATCTCATTCCCGACGGATTACATGAAAGTCGAGACCTTAACGATTAAACCGAGGGACTGGCAGGATAGTTTAAGATCATGTGCAGTGAGAACCGTATCATAAGTAACGGCAAGTTTTTTCCTAAAAGGTTTTTTTACGACATCATTCCTCTCCCTGTCGATTTGCCCATTCATCTAATAAATCCATTGCCTTTAATCGGAGATGCCATGTTTGCTCCATAATATCTAACATGTTGCGGCTTCTCGGGCTTTTAGGGAACCGAGCGGCAAACCAAGCTTCTCGAGGTAACCGATACAAGGAAGAAATCATTTTACGTTCGGTCCGGTCTAAAGGACGGACTTCTTCGTACCCGTTTAACAATGAATGAATGAGGACGGGATTAAAGCGAGTCGTGTTCATGAGGGCTGTTGCTACATCAACATAGATCGAGCCTAACTTAATGCGATCCCAATCAATAATGAAAAGCTGTCCGTCATCGGCAATAATGACATTCTGTGAAGTAATATCACTGTGTATCAATGCGGGACGAATCATTTCCTTAACTAAAAGGTCTGCAATCTCCGGGCTCATTAATTCGGTCCAGGACCGATCAGAAAACTGGTTACAGGATTCTCCAAACCTTTTATACCATCTGCGGGTCCATTTATTCGTTTGGTTTGCTTTTGTCATCCGTCTGCGAAAGAGACGATCTTGGTTCTTCCATAATCGAATATGATTATAAAGGGGACCTTTATTGGGGAAGGAACGACTGGATGTTGTATGCAAGGAGGCAAGAGCTCGTCCGAGCTTTTCGAAATCCTCTTGATTATCCGCGCTTCTCCCATTTATCCATGTGGTTACATAGAAGGGTCTTCCTTGGTTTAAAGTCCATAATTTTCCGGAATTGCTCACAAGCCATTTAGGCATGGAATTGAAGCCATTATTCATCAAATGCTGTATATAGTCTGCAGCTGTTCTTATTTGATCAATTGTACCTGAGTGGAGTAAATTACTCCGGAAGAAGGGCTTCATCGCATAGGTTCCGCTTTCCGTCCGTACTCGGACGATGGCGTTCTTTCGATAAAGAGACGCGATGGAGTCTGAACGCAACGGAATTAGGCCGAAGCGGCCGACAATTTTGCGTATTCGGCTTTTGGTATAGGCATTTACCATGGACAACATCGCCTCTTTCAAGAGAAAATGTGGAGAATAGCGCTATTTGCTAGGTTATTCATGGAGGGAGGGGCGTGTATGGTCTAGCGCCTAAGAAACCATTAAAAAACTTGTCGTTACAGACAGCAGGGAAGAGAATAGAGTGATTGTAAGCAAATCAAGGAAGTCCCACTTCATATAACACTCTGGATTGGTTACACAATTGACAAGTACCCTGCCTAAATGCCAAACGACGTTAAAAGAACCGATCTCGCCTCTTACCAATATCAGTGCTGGTTAAAAAATGAGTTTGAAAAGTTTCAATAAATGAAGAACAAAAATTCAGTGAGGTAGCCGTGCTTCGTTCGGCAACTGAACTAATAGGAGTTTAACGTAGTTTTGAGTTACACATAAAAAGATACACATTCCGGTTCCCGGTGTTACTGAAATGTGAGCGACGTCAGTGTCAAGGGGTTTTAATCAGCTTCAGTTTGAATTACGATGAATACTGGGGTTATTTCCCAATATAAGGGCTGCAATGTTGCGGATGCGCGAACTTTGTTAATGGAATAAATATCCAATCTTAACGTATTAGGAGGTCGTGAAATGGCGTTTCCGACACATATTGTATCGGCAGGCGGAATTGTAGAAGATGGGAATGGAAATATCCTATTAGTAAAAGCCCATAACGATGGTTGGGTGTATCCTGGTGGGATAACTGAAGTTGGAGAAAACCTGATTGATGGCGTGATTCGTGAAATCAAAGAGGAAAGTGGAATAGACGCCACTGTTAGCCATTTAATTAGTGTTGTTTCCAATACAGCGATCCATAAGTGGTATGACGGTGTGACTGATGTTCCTACGAAGGTCATGTTTGATTTCGTGTGCAAAGCTGTGGGTGGAGAGTTAACTACTTCTGATGAAACGAGCGAGTACAGGTGGGTTCCAAAGGAAAATGTTCTGGATTTGATTACTTTACCCGCAATCCGCATGCGTTATGAAGCTTATTTGAACTTTAACGGCTCTGTGAATTATATGGAGTACGCCACTGCGACAACGTCAGAATGTAGTGTCAAGCTTCAAAGAAGTTTATGAAGCCAGCCAGCCCGTTGAAAAGCCACTTACGGGGATTGGAATGATATTTAAACAACAGAAGTCGCTCAATCTGCGGCTTCTTATTCTATTTTATCGAAGAATACCGACTTATGTCATTAACATCAACTAAAAAATGGGCTAACTCATATGAAAAAATAAATATAAACAACCCCGCAGCATTAAAGTGGATTGTCAACAAAATAATATCAGTATTGGCTATCTGTCACTTTAACAATATGATGCGAATATCTAGTATATATTCCAATCAAAAATACTCTTCATACTACAAAGATTATCATTATCAGGGTTTACCGAATTTTGGCATACTTTTATCAGGGGGAGAAATAGAACAATTAAGATTTTTTATTGATGGCACCTGCAAAATATATGATCCTGGTTTGAAATGCCCAAAGTATAAAGAAAACAGGAAAGAAATATTTCACCATCATATGAATTTAGCCCTATTGAAAATGGAATGCAAGGACGCTGATATGAAAAAGGAGATTGCTAATGAGATGAAATACGTAGAAAATTATATTAAATCTATTAGTTTTAGACGTGGCTATTAGTAGAACAAAAACACTCCCCGTTGTTCCTTGAATGACGTGAGTATGGCCAAAATCCATTGAAGTCACGGCATAATATTCATGCACATGAGGTTCTCCAGACTGAGCAGGGGCAGTCCAGCTCGCGAATGTCCGTCATCGACGGAGGTTACTCCTGAGAGGGCATGCACATGGAGCCCTGCCATTCCAGGACTATGTAGGCAGAAGTTTTTCAGGAGACGGCTGAAGTCTAGAACCCCAACAAAAAAGCACCTTATTCAGGTGCTGGAAGTTCCAAATTAGCCTCTCGTTTGCACGGCGAGGCCGCTAAAGGAAATCGGGCCGACGATATCCGCTCTTGTATTGGCGGTTCGATTTTCTGCAGTTACTGTGTAAACATGGGTGCCAGCTCTTACGTTTCTATCAATTGCTTGAAACGTGACCGCATAGTTTTGCTCAGAACCAGTTGATTCAATACCTTGCTGCGTATTGAAGATCTCTACTCCGTCACGGAGGATTCTGAATAGAATTTGAGCAATGCCTGTAACCCCACGGACACCGACAGTCGCTACTAATTCCACCCGGTTAGGTTGGGCATTCAAAGAGGGTATTCTTATTCGAATGGTTGCCAAAACATTCCTGGCGGGTGAACGTCTGATAATAAAAGATTTGGCTAGGTTAAATCTGCGCAGCGGCTGAACGGCAGCTTTATCAAGAACACGAACCAAAAATATCATCTCCTCTAGTTTGATAATTTCATAGTATGTTGGACTAGAGAAGCGTGATTGGACAAATAAATAAGATGGAACATTTTTTACATTCAGATTTAACTGTTTCCAGTCAAGTTTTGATTTTGTGGCAACTGAAATATCCTTTTTTTCAGGCTCATGCTTCCTTTTCTTAATACCCCATAACAGTACTCAGCCAATCATTACAGGTATGAGAGAGAAGAGGAAAACATCGTTAAGGTCCTACCCGTAAGATGAAATAAGCAGCACCAATCCCGATTGAAGCAGCTAACATATTTGATGGAAACCGAATGCTCTTCCTTGCGTTTTCTTTCCGCCAGATTCCGATATAAGTACATCCCGAGGAGCTGTTCGAATTCCTTTCCCCGTTCGATCTACGAGTTTCCAAATAAAAACACCGTCCCAGGAACTTGATATAAGCAGGACTACTCTTCCTAAACCGGATAAGCCATACCCGACAATGGCAAGACCGTTTCTATTATTCAGACGATCCGAACGTCGGCCGGAGAATAATTTTAAAACGCCTGCTAAGCTTTCGGAGATTCCATCAATACTCCCAATAACAAAAGGTCCCGACGAGGCAAGCAGAATGGGGATTAATGGAGTCACCATGTCATTTAGACTTAGCCCCAAAATAAAAATCCATTTCTTATCACCCTCGAAAAGGGGGCTTCACGAATATGATATATGGTTTCGACAGTGTGAAAAAAGTGTCGTGTGACAAGAAGATTATCTCATTCCCGACAATGGTTACATAACGTGGGTATATACTAGCCAAATCACTGCAATCAATCAATTGGACAGAGTATTAAGCTAACGGCCAGAAGAATGTGGTGGAACGGCTATTTATTATCGCTCACTATTATGCCAGAGTAACACATCCGCTTCACCTACAATATGATGTGTCTAGAAATCTAAAAGAGGTGAGCCAATGGCAGTCGTAAAAGCCAGGAAACAGGATATTGATATGTTGGCAAGGTTGCTTCGAGCTGAAGCTGAGACCGAAGGCGAAATGGGCATGCTCCTTGTTGGAAATGTTGGCATTAACCGAATAAGGGCGAATTGCTCCGATTTTAAAGGAATCCGGACAATTCCCCAAATGATCAACCAGCCGCATGCGTTCGAAGCATTGCAACATGGTATGTACTATCAAAACGCAAGAGAGAGGGAACGCCGTCTGGCGCAACGGACTGTGAATGGGGAGCGGAATTGGCCCGGCAAATACTCCCTATGGTATTTCCGTCCAGGAACGTTCGAAAATCCCGGACCATGTCCGCCAACTTGGTATAATCAGCCGCTCGTAGGACGATGGAAGAAGCACTGTTTTTATGAACCGACCGCGAATGAATGTGAAAATGTATATAATACGTTTTAATTTTATAAACGAAAAGAGCTCAATGTCACAGCCAGGTGTCGGTTGACAAAAACTTTATCTCATTAAGTGCCGCGTATATCGCGGCTTCTTTTTGTTTAGTGGAATAAAGTTGTTGTCTTGAATTGTATTATTATCAGTAGGCTCAACGGATTAGCCTACTTTTTTTAATGTAACCAAATCAGATTGAAAGTGTTCAACCCATTTATCGTAATGTGGTGATAGAAACAGAAGGCAGCCACTACCAGATTGCCTCTGTTTTCTAAAATCGCGGGAGGGGAAAGGAAAATTTTCTTCTCATTCCAAGTGGATAACATCCATGAACTTTACGAAGAGATGAAGCAAAAAGGCGCTAACGTCAAGAAGATGGTCTATAAACCAGGCGGCGGCTATAGCTTCCAATTCCTCGACACAGACGGCAATTGCATGGGTATATGGGGCGGGTGGCCGAAAGAGGAGAAGTGAAGCGGGGCGACAATCCCTCTTTCTTCGTGTATTAAGCTGGCATATTTGTATTCCTGACATACGTATCTGCCCTATTAATCCTTGTTGACGTAACTGGCAGGATAGTTAAATTCAAGAGATAGATGTCTGAAGACACAAATGTTCCCACATTACATTGAAAAATAAAGATCGAGAGACTCAGGCTTTTATTTTTTTATGTTGGAACATTGTGTTTCGGCAGAACGCACAAATGTCCTCTTGACCGCACCATACTTACAAACCCGGGAAACCTTGATAAGCAAGTTTTTTTATATTCCAACTTTGGGTGGTTTTGTTTTTCGCTTCTTCACCGTTTCTTAACTTCGTAAGCGTCAAACCCCGCACACCTAGAAAAGCAATGGGATTTATGAGATCATATGCGCAGCTGAAAGTTACGCGCGCACGTAAATAGATGCGAGCTGTAGCTGTTGTGTTGATTATTAAGTTGCTTAATTCATAATAAAGTCGTTTAAATATAAGTTGTTTAATTTTTCGACCCCGGCCGATAAACTAACTAGCAGAAGCGTTGAAGAAACGCGATCGTTATAGAGGTAGTATCGTTATATCTAATCTCTACCCTTTTGTGAACGGGAAAATGCGATACAATTTACATTGAGATAACAAGGAGCCTGATAAAGTAAAGGTGGGTAAATTCAATGGCTGACAGAATATTTGAA
Source organism: Paenibacillus sp. GCM10027630 (assembly GCF_042676305.1). NCBI lineage: Bacteria > Bacillati > Bacillota > Bacilli > Caryophanales > Paenibacillaceae > Paenibacillus > Paenibacillus sp. GCM10027630. The sequence continues at coordinate 13,060 of NZ_JBHTGY010000052.1, read as the reverse complement.
GAGCGACGTCTTGCAGATGTTTACGATTTTTTTGACTCAGCGGAACGTCCAGATCTTGATCCATACATTGCAATGGCAGACGAATTCGGTGCGAAGTCCATAATTGATCTTGGTTGCGGAACCGGCATTCTTGCTTGTCGATTAGCCGCAATCGGCAAAGAAGTCATTGGGATCGATCCAGCGGTCGCTTCGCTCAAAGTTGCAAGCCAGAAGGCATATGCAGATCGGGTCAAATGGATTCATGGTACAGCTGCAATGCTCTCTGGACTGAAAGCAGATCTAGTCACGATGACTAGAAACGTCGCACAAGTCTTTATAGATGATGAAGAGTGGATGTCAACGCTTCGCAAATGTCGTGATATTATTCGACCTGGTGGACGGCTTGTATTTGAGGTTCGGGACCCTTCAAAGGAAGCGTGGAAGGACTGGAACCGCGAGCAATCCTTTCAGGTAATTGATGTGCCAGAAATAGGAAAGATAGAGAAATGGGTAGATCTGCTGAATGTACAACTCCCTTTAGTTACATTCCGTCAAACATTCGTGTTCCAAAAGGACGGTACAGTAATAAGTTCGGACTCGACACTGAAGTTCCGGAACCGGTCCGAAATAATTGACTCCATAAGAGGTACAAATTTACATGTTGAGGCTATTCGGGATGCACCAGATCGCCCCGGGCTAGAATTTGTATTCGTCACGCGCTTTCCAGGCTAAAGAAGAACCGTCGCTAAACTATCGAAAACGATAGTTCAATGTCCGCCGAGGGCAATCCCAAAAAAGAGCTTCATTTAAACAGTGGTGGTGGTTCGTCCGACATTCATTTATATTGTCGGACGACACAAACATTATCCGTTTCATGGTCACATATATTGCGGCTCTTTTTAATAATGGGACAATGTTCTTGTCGCGAGCCGACGACACAAACATTGTCCGATTTTCAATATGCGACAAGAACATTGTCCGTTTTTCGGTGTAGATGAAAACTTCACCGTTAACGTCTCTAGATTAACATGGGATTGTTACCGTGTAAGATGAAACGCTACTAAAGAACTGAGTGAAGCAGCTAGTATTGACTAGGAGTAGGATGAGTTAAGAGAAAGCAGCTAGCTTCAATCGAGACTAGCGCGGTTTTTTAATTTTAATTTCTCGGGACAAATGATTGGAAGATGTGGCTGAGGAAGAGTTATTTCTAAACTATATGAATGCAAGGACCTAGAGATGTGGGTTGGGACGGGAATTCTAAACTTGCTCGTTTCGGATTTACTGCGAGTGCATCGCTTAGGTTTATCATGGTTATTAATAAGCTGCTTAGTAACTTAGAGGAAGAAAATAGAATAAACCAGAAAGAAATATCAAGATCTGCTGTTAGTCACTCAGGCACTGCTTAAATTGGCAGAAGAATCTTGGAACCTTAGAAGTGAAATAATATAGTTCATACAATTCCACATGTTGTATCGTTTCAGCGTACTGGGCTCACCCATGGCGGTTAGGCAGTTTTTAGAGAAAATGAAATCATTAATATTAACGCAGAACTAATAGTTCAATCACAACACGATCGGCTGCCGTTGTCCGTTGAAGTAAAGGGCAGATTAGCGTAAACAATAGTTGTGGTAGAATTTCATTTCATTGATCGGCGTTGTCGTTAAGCTGATTAACCTGAAAAGAAAAATAAACGTTAGATCAATTCCCCTTCTTTGTTTCCTTCTTCTCTATATACTCGATCTGTAAAGTGTTTGAGTGAAGTTATACAATCATCCAATTTCTTTTGACTTTTTGTAGTGTACTCCGTTTGAAAAAAATCACGTTTCAATATTTTTCGATGCCACCTTTTGAGTCGTATCAATTCTACTTCGTTTTCTTCTACTTCATGATAAGTGAATTTCCCCATACTTGTTTCCTTTACAATCTCTTCAAGAAAGGCATCACAGCTCTCAACAAATTCCCTATATTCGATTTGGCGTTGTTGTTTAAATGAACTGACCATCTGTTCTTCTGTAACATTAGAAAACTGCTCAACCTCTAACAGTAATACCTCACCATGATTATTGGAAATGAGGTTTTGAAGTTTTTTTGCTTTCCCTTGAATATCTGCTGTAAGAGGGAGCACGCATACGGATTGCTGTAAATAATAGGCCCCAATTGATTTAAGCGTTCTCCATACGCGAACTCGCAGTGTAGATGGTTCTGAAGGTACACGATAAGATAATACAAGCCATTTTCGCTTTTCGCTCAAAGCTCCTACCCTCCCAATTGATTAAAAAATGAAACAAATGTTGCATTTCCTGTGTTATACTATATAAATAAATGTAACACTTGTTGCATTTATTTACAAATGTAGGGGCGGGGATCAAGTTGGTCGCTTTGAAAATGATTGCTTTAATTTTATCGCTGGGCATGGATACGCTTATGATTGCGATATCTTTGGGTTTCATCAAGTCTAAAGGAAAAACAAAAATCGCACTTACATTTGCCTTGGCGGAGACGTTAATGCCTTTAATTGGGTTATTCATCGGAAACAGCGTGGGTCAACTCATTGGTAGTTGGGCTTCACTTATTGGTGGAATCGCGCTTTTAGCGGTCGCCGTTTGGCTAATCTTCTTTGAAAACGAGGATGAAGATGAACAGAAGCTGGAACGGAATTTGGTTGGATGGACTTTAATCGTAACAGCACTTAGCATCAGTTTAGATGAATTGGCTGTTGGTTTCTCAATTGGTTTTGTTGGAGTACCTATTGCCTTAACGATTAGTTTGGTTGCACTTCAAGCATTCATTTTTACGTATATAGGACTTACATTTGGATCAAAGCTAAAACGATATCTGGGTGAATGGTCAGAAAAATTGGCTGGTATTATTCTTGGACTGCTTGGGTTGTGGATACTAATTGAGGCTATAATTCAATTAGTAAATCACTAAATTGCTTACGATGGTTCGTTCAACTAATGAGGAACGATAGTTGAATAAACAAAGCACAACGCGGCTGCCGGCATAGATCGGCAGCCGCGTTGTGCTTAACGGGCAGAAGATTGGAGTAAATCAAATACGAGCATTTTGCACATTTATAGGTATGAACGGATAAATAGACGATTATATCATGCCCCCGGTTGCATCCCCTCATATTGTAGTGCGAGGGGGTGATGAAACATGGCGCAACCGATAAATATCGGAGCAAATAGCATAGCTAAGATCGGCGATCGTTTTTTTATTATTGTTGAGGTGGAGGCGATAACAACCGGAGTTGAAATTGATCCAGTATTTGGAGTGCGGACGACCGCACAACAAGCAGCAGCACTCCTTCGTGCAGGTGTAAAGCGTACGACATTTGCAAAAGTAGATCCGAAACCTACGAGCACTACGAAAGTCGAGTTGAAAGGCGTATTGTTTGCCAACGGACGGATATTCAAGGTATTCGACGTGGAAAACTCGACGAGCGACATTTCCGTCTTAGTCCGGATCAACCTAGCGCAGGCGCAAAGGCTTATCCGAAACGGTACACGTATCATCAAGGTTTATAGAAAACCATTCTAAAACAGAGAAGGAGCTGTGTACACAGCTCCTTTTTCAAGTACAAACTCATTGAATTGGTACATCTCTCTACACATCATGGTTCAAGTAAGTTTTTTACAGAGAGCCCCTGTATGTTGCATTTCATTAAATTGAAATTCAACCTCTATATCCCCCTCCTAAGGAATATTTCATCACTTACAGCGGTGGAATGCCAAACATCAATAATACCCATATCAAAATATAAACAAAAAATTTAAACTCCTAAGACCCGAATAATCCACATTCCAATTGTTGTGTTTTACAGTAGGCTCTTTACTTCCCTGCACCTTGAAAAGCTCCTTTCATCGGGTTTTTGTTATCCATCACCGCGCGAAGAATACTCCCGAATATGGTCATAAGGGAATGAAAATAGCTGGTGTAGCAACAATGCGGAAATAGACTACACCATCCGCCAAGACGGTTGGTTCAGCCTCATGATCTGTAAAAGAGGTTCGGTAAAAAACAAAGTTTTAAGTCAAATTGTATGCCAGCAATAACTGAAACCATAGGAGACTTGACTTTTTTTCTTTTTCCAACTCACTCGCGCCAATGCTTCTGATCATTAATGAAAAATTATACCAATACCTAATGCCATGAAGATAGCAAGGTGAGATACATTCATTATTTACTTGAGGATTTTTTGATTCAAAAAAAGATTGTTTTATTTACGGTCTCCCATATATAATGTAACCACAGTTACATTTCAAGCGGGAGTGGTTATGTTATACCAGAGCTGTCCAGAGTAAGACAAACAATGTAACCTGAAGCAGTACCTTATACGTTATGGCAATTGGTTTTTTATTTCCTAAAGCTAGGCACGATCGGGTTCGGCGGCCCCATAACATTGGTAGGGTATATGCTTCGGGATTTAGTTGAAACCGCAAATGGATATCCGACGAAGACTATAAAGACGGTTTGGCACTATCTCAACTCGCTCCAGGTCCGCTTGCGGCTCAGTTGAGCTTCTATTTGGGATATGTACACTATGGTGTAATAGGTTCTACATTGGTAGGCTTAACTTTTGCCTTCCTTCCTTCATAATGGTCGTTGCTTTGGGTTGGGCCTATCAGACGTTTGGCGGTTTGTCCTGGATGCGAGCTGTATTCTACGCTGTCGGTTCTAGTGTAATAGGGATTATTGCATTCAATGCATATAAGTTGACCAGTAAGACGATTGGTAAAGATAAAGTTCTCTGGGCGCCGCCAAAATGGTGGAACCGTGCAAATGCTTCGTTTGTCGGACTCTTTGCCGAACCAGCAACACATACAGCCGTCGGTGCCGCTGCCTACCGTGATTCAGGCATTTTGTTAGATTTACCCATTATTTTTACCAAAGCAGGTGCGTTCGTCTTCGGAAGCGGTATTGCCATTGTTCCGTTCCTTTTCACAGGAGTGGTGAAGGAACATCAGTGGTTGACAGACAATCAGTTTCTGGATACCGTTGCCGTAGCCATGATTACTCCAGGACCGGTGGTCATCACAACTGGGTTCATTGGTTATCTGGTAGCAGGTTTCTCCGGCGCCTCCGTTGCAGCACTGGCTACCTTTTTACCTGCATTCTTACTGACGATCATTCCGGCCCCATTTTTCAAAAAGTATGGAAAGCGCCCAGGTCTGGTGAATTTTGTTACAGGTGTAACAGCAGCAGCTTCCGGGGCTATCGCTGGTGCAGTCATCGTACTGGGCAAAAGATCGATCGTTGATATTCCGACACTGTTGTTCGCAATTGTTACCTTAATTCTGCTCTGGCGTGTAAAAAAATTGTCTGAACCGATAATCGTATTAGGGGCTGCTGTAGTTGGTTTAATTGTCTATCCACTAACCCATTGAGAGGTGTTTCAATGCATAATTGGCTTATTCTAATTTATAAAATTCCCCCGAAACCAACCTCAACCCGAGTGTATGTGTGGAGAAAGCTCAAAAAGCTAGGCTCTATTTTACTTCATGATGCAGCTTGGATCCTGCCTTCGAATTCACGGACGTGGGAACAATTTCAGTGGCTTGCTTCTGAGATTATTGAACTTGGCGGGGAGGCAACGCTATGGGAATCGGAATCTGCTTTATTTGGGCAGGAGGAAGCCATCATTCAACAGTTTGTTGCCCAAGTTGAGCCTGATTACGAGGACATTATACAGGAACTGAAGCAAACTGATCCCGATTTAGTAATACTTTCACGGAAATACCAACAACTTCAGCTTCAAGACTATTTTAAATGTGAATTAGGGCAAATAGTGAGAGAAGCACTACTAACAGCAAGAGGAGGAGAAAATGAATGAAATGGGTGACAAGAGAAAGAGTTGGCGTTGACCGCATGGCATGTGCTTGGTTAATTAGACGATTTATCGATAAGGAAGCAGAATTTTTATTTATCCCTGCTGGATCAAAAGAAATGCCGGAAGGGGCAGAACCGTTTGACATGCCTGGAGTTCGGTATTCACATCGAAGGGGACATTGTACGTTTCACACCCTAATTAAGGAATTTGATCTCAAGGATCAAGTTTTGCAACGTATAGCTCGTATTGTGGATGAAGCGGATACCGTACAGGAAGTATTGCTTGAGCCGGTAGCTCCCGGATTAGATTTAATCTGTAGAGGCATACGAAGTGTCAGCGAAAACGATCAAAAGGCGCTAGAAATGGGCTATGTCGTCTACGAAGGTTTGTATGCTCAAATATTTATGGAAATGAAAATATGAGTGTGTGATACACAGCTTCAAGAGGAGAGTGCAGAATGAACCCGAGACAATTTCGATTGCCTAATGGCAATCCTCATTCCTTATCCGCCTACATCATGCGTTATAAGAAGCAATTTTTCATTCATTCCTTAGGGGGTGTTTTGTACAATACGGTTATAGTTGGTGGACCTATACTACTCGGATACATCGCCTTATTAATTTACAGTCCCGGGATTACACTGATTTGTTCTATCCCCATTCCATTTGCACTTTTGGCTGCAGAGGCAGTCAGACATCCTTTATACCGAGTTTCGCTTCAATCAAGGAAAGCATCGTCTCGCGTAACATCCCACTTACAAAGGACGATAAATGGAACGCAGATCCTGCGTCTATTTGGTAGAGAAGATACGGAACGAGAGCGTCTTAAAGATTATTGTAAAGAGCAAGTGAAATGGAATCTCCGTAATAGTCTTTTTCAAAGCGGTATGCTACCTGTTTATACAACCATCGCGTCGATAGGTGTATTTGGCATCTTATATTGGGGAGGACAGAAGGTAACGAGCGGTGAATGGTCGGTGGGTTATTTTACTTCCTTTTTAGCCATGTTTATGGCGATGACCGGACGTACACAAAAGGCAGCAGATGTCATGAACAAATTTCACGCGGCAAAAGCATCTTGGGATCGAATTAAAGAAAAAATAACGGCTGATAGATCACGGGAGAATAGAAACGACGATGAGTCAGCTAACAATTCCGATCGAAGATTGATTGTTAAAGAACTACATTTTAAATACCCCAATGCTGCAGAGAACACCGTGAAAAATATTAGTTTTGGTGCAAATCAAGGTGACTTTATTGCGATTACGGGTTCTGTAGGTTGTGGAAAAAGTGCTTTGGCAGCCGCACTGACTGGGCTTTACTCATATAGTGGAAGCGTTGTCATACATGGCAAGGAACTAAAAAATTATAACGCTGATACTAGAGTACAAACCATCGGATATTCCGGTCAGGATATGTTTCTGTTTTCGTCAACCATTGCCGAGAATATTACACTAAAGCCGAAGGAACAAATTTTACTAGATGAACGATTGCAAAAAGCCATCTATGTTTCAGCGCTTGTGGATGATCTACCATTGTTTCCTGACGGTCTTGAAACAATTGTGGGTGAAAAGGGGGTTCGTATCTCAGGTGGGCAACGACAGCGTATTTCATTAGCAAGAGCCATCTATACGCAATGCCCCATCTTAATCCTAGATGACCCCTTCTCCGCAGTGGACATTGGTACCGAACATCGTATGATTGAGAGGCTGCGGCAGGAGCTCACTGACACGACGATTTTATTATTTTCACACCGATTATCCGCCTTTGTACAAGCAGATCGAATCATTGTTTTGGATAAGGGTGAGATCGCAGAGCATGGGACACATCAGGAGCTCGTGTACCAAAAAGGAATATATGAGATGATTTATACGGCGCAGCATTGGATGGAGAGTGAAGAAGCTGGAATCGCATAATCCCAAGACATCAACTAAACCCATGAATTCATTTTTTATAATCATTAGATACATGAAATCATCGTTTCAATCCTTATGGTTCTTTTTCATCCTGCTGGGTTTGGTTATTGTCGGATCTATGATCATTGAATTAGCCCCTCCGTTTTTAATTATGAAGATTATTGACGAGCATTTGGTTCGTGGGGTATTTGATGGTGTTTGGAAACTTGCGCTACTTTATTTTGGCGCGTTCATTCTGAGTAATTTGCTTAATATTGGAAAATCACTTTTAACAACGTACATTGCTCAACATGTACTTTTGGAGCTTCGGCTTGTCATGGCAAAGCACCTGTCTAAGCTGTCCATGAAGTATTACCACAGAACACCGGTTGGAGAAACCATGAGCCGCTTAACCGTAGATGTGGATGCTGTGAACGCGCTATTCTCCACAGGATTGATAAGTACGATCACCGATTGTTTGAAAGTATTCGGTATTATCGCCGCGATGTATTTAATTAGCCCGACACTTTGCTTTATTGCCTTACTTGCCATTCCTGCGATTTATATTTTCTCCAATATGGTACGTAAAAAGATGTTTCGTGGGCAGACCGAGATACGCCAAAAGGTATCGGCTATTAACACGTTTATCCAAGAACTCTATAGCGGGATTCGAACCGTAAAAGCATATGGGAAAGAAGAATTTTATAAAGATCGTTTCCAGGCTCCCATAGAAGAACACTTGGTTGCACGTAATCGAGTGTCCCGATATGATTCTTGTTTTCCAGTCATTCTTCAAATTATTCGTGCGTTTACGATTATTTGTATTTTATGGTTTGGTGCGAAAACAGGGCTTCCAGGCAGTGTGGGTGTAACCGTCGGTGGACTAGCTGCGTTAGCAGATTTAATTGGCCGCTTGTTTAGCCCGATTGAAAACCTGGCACAGGAATATCAGAATATCCAGCAGGCACGAGCCGGTATGCGCCGAATTGCTGAATTTCTAATGGAGCCTACCGAGGAAAGGGGGGAGCTGCAAAAGCTCGAATCTGCTTCTGATTTTGACTTTAAGCAAGTTCAAGTACAGCTTCAAAATGTAAGTTTTGGCTACTCAGATAGAAAAATGATCACCAAAAACGTTTCGATGACCATCCAACCTGGTAAAAAGGTTGCCATCATAGGTAGGACAGGGGCGGGGAAAACCACACTCTTACAGCTAATTGCTGGTTTATACGGCACACAAACAGGAAGTATCTCCATCTCCGGATTCGATCCATTTCGAATGGAACCGAGTTTGAAGCGAAAGATGATTGGGATTGTTCCTCAAACTGTCCATATTTTCGAAGGTACGATAAGAGATAATATTACGCTTCGCGATTCTTTAATTGATCAAGAAGCAATCGAACATGCCACTCGGGCTGTAGGTCTTCATGAAGCTATTCTTACCTTGCCAAATGCTTATGAAACGATGCTTGGGGAATCGGGCAGTAAACTATCTTTTGGCCAAATGCAGCTGCTATCGCTTGCCAGAGCCATTGTTACTGACCCACCCTTACTTCTTCTGGATGAGCCTACATCTGGCATGGATGCAGTAACAGAAGGCGCGATCTTCCAAGCACTTCGCACCATATGTGAAGGAAGGACCATCATTACGATAAGCCACCGTTTATCAGGGATCATTGACGCCGATGAAGTTTATATCATGGATAATGGTAGAATAGCGCAGTCTGGAACTCCTGATGAACTGGCTGGTGAAAAGGGTTGGTACAGTGTATTCAAGCAACTAGAAGAGCTAGGTTGGCAGTAAAAATGAATTCAAATATGAAAGGATTGATCCCTTGTGGCAAAAGACATTAATTTGCAACCCAATGCTTCAGATCCAGTATTAGACGAAGCTACCGTTCTTTCTCTCGTGCGCCGACATGTCCCGGACGCAAAAGGTTTAACAGATGTTGATGAATCGGGTGGAGAGGCTCGAACCTATGCAGTTGATGATCACATTATCCTAAAAACCCAGCGTCCTCACCGCTTACGTGCGAAGACCAGTTTGGAAAAAGAGGCATTTTTCTTGAGAGAATTAGCAAAATATCCCGATATTCGTGTGCCGAGAGTTTATGGTTACGGCAAAGAGGGGAGTATTGAATACACTTGTATGACTCGTATACCGGGTATCGCGGTGAAGCACGCCGACTTATCCGCTCCAGCCCGTAAAGAAATGCTTTTCCAGCTTGGTATAACGTTACGACAAGTTCATGGAATTGCACAGCAACCATTCATAGATAGCGGATTATTCCCTGGAGATCGTACATTTGAGGATACAAAAAATAAAATAAATGGAGCGTTTGATGGTCTAGTAGAAAAACTTCGCATTAACGGAAGCTCAAGAGAGTCCGAACGTGCACAGATGGTTGCTAAGAAGTCAATGGAATATCTACCGGATACCGGATTGCTAGTGGCTGTCCATGCGAATCCGGCGACAACCCACACCTTTGTTGATCCAGATACAGGCGAATATACGGGTACCATTGATTTTGGTGATGCGTATATTAGCCATCCCATATTTGATCTTCGGAAATGGGGGATAGCGGAACGGGAATCTCTTCTGTCCGGATATATCTCGGAGCAACCGATAGGAGTTGATTTTAAACGTGTATGGAATGTTGTAGAAATTTTGGACACGATGATTGAATCTCACAGTAGAGGTGAATTGAGTGTTGCTTTTATCGAGGTTCTGTTAGCAAAGTTAAATTAAACGTTACTCTAGGTAAGTTATGAAACAAAACAGTGAGGGTTTGTTTTTGTTATTTTAAAGATAGATTTTATTAATACAACCTTACATCCCTTAGAAGGGATTATCTTTTTACAACCTTCTTTTTAAATTGAATATAGAGGAAAATGGCACGAATCCACAAGTTTTCCATTCTCCAAGTAGATCCACGGGAGATCTCCCTAAAACAATTCCTTACGGCATTGCAAAACAGCTCGTTAATGATTACTTAGAAGTTTATGATGCAGATGACGACCGGGAACAATGGTTTGGAAAAGTAAAGGATATCTCGGAGAAGCATGGTTTCGCCAGAGACATGAAACTCTTTAAGAAAAACCCTGAAGATTATCAAGGACACGTCGGAGATGTTGCAACAATTCTAAGGATAACTCTTACAGGTCGAGCAAATACTCCGGATCTGTAAGACATCATCCAAACGATGAGTGATGAACGGGTCAGAAACAGACTAATTAAATTTTCTTCAGATTAAAGATAAAAAAACGAAGCACACGAAAAAAATGTGCTTCGTTTTTTTATAGGTGGGGAAAAAGAACAACTTATTTTTTTTGTGAATAGAAATTCACAATATTAATGTATGACACCATATAAAAACAATCCCTTAAGAGTAGGTTAAGTCAGTCTTTATGGAGTATATTGTGTAAACAAGCTTATGCGCGCTTTTTTATTGTTATACAACATATGTATTTGGTTTGAATGACAGACTCATTCTTTAAAATAGGGCGTAATCCCTCTTGAATATAGGTTCTCCACTAACTTGAAAAATTCTTCTGACGATAAATCCTTTTGACGCTGGAGCCAAAGACGAAATAAAGAAAGGGAAGTTGTCAGGTAAAACTCAATTAAGTATGGCGTTAAGGAATGGTTTTGCGGAACGTTTAATTCTAATTGATCCAAAGTGATTTCTTTTTTCAAGCGTTTTAAAAAACGGGTACTTCCATAATCACCCAAAAGGGCATTAAGAACCAGGAGATGTTCTCTTTTGTCCAGACAATAGAGCGTATCTTGGACCGTATGCATCGATAGCTCTTTATTCGCCAATTCTTTTTTCATGTCATTCAATAAGTCATTTTCAACAGAGTCTAACAATTCGTAAATGTCAGTAAAGTATTGATAAAAGGTGCTGCGGTTATATCCTGACTTATTCGCAATTTCCTGAACCGAAATTTTCTCAATCGGCTTTTGGCTATATAACTCACAAAAAACTTCTATAAACTTTTGTCTAGTTTTCTCCGTTATTTGGGGTTGCTTTTTCATGTTTCCCTCCTACTAGCGAATAAGAATATCATCCGACAAATAATAAAAAACTGATGGTTGATCAAGGAATAATAAAAATTTATAATCACATCATACAACATGTTGTCTGATAATCAAAAAGAAATGTAATAAGTAGGGGTGGTTTTAATGTCAGCAAAACAAGATAGAATTTTAATTTTTGGTGCAGGTGTCATCGGGAGCATGTACGCAATTAAGCTTATTGAAGCAGGGTTTGACGTTAGCCTGTTTGCACAATCTAATAGATTTAAATCATTAAGAGAAAATGGCCTGCAATATAAAGAAAAAGGTACAGTTAGATCGATACAAGTGAATGTCATTGATACGCTCGAAAATGACGATGTATACGATTTTATTTTCGTTACCGTTCGTTATGATCGGTCCGAATCAGCGTTGTTAGCGCTAAAAGATAATCAAAGCAAAAATATAGTTACGATGACTAGTAATTCAATTGGATTTTCTTCGTGGCTGGATATCGTAGGGGATAGACTTTTACCAGCTTTTCCCGGCTTCGGCGGACAGATTAAAGATGGAGTATTGCATGCTCGATTTCTACCAAAGATTATAGTGGCAACTGCATTTGGAGAAATTAATGGTGTAGTGACAGAACGCATAGAAAACCTCGCAAAATTATTTAAAACAGCAAAGCTTCCCTACGTTATTAAAAAGGATATGCAAGCGTATCTAATCACACATTCCGTATCAGACATTGCCATGTTGAGCGTTTTGTATTCTGAGAATAAGATAATTGACAAAAAAACAGCCAGAACCAGAAAGACGGCACGCAAAATAACAGTCACTTTAAAAGCGTATCTAAGGGCAATACAAAAAGCTGGCGTTTCAATTGATCCACCAATGCTTAAAATGGTGCTTAAATTTCCAAACTTATTTTTGGATCTTTTCTTCATGACATGGCTACGAACTAAAATGGTTAGGGATATGATGTTGCCGGATTATGCGAATAATGCTAACAATGAGATTGTGCAGCTGAGTAATGATTTAATGAAATTTTTAAGCCAAAATGATATCAAATCAGAAATACATGTTCAGTAATTTTTTTGTTAAAATATTATGGTAATTTTTAATTTGTTTTTATTAAATCCTTCAAGTGGGCATTAATCTGAATATGAAAATCGAAATAAATAGTTTTTTCGTAGCATCCTTGACTTAACTAACGGGAGACGATAATTGAACAACAACAGCGGCAGTCTAAGACTTGCGCGCCTAGCCAAGCTAGGCACAACTTGCCGGTGAAAGTCCGGTCGGAGTAAAGGCCAAGCTGCTCCGTAGCTAACAGACG
>NZ_JBHTGY010000051.1:18437-51009 GCF_042676305.1 Paenibacillus sp. GCM10027630 | reverse complement strand
GGCTTACACCAAAAAAAACAAACGGCACAGGGATTTTTCCCATGCCGTTTCGAATTCCATTTTAATTCCGCTATTGTTTTTGAGCTTAACTTAATGACATTGACCAGATGGTCGATGCTTTTTGCATTTTATGGAGACGAGGGGAGTCGAACCCCTGTCCGAAGATAACGCCACATAAGATTCTTCGGGTGTAGTCACGGATTTGATGTCACCCGAGTATCGCCCCGCGACAGGCTATACGTTGGGTCAGCCTGATTGTCTTCCTACGTCCGACCCCAGGCGGAGACCAAACGTCGTATCCCACTATAGTTGAGCCCCTATCCCAGTCACATGGGCGATGCTGAGTAGAAGCACGCTAACAGGTTATTAAGCTGCTAAAGCGTAGTTTGTTTGTTGTTTGCCATTTAATAGGCTTTAGCGTTGATGAAGTGGACGCGTCCCCACTACCCGCTACTCATGCTCGAACTATCCCCGTCGAATCCAAGAACGTCCCCGCATAGTAGAGCCCCCGGCTAAGGAGACTCTTAATTAAAGCAACTTGCTCAAAAGGTTATGATAAAAATTTACCTGATTCTCTAATGCGATCTTGATACTACTATGAAAGTTTATCTTGATGCCTAATTAGTATAACACACTTCCACATAAAAAGACGAATGAGTTAGTGGAATCCAAGGCAATCTCATGACAAGTTGGGTATATTTACCTTGCTACCTTCTGCTTCTCACGCAGTGCACGCTGGATATCACGCTGAGCATCACGCTTAGCTGCGGTATCACGCTTGTCATATTGCTTCTTACCTCTACCGAGTCCAATCAAAAGCTTGGCAAATCCATTACGAACATAGATTTTGAGCGGAACCAAGGTATAACCCTCCTGCTTGGCCAAGCCGAGCAGCTTGCGGATCTCCACTTTCTTCAGAAGCAGCTTCCGAGCGCGTGTCGGGTCCGTTGGGTTAAAGCGATTGCCCTGTTCGAACGGGCTGATATGAATGTTATGGATGAAGGCTTCTCCATTACGAATCGTAGCGAAGGCATCACCTATATTGGCCCGGCCTAACCGTAGTGACTTAATTTCGGTTCCCGTCAGTACCATGCCGCACTCATAAGTATCTTCAATAAAATAATCATGGGAAGCTTTCTTATTCTGTGCGAGAACTTTGCTATCGGATTTTTTGCTCACCATAGAGCCATTCACTCCTTACCCCACAACGACTGTATCTCAAAAAAGGGATTGGAGTTTATTTTACCAACTCCAACCCTTGGAAGCAAGCGAAACGACTACTTTTTCGCTTGCTTTTTCTTGCGCCGCCGCGGCCCTGTGCGCCCGGCTTCGCCTGTGCCCTTGCCGGGCGCTGCGTCCAGCGCTCGCGCCTTGGCGGCGTCTACGCCGATGCCCCTCGGGGCACCGGCTCCAACAGCCGCCCCGGCGCTGGCGCCCTTGCGCTTGCGGCTCTTGCCGCCGCCGGCTGCGGCTTTGCCGCTGCTGCCTGCGCTTGCAGCGGCGCCTGAGCCGCCTTTGCCGCGCCGCCCGCTGCGGGCGCCCTCAGCTGCGGTGCGCTCGCGGTCGCCGCCACGCGAACCGCGGCCCCCAGCCGCCGCTGAAGCGCCACGGCCTGCGCGGCCGCGCTGCTTGTCGCCGCGCACTGCTTTCAACGCGCCTACGAGGCTTACCTTCTGGCGCGGCTTCATATCCACCATCTCGAAATCGATGGTGTGGTCTTCCATGCTCACTCGGGCCACCCGCACCTTCAATTCATCGCCGAGGCGATAAATTTTCGAGGTACGCTCCCCAATCAACGCATGCTGCGCCTCATGGTAATGATAGTAATCATCGTGCATATCGCTCAGACGGATCAGACCTTCGACCGTGTTATCCAGCTCTACGAAAATACCGAAGCTCGTCACGCTGCTGATCATGCCTTCGAATTCCTCGCCGACTTTATCCATCATGAATTCGGCTTTCTTCAAAGCCTCAGTCTCCCGCTCGGCATCCACAGCTACACGTTCACGCTCCGAGGACTGCTTCGCGATGTCATCCATACGGGCTGTTAAGTATTCATGGCGTTTTTCATCCATCCCGCCCTTTTCCAACACTTCGCGCATGACACGATGTATGATCAAATCAGGATAACGTCGGATAGGTGACGTAAAGTGAGAGTAAAACTCAGCTGCCAGACCAAAGTGGCCTGTACTCTGAGCATCATATTTCGCCTGCTTCATGGAACGCAGCATCACTTTGCTGATAACCGTTTCTTCCTTAGTTCCCTTTATTTCCTCCAGCAATGTTTGCAGTGCACGGGGATGAACCGTGTTCCCTTTACCCCTCACGGCATAACCGAAGTTCGTAATAAATTCCATGAAATGCATTAGCTTCTCAGAATCGGGATCTTCATGAATACGATACAAGAAAGGTACTTTCATCCAATGAAAATGCTCCGCAACCGTCTCATTAGCCGCAAGCATGAATTCTTCAATGATTTGTTCAGCAATGGTCCGCTCTCTTTTTACAATGTCCGTAGGCTTGCCGCTCTCGTTAACTAATATTTTAGACTCCTCGAAGTCAAAATCTATAGCGCCCCGCTTCATCCTACGCCCGCGCAATTTCATCGCCAGCTCTTCCATTAACCGGAAATCATCCATTAAATAGTCGTACTTTTCGACAAGCTCCGGCTCTGCGTCCCCAGACAACAGCTTCCGAACATTCGTATAGGTCATCCGCTCGCTTGTCTTAATTACGCTAGTGAACACATCATGGCGCACCACGTTGGCATTAGCGTCAAATTCCATCTCACAAGACATGGTCAAACGATCTACCTGCGGATTCAACGAGCATATCCCATTCGATAACCGGTGAGGCAGCATAGGGATTACACGATCCACTAAATATACGCTGCAGCCGCGATTATAAGCTTCCCTATCCAGCGGAGCTCCTTCATGTACATAATAGCTCACATCGGCAATATGAACGCCCAGCAAGTAGTTGCCATTCTCCAGACGCTCTACATTAACTGCATCATCCAAATCCTTGGCGTCTTCACCATCAATCGTTACAATCCGTTTATTCCGCAAATCACGGCGTCCTACCAGGTCTGTCTCTGCGATTACTTCGGGTACCTCAGTGGCTTCTGCCAAAACCTCATCAGGGAAAGTCTCAGGCAGCTGATGCTTGCGGATAACAGAGATAATATCGACTCCGGGATCATTTTTATGCCCCAAAATCTCAATAACTTCACCTTCCGCTGCCGCACGACCCTCCGGATAAGTTACAATGCGCACAACCACTTTATGCCCGTCCATAGCCCCATTAAAAGCTTCCTTAGGGATAAAAATATCACGAACGACCCGCTTATCATCTGCAATTACAAAAGCATAGCCTTCATTCATCTGAAACAATCCAACAATTTGCGTATTGGCACGGTTGACTACCCGGACCACTTCACCTTCCAGCTTGCCGCCGGCAGCGCTTTTGGTTGTTATCCGAACGAGAATGATATCGCCATTCATGGCCCCACCCATGTCGTTGGCGTGTATGTACACATCCGGATGATCGCGTTCCTCTGGAATCAAAAACCCAAACCCTTTGGCATGAGCCTGCAGCTTGCCTCGCAGCAAATTCATCCGTTCCGGTACACCGTAACGCTCCGTTCGAGTCCGTATTATGTGCCCTTCGTTCTCCAGCTCATTCAACAGCTTAATAAAATCCTTGAAATCCTGCGCGCTGTTTATCTGGAAATATTTCTCTAATTCTTGATATGTCATCGGTTTATAAGCCGTTTCTCTCATAAAATCCAATACATCATTGCGTTGAACCAAAGTCCTCACCTTCCTCTACCTTACTTCTCTATAGTTTTACCCATTTCTCTATTAAGAAAACACGCCAATTTTATTCTCCCTCGTCCTCTTGATCACCTTAACAGTTTACGCAAATTCGCAGCACATGGAATGGGCGTTTGAGGCTTTGCTTGAATAAAAAAACAGCAGGAGTAACATGCCCCTGCTGTAGTGCTTTTAAATTACGCTGTTTTTACAAAGTAAGCAACAATTAGCGTCAGAACGAAGAAAACAACCGCTAACCCCATCGTCAGACGATTTAAAAATAATTCCAAGCCACGCGCCTTTTGCTTTCCGAATAGATGCTCCGCACCTCCGGAGATGGCACCGGATAACCCCGCGCTTTTCCCTGGCTGAAGCAATACGGCTGCAATCAAACCAAGCGACGCAATAACCAGTATAATTTTCAAAACTAATTCCATGTTTCCACCTCCAGCGAAAATCTATCGTCACAAACAACGGCCATTGGCCACTTATATATAATAGAAAATGGACAGTATTAGCATTATATCATAAAGTTGTCCTACTGGCAAACAAGCCCTTACTCATAGTTGGAATAAGGCTGCTTGGCAGGTCTTGGTCTCGTTTTTCTCCGTCCTAAGAATGCTTGAATGGCACCTTTCGCACACCATAACGAGAATAAAGTAAACAAGACAGACCAGCCTATAGCTGGAATCATCGTGATCCGGCTTAAGTTTGTCGCATCGCCAGCAGACGCAGAATTTTCCACTGAATAAAGAATCAATGAAATCGGTCCAAGCACCGATTCCTCCAGAGTTAGAAAGGCCAGCAGCAAATAGTAAAAATCACTCAACCATCGTGGCATTAAAGCCAGCATGACAATGTTCAAAGCAATAAAGCCGATCAGCCACATCACGCCAAATTCATTGCGGACGAACAGCACTAACGAAACAATAGCCAGTAAAGTAATAACCTGCAAGCCTAAGCGATGTTTGTCTATCTCCCTCATCTTGAACAAAAATACGGCAAACAAGGAAGCCGTCATATATCCAGCCAGTGAGATCGGAATCTGTGTCCAATTGTCCATGACTCTGGAATATGTGACCCCACTATGATTGGCAAAAAGCTCGATATACATCACTTGACCTGAGAAAGCCAAAGTTGCCACCGCATGCCCGAATTCATGAATCATTGTATCCAAATTGCGGAAAAATGAAGAAAAAGGGATCAAGCGAGTGAGAAAGGCTGATCCTACTAGAAAAAATACAGTCTTCAACCAGTTGCTCACGTTGATCCCTCCGGGGAAAGTTGGTACTTACTGCAAACTCACTCTAATCTTGTTGTTCGTTTACGGGTTACCACATCTACCTACGGCGGCTGTTGAAATCGTGTTCTCATTGAATATACCTTGCGGTAATAACACGATTTCAAAGGCCGCACGTAAACTCTCCGGTAAATGTGTAACCCTCCAACTACCACAGCTTATCGTAAGCTTACGAAAAAGTACCAACCTATTATTTTACTAAAGTGCCTGGCGGCAATGATCTGCCGCCGATAGCTATAGAGCCATTGTTGGCTTAAATAGCCAACCATATACACAATATACACAATGCTTAAGGCGCGGCATTAGTCGCTACCTTAAGCATTGATTAGGTAGAGCACGAAGGGTGCTCTATTATATTATTTAAAGTTTTTCAGGTTGAAGAACGCTTTTTTACCAGCGTATTGTGCTGTATCACGCAATTGATCTTCGATACGAAGCAATTGGTTGTATTTAGCAACGCGGTCCGTACGGGAAGGAGCGCCTGTTTTGATTTGTCCAGCGTTAGTAGCAACAGCGATGTCAGCAATTGTGCTGTCTTCGCTCTCACCGGAACGGTGGGAAATAACAGCTGTATAACCAGCGCGGTTAGCCATTTGGATAGCGTCGAAAGTTTCAGTCAACGTACCGATTTGGTTAACTTTAACCAAGATGGAGTTACCGATATTCTCTTCAATACCTCTGGACAAGCGAACTGTGTTAGTTACGAACAGATCGTCACCAACCAATTGTACTTTTCCGCCAAGCTTTTCAGTCAACAGCTTCCAGCCATCCCAATCATCTTCGGAGCAGCCGTCTTCGATTGTGATGATAGGGTACTTGTCTACCCAATCAGCCAAGAAGTCTACGAACTCAGCGGAAGTGTAGGATTTTCCTTCACCTTCCAGGTGGTACTTACCGTCTTTGTAGAACTCAGTGGAAGCAACGTCCATACCCAGGAATACGTCAACGCCTGGCTTGTAGCCTGCGCGCTCGATAGCTGTCAGGATAGTAGTGATAGCTTCTTCGTTCGAAGAGAAGTTAGGAGCAAAGCCACCTTCGTCACCAACTGCTGTGTTCAAGCCTTTTTCTTGCAAAACAGATTTCAAGCTGTGGAAAATTTCTGCACCAGTACGAAGCGCTTCTTTGAACGAAGGCGCGCCAACTGGAAGCACCATGAACTCTTGTACGTCAACATTGTTGTCCGCATGAGCGCCACCGTTGATGATGTTCATCATTGGAACCGGAAGCTGCTTAGCGTTAAATCCGCCCAAGTAAACATATAACGGGATATCCAAAGCCTCGGAAGAAGCACGAGCAACTGCCATAGAAACAGCTAGAATTGCGTTTGCACCCAGCTTAGCTTTGTTCGGTGTGCCGTCAAGCTCGATCATTTTTTGGTCGATACCTACTTGATCCAAAGCGTCAAAGCCGATCAATTCAGGAGCAATGATGTCGTTAACGTTCTCAACAGCCTTCAGAACGCCTTTACCCAAATAGCGGGACTTGTCACCATCACGAAGCTCAACAGCCTCGTAAGCGCCTGTGGATGCGCCTGAAGGAACGATAGCACGGCCTCTTGCGCCGGACTCCAGAAATACTTCTACTTCTACTGTTGGATTACCGCGGGAATCCAATACTTCACGAGCATACACATTAGCAATAGTTGTCATGATTTCGAAACACTCCTTAGACTTTTATAATTTTGTCAGGGCCGTATGACCGACCCCGGTGACTCTTTCTTGAACATGAGGCTAGATTAATTTGGAACCTGTCATTTCTTCCGGCTGTGCTACTTCCAGCAGCGTCAGAATGGTAGGAGCAATATCTGCCAAAATTCCATCGTTTCTTAGTGTAACATGTTTGGACGTTACAATAAAAGGGACCGGATTTGTTGTATGTGCCGTATTCCGGCTGCCGTCCGCATTTGTTACCAAATCGGCGTTACCGTGGTCAGCAGTGATTAGCGCCACTCCGCCTTTAGCAAGCACAGCCTCAACGACTTTACCCAAGCAAGCATCCGTCGCTTCTACTGCTTTGATCGTAGGCTCCAGTAAGCCGGAATGACCTACCATATCCGGATTGGCGAAGTTCAGAATGATAACATCCTGACGCTCAGCTTCGATCTCTGCAACTGCGGCTTCAGCAAGCTCATATGCGCTCATTTCCGGCTGCAGGTCATAGGTTGCTACCTTAGGTGATGGAATCAGAATGCGAGTCTCACCTGGAAGCTCCTTATCACGGCCGCCGCTGAAGAAGAACGTTACATGCGGGTATTTCTCCGTTTCAGCAATTCGAAGCTGCTTAAGATTGTTTTGGGCAACGACCTCACCTAATGTGTTATCCAGGTTCTTAGGCTTGTAAGCTACAAATCCATCCACAGATTCACTGAACAAGGTTAAGCAGACGAAGTACAAATTAGCAGGGCATTTCTCGCCGCGATCGAACCCGCGGAAATCGCTGTTCGTGAACACTTGAGAAAGCTGAATCGCACGGTCCGGACGGAAGTTAAGGAAAATGACAGAGTCGCCTGACTCTACCAAGGCTGCAGGTGTGCCGTCCGCTTTCACGATAACCGTCGGCATTACGAATTCGTCAAACACCGATTTTTCATAGGAATCCACAATGGCTTCCATCGGATCAGTGAACTGCGGACCCTCTCCATATACCATCGCACGGTAAGACTTTTCCGTACGCTCCCAGCGCTTGTCCCGGTCCATCGCATAGTAGCGACCTTGTACAGTAGCCATTTTGCCTACGCCAATTTCATCGATCTTGGCGAGCAGCTGGCCCATATAGCCTTTGGCACTGTCAGGAGCTACATCACGACCATCCAGGAATGCATGGATGTAAACCTCCTCGAACTGCTCCTTCTTGCACACTTCAAGCAGAGCAAACAAATGTGCAATATGGCTATGTACGCCACCGTCAGACAGCAATCCATACAGATGAAGCTTTTTACCATTATCTTTGGCATTACGTATAGCGCCAAGAATAGTTTCGTTCTCAAAAAACTCGCCATCACGAATCGACTTGGAAATACGAGTTAAATCCTGATACACGACACGACCCGCACCGATGTTCAAATGACCTACCTCAGAGTTGCCCATTTGCCCTTCCGGCAATCCAACCGCTTCTCCGCACGCAACCAGAGTTGTATGCGGGTATTCATTCCAGTACCGGTCGTAGTTAGGCTTATTCGCCTGAGCGACAGCGTTACCCGTGATCTCACCACGAAGGCCGAAGCCATCCAATATAATCAGTGCTACCGGTTTCGGTCTGGACATCTTACTTGGCCCCCTCAACAAGCGCTATGTAGGAAGCTGGTTCCAAGCTGGCACCGCCTACGAGAGCTCCGTCGATATCGGATTCTTGCATATATTCGCTGATGTTGTTCGGCTTTACGCTGCCGCCGTATTGGATACGAACCGCATCTGCCACGGATTGGCTGTATAGCCCAGCGATCAGCTCACGAATATAGCTGATAACTTCGTTAGCGTCAGCTGCTGTAGAAGATTTGCCTGTTCCGATGGCCCAGATAGGCTCATAGGCTACAACCACTTCAGCTGCTTGCTCTGCACTTAGGCCGGCAAATGCGCCTTCAGTTTGCACTTTGCAAACTTGCTTGGTTTGACCCGCTTCACGTTCTTCCAGCTTCTCGCCTACGCAAACGATTGGCGTCAAGCTGTGCTTGAAGGCTGCATGCACCTTTTTATTAACGATCTCATCGGTTTCCAGGAAATACGCGCGACGTTCGGAATGGCCGATGATCACATAATCAACACCCAGATCTTTCAGCATGATACCGCTGATTTCGCCTGTAAACGCACCGTTATCTTCAAAGTGAAGGTTCTGTGCGCCAACTTTTAATGTAGTTCCTTTTACAGCCTCAACAAGTGCAGGAAGATTCGTGAATGGAGCGCAGATAACGCTCTCCACACCGTCAACCTCTGCTTTACCTTTAACTTCGTTTACAAAAGCAGTCGCTTCGCTTACAGTTTTGAACATTTTCCAGTTACCGGCAATGATTGGTTTACGCATGTTGGTCACTCCTTTGTATTTGACTGTTTGGTTCAACTCTTACTTATCGTTCAATGCTACAACGCCTGGAAGCTCTTTACCTTCCATAAACTCCAAGGAAGCGCCGCCGCCAGTGGAGATATGATCCATTTTATCGCCTAGATGGAATTTCTCAACTGCCGCCGCTGAATCGCCACCGCCGATTACTGTGTAACCTTCAGTAGTTGCGCAAGCATTAGCTACAGCTTCCGTACCGTTTTTGTAAGGCTCAAGCTCGAATACGCCCATCGGCCCGTTCCAAACAACCAGCTTGGAGTTTTTGATCGTTTCAGCATAAATTTCACGAGTTTTCGGTCCGATATCAAAGCCTTCCCAATCCGACGGAATCGAATCTACAGGCACAACTTTCGTATTAGCGGAAGCACTGAAAGCATCGCCTACAACGATATCAACAGGAAGCAGGAAGTTTACGCCTTTTTCCTTGGCTTTGAGTTCGAACTCTTTAACAAGCTCCAAACGGTCGTTGTCCACGAGGGATTTACCGATTTCATAGCCTTTGGATTTGAAGAATGTATAGGACAAGCCGCCACCAATAATAATGTTGTCTGCGATATCGATAAGCTTTTCGATTACGGCAATTTTATCTTTAACCTTCGCTCCGCCTACAATAGCTGTGAAAGGACGCTCTGGATTATTCAACGCTTTACCCAATACTTCCAGCTCTTTCTCCATCAGCAAGCCGGATACTGCAGGAAGATAGTGTGCGATTCCTTCTGTGGAAGCGTGAGCCCGGTGAGCTGCTCCGAAAGCATCATTCACATACAAATCAGCCAACTCGGCAAAAGCTTTCGCCAATTCCGGATCGTTTTTCTCTTCGCCTGCATAGAAACGCACGTTCTCAAGAAGCAGAACATCGCCATCATTTAGTGCAGCAACTTGTGCTTTAACCGCATCTCCGATTGCTTCGTCTGCTTTTACTACCGGCTTACCCAACAGCTCAGCCAAACGCTTAGCCGCTGCAGTCAAGCGAAGTTCTTCAACAACCTCACCCTTAGGACGGCCCAAGTGGCTCGCCAGAATGACTTTAGCGCCTCTTTCCGCCAGGTACTGGATAGTTGGTACTGTTTCACGAATACGCGTGTCGTCGGTAATTACGCCGTTCTCCAACGGTACGTTAAAATCCACCCGTACAAACACTCTTTTGCCGCTTACTTCTACGTCACGAACGCTTTTTTTGTTCATCCCGATCACGCCTCCCGTTTTTTTCTTTCTACACACAAAAATTGTGGGTATGCCGTTTTTTTGTTTTCAATGTTCCTCCAAAAGACAAAATGGGAATGTACTGGAGAGCGTTAGCGAGGTTCCTTTGAGAATGGATTATAACAGCTACCAATTTTAATCAAAGAATCCATTCTCAACAGAACCCGGAAGTACATCCCATTTTGCACAAACTAGGCGAACATTTTTAACAAACCTACGTCATAACCACAATTGGATCTTACAAACCTTTTTTAGCAATAAAAGCAGCCAAGTCTACTACGCGGTTGGAATAGCCCCACTCGTTATCGTACCAGGAAACTACTTTAACCATGTTGTCGCCAACTACCATAGTGGACAAAGCATCAATTGTGGAAGAAGCCGGATCGCCATTGTAGTCGCTGGATACAAGCGGCTCAACGGAGAAGTTCAGCACGCCTTTCAAAGGACCGTTAGCTGCTGCTTCCAATGCTGCATTAACTTCGTCAACTGTTACGTTTACTTTCAATTCAGCAACCAGATCCGTAACGGAAACGTTAGGAGTTGGCACGCGGAAGGACATACCGTTCAACAAGCCTTTTAGTTCAGGCAATACCAAGGATACTGCTTTTGCTGCGCCAGTTGTTGAAGGAATGATGTTTTCAGCAGCTGCACGAGCACGACGCAAATCTTTATGTGGAAGATCCAATACGGATTGATCATTTGTGTACGAGTGAATAGTTGTCATCATACCTTTTACGATACCGAACTTGTCGTTCAATACTTTAGCGAAAGGAGCCAGACAGTTAGTTGTGCAAGAAGCGTTGGAGATAATGGTATGCGCTGCAGGATCGTATTTATCTTCATTTACGCCCAATACGATAGTGATATCTTCATCAGTAGCTGGAGCGGAGATGATTACTTTCTTAGCGCCGCCTTTCAAGTGAAGGGAAGCTTTGTCTTTCGCTGTGAAAATACCTGTGGATTCAACAACGATTTCAACACCGTTAGCTCCCCAAGGCAAGTTCTCAGGATTACGCTCAGCAAATACTTTAACGGTTTTGCCATTAACGATCAAAGCGCCTTCTGTTGCTTCTACAGTACCATTGAATCTGCCATGAGTAGTGTCGTATCTCAACAAATGAGCCAATGTGTTTACGTCAGTCAAATCGTTGATTGCTACGATTTCTACTTCTGGGTTATTGAAAGATGCGCGGAATACGTTACGACCGATACGTCCAAAACCATTAATACCTACTTTTACCATGTGAAAGGCCTCCTAAAGAATAATAGTTTAATTTATGTCAAGACAGGTAAGAACCTATCAAGATGGCAGCATTTGAACCATTTCTATTGCAGCGGCTTCGTCGGTCACCAATATATCCTCATGTCCGAAGCTTAGTACCGAAACGATTGCTTCTCCCTTGCTTTTTCCGCCTGCAACTCCAATCACACAATCCATTTCCTGAATATCATCGATACGCAAGCCGACGGTAGGCATTTTATGAATAATTTTACCCCTCCGGTCAAAATAGTACCCGAATGCTTCGGCCAATGCTCCTTCATGCTGAAGGCTGGCTATTGTTGCATCGTCAACCTTGCGGCGGCGTGCCATCACCATAGCTTCTCCCATGCCATGAATGACGATACGAGCCTTGCGGATGAACTCAATGATCTCTGTAATGGTAGTATCTTGCATTAAAGATTGATAAGCATCCTCGCCCAGCTGATCAGGAACATGCAGCAGTCTGTAGCTGGCTCCTGTTTTCTTAGCCATCGTTGAAGCGATTGTGTTGGCTTGGAAATCAACGCTTTCCCCCAGCCCGCCGCGAGCCGGTACAAACCAGCTGCCCTTGAGCGATGTTGATGAGGATAAATGATAAGCGACCTCTGCCATCGTCGAACCGCCGGTTACGGCAATAACTTCGTCCTTGGACACGTACTTACGAAGCACAGCTGCTCCCGCGCGACCTAATTCCTTCTTCGTATGCGGTGATGTGTCCGAGTCGCCCGGTACGATGATAACCTGCTTTAAACCAAAATGCTTCCGTATACGCTCACTCAGCTCATTCAAGCCGAACAATTCCTTGACCATCGGTTCGATGCTCTCAAGCAGCTGCCGTCCCGCTTCACTGATTCGCATACCGGCCGCCTCAATCTCAAGCAAGCCCTGAGCCTTCAAAAATTCGACCTCACTGCGCAGAACACGTTCTGTCATATTAAGCGACCCCGCCAATGTTCGGCGGCCTACAACACCCGAAACCATAATGTGATGAAGGATGGTATACCGCTCCTTCATGGTGTCCAATAGATCCGGAAGAAGCTGCTTTTGAATATTGAGTATTTCTCTCATGGAACACTCTCCCGCTCAAACATGGACCATTTTCGTCCCGGTATTACATTTTCAGTCCCACAACTTCCAAAAAAAGTACTAAGCAATCCACTTAGCACTTATAGTATATAAAATCTGTAAGCTAATTTCAACTAAAAATCACAATTTGGACAAAAAATGTGGATTATTCTCTGTTTTGCGCTATTTATAGCCACTAGTACCTAGCCATTTAGAGGATCAGCACTTCCTAAATAATTATCTGATAAACATAAGGTTGCTTTTTTCAGAGCATTATCATATAATAACTTTTGCTCGTCAAATTAACCTTAACAATTATATACAATATGCGCTCGTGGTCCAATGGATATGACGTAGGCCTCCGGAGCCTGAGATCAAGGTTCGATTCCTTGCGAGCGCGCCATTACTTCTAACCTTCCAACCTCTTTATTGCAGCAGCTTCTTTTTTGAAAGCTACGCAGTGAGAGGTTTTTTAGTTGCGTTTGTTTGACCTTTGTTGACCTTAGTTTGTTTTTCCGCTATGATGGGTATAGTGTTACCAACCACATCAGGTGCAACCATTGCTTCACGCAAATCGAAGTTGGTTGTCACTATGAATTTAAGGAGGCTGCAACCTATGAGTTTCATTCCAATGGTAGTTGAACCCGATGCAAGAGGGGAACGCGCTTATGATATTTACTCCCGCTTGCTGAAAGATCGCATTATTTTTCTAGGAACCGGGGTTAATGATGTTGTAGCTAACTCAATCATTGCCCAACTTTTGTTTTTGGCCGCAACAGATCCAGACAAAGACATTCATCTGTATATCAACAGCCCGGGCGGCTCCATTACAGCAGGGATGGCCATCTTCGATACGATGCAGTTTATTAAGCCTGATGTCTCCACGATTTGTGTCGGGATGGCCGCTTCAATGGGCGCCTTCCTTCTCGCAGCTGGCGCTAAAGGCAAACGGTTTGCTTTGCCTAACAGCGAAGTTATGATCCATCAGCCTTTGGGCGGTGCCGAAGGGCAAGCCAGCGACATTGAGATTCGCGCTAAGCGGATTCTCAAAATGCGCGACAAGCTTAACACCATCCTGGCTGAACGGACCGGCCAATCATTTGAGCAAATCGAGAAGGATACGGACCGCGATAACTTCATGTATGCAGAAGAAGCACGCGCTTATGGCCTTATCGATAAAGTAATCGAGCGCAGCTAAACTTTCAACTTAATATAAGAAAAGCTTCTGATCGAAGCCCTTTCGAGGAAGATACATTCGTGTCTAAGTTGTAGCTTTTCTTGCAATATCAGACTTCTTCAGCTCTGCTGAAAACTTATAAAGTCTGATATTATCAAAAAACCGTTTTGACACCCGCTCTATTGGCAGGTTATCAAAACGGTTTTTCTTTGTTTTACGCCGTATTACACTTCAATTGCCCAATTAACCCATTCAAAGTGCGTCTATTTATCGTCCAATGGGTAAAATATTAAATCAATTGGAAACGCCGAACCCGCCGGCGGGGTAAATTCAATATCAAGCGAGTCTTCCTTGCCCGTCGTTCTGGCTAAAATCTGCATGCCGTCAAATGCAGTTATCACACCCGATTCAGGCACCAGACGGATTTCGCCGTTAATTTTGAACGGGCCTTTAAATACTCCTCCATAGGCCAGTATCATAACTGCCATTTTGCGAGGCTTATCGGCGTGAATTTTATAAATCACCCCATAGTTGCCGTCGTTGGTAACATCCTTTTTACGCATCGGGTCGTATCCCGGCTGGAATGGATCCGTTGTACCGTCGCCAATGATAATCCTCGATGGCGTAGTGAAGGAACTGGCGTCTATACCCCACTTCACCTCGGATACAGGAAACGATCCTCTCACGTGTCCTGTGAAGGGCAGAAGCGGAAGCTGGGTCAGCGTATTCTGATTTACTGCATCCGTTGCTACGAAGGAAAACTCTATCTCTCCGTCTGTTTCCACATCGTAGAACAGGTTCACGCCTTGCCCCGGATAAAACTCAGGCATTTGTGAATAAATAAATGTCTGTTTGGCCGGTACTGTCATCGAATCATTACGCGGATCGTTCATCAAGAAATCAACTGAAGCTTCGTTACCAATCAGATTGGCGTATACAGATGGCCAAACCTCGCCTTTATTGGTTGTCTTGATTGTTACAGGCTTATCTGTAGTATTCCTTGCCAGAATAGCTAACGTTACTTTTTCCTTCGTTCCGTTAATGTGGTCAGCATAGAGCCGTCCTTTGCCTTTAACTTTATCCTGGTACAAAATCCCTTTTTCTGTGAACTCCTCCGGACTATCACTAACCAACAGCTTTCTTGTATTGTCTGTTGTGACTTGTTTAGGCAGCTGCGGTAAGCTCCAGAAGTTACCCCACAGCATACTCCAATCCGTTTTAATAAAACCGCCTATAGGCTTCATATAAATTGGATATTCAATAGCGCTCAAATACGTTTTATCTTCAATCGTGATGTTGCGGGTATACGTATCGCTTTTATTGCCATGTCCGTCCCAAACGGTAAGAGTAACAGGAAAGGTTCCTGCCGTAAAGAAAGCTTCTTCCTTACCAGTCCATTCGAATTTAGCAATACCTTCGGCATCCGGATCATAACTCAGGTCTACGTATTTGACCGGTTCGCCAATTTGATAGGTTGATTTAGCAAACGAAAATTTAGCCACAGGTTTCGAGTTGCCCGTATTGGGAATGTAAATCCCGGCCGGCTTTACCGTATGAATAATTTCTACGCGCCGCAGCTCCTCGTTATATGTGTAACGCGCTCCCATATAATCAGCCAGCCATGTCAGCTTAATCAACAGCCTGCCTTCCTTGCTAATAGCAGCGGCAGAGTCAAAGGGCTGCATCAATCCATTAACCCACACTGAATTTCGATCGCTGTCTAGTACGATATTGTAGCCCGGCGTCGTCATTGTAATTTGCCGTGTTTTATCGTTCCATTCAACCTTCATTCCCATGGCATCACCTAAAAATTTGGCAGGAACGAACATTTTATCTTTAATAATGGTCGCTGGTGAGTCCAACTGAACCTGTTTTCCATTCAAAAATGCTTCGACTTTATCAACATAAAGCAAAATATAATTGGAAGCTGTTGACATTGGTTGTGCCGCCGATACAAATGTAGGACTGAATACTGCGAATAATAATGCGATAATGGCGATCAGTGATAGTTCTCTTTTCATCTGTTTCATCTCTCTACTCCTTAGAATTTTTGCAAAAAATTCCTTATTACGCTCAAACCTTAAAAAAATTTAATAAATGAAAACAACAAAAAACCTTTTCGGCTGAAGACACGTCATAATAGACGTTCTTATTAAGAAAAGGTTGCGCTTTTATTGGCAGACCATACAAATCATTATTTGGAAATGTGTCCATTTCGTGCAAGTCACCAAACAAAAAAAGCTTCCTGATTGGAAGCCCTCTGCGGTCGGTTATTGGTTTTCAAGTTCCTCTTTACTTACTAATGTGACTAAAGCGTTTACAGCCTGTTCTGCGTCCGAACCCTCAGCACTAATATAAACTTCCGTACCTGTGCTGATCGCCAGGCTCATAATACCCATGATACTTTTGGCATTCACTTTCTTCTCATCCTTCTCAACGAAGATTTCGGAAGAGAATTTATTCGCTTCTTGAACGAATAGTGCCGCCGGTCTGGCATGAAGGCCTGTTTTCAACTTCACAACTACTGGGCGTTTCGACATTCCAACCAATACCCCCTACATCTTTAATAGCAAATGACCATTCTCAGATAAATGACCATGAAAAAAGCGATTTATCAATTATTATATCATTTTTCAATCCGATACACTAGGAATAATGTGCATTTACACAAAAATTCTATATTTACCGAAAAATTTACCTAAAAAAGAGTGACAACCAACCTCGCTTCGCTTGAGTTAATGGTTGTACTTTAGTGACATCCAATCCTGCTTCACACGAGGTTATCGTTGCCCTTTATTAACAATTAAGCTTTTCGGATTTTTTCCGCTAATTCATCGATTTTACGAAGACGGTGATTAACCCCGGATTTACTGACGCTGCCTTTTAACATATCGCCAACTTCTTTTAAATTCAGATCCGGATGCTTCATACGAATTTCTGCAACCTCACGTAATTTCTCAGGCAAGTTTTCTAAACCGACTTCCTTTTGCAGCAGCCGAATATTATCGATCTGCCTTACAGCCGCTCCGATAGTCTTATTTAAATTAGCTGTCTCACAATTCACCAACCGATTGACGGAGTTGCGCATATCCTTCATAATCCGGACATCCTCAAACCTGAACAGAGCTTGGTGAGCGCCAATTAGACTTAGGAATTCGATTATTTTCTCGCCTTCCTTAATATAGAACACGAAACCCTTCTTACGTTCAATACAGCGTGCATTCAAATCAAACTCATTAGCCAAATCGCATAATGCCTGGCAATGCTCTTCATACATCGACGAGATTTCCAAGTGGTAGGAGGAACCTTCAGGATTGTTCACGGATCCGCCTGCCAGGAAAGCCCCCCGCAAATAGGCTCGCTTACAGCAGCTGTCTTGAAGAATCACCGCTTCAATCCCGGGAGTAAATATAAACCCTTCGGACACAATTTGCATTTGGGCCAATATCTCCTGCACCTGCTGGGGCACTCGCACAATATACACATTGTTTTTCTTTAATCGCATCTTTTTTCGGACAAGCAGCTCAATGTGAACACGAAATTTCTTTTTCAACAAAGAATAAATCCGTCGCGCAATGGCAGCGTTCTCTGTAGAGATATCAAGTACGATCCGTTGATTCGTCAATTGTACGGAGCCATTCATCCGAATCAATGCTGATAGCTCTGCCGTTTCACAACAGTCATCCGACTGAATCATGGTTAATTCCTTTTTCGTTTGTGAGGCGAAGGACATGATATAGTCACCTCTTCTTAATCATCCAGTTCTCCACCAATTGATAGATGTGCTGGCTTAATTTATCGGCGTCATGGCGAAGATAGGTGCGAAATAATACCAGTTGGTCAGCAATGACCTTGTATCCTTTTTTCGTTACCTCATCCAGATCGAGATGGACGACCTTTGCGCCTTTTTCCGCGTACCTATTTTGAACCTGAGGAGGAATCTCTCCATTATTTACAATAACATAATCAAATAAATCTTGCCCTACATGATCACGAACCGCACGCAAATGGTCGCTTACGGCATATCCATCCGTCTCTCCTGGCTGCGTCATGACGTTACAGATGAACATTTTGAGCGCTTTCGACTCAACAATTGTCCGCGTAATTTCAGGAACAAGGAGGTTTGGCAGGATGCTCGTGTATAAGCTGCCCGGGCCCACCAGAATTGCATCAGCGCGCCTTAGAGCCTCTACTGCTTCAGGCAGGGGCGATACATCTGCCGGTTCAATAAACACCCGTTTAATGACTTTGCCGGATTTGGGGATTTTGGACTCCCCCTCAACAATCGTGCCATCCATCATCTCTGCTTTCAGCACTATCGCATGGTCAGCTGCGGGAAGCACTCTGCCGCGCACTGCAAATACTCGGCTAAGCTCCCGAACGCCAGTTACGAAATCACCGGTAATGTCTTGCATTGCAGCCAAAATTAGATTACCCAAACTATGGCCGGCCAATCCCTGACCTTTTTGAAAACGATACTCCAGCATTTTACCGAGCAAGGGCTCTACATCTGCCAGCGCAGTTAGAACGTTGCGGATATCCCCTGGAGGAACCATTTCCAATTCGGAGCGCAAAATGCCTGAGCTGCCTCCGTCGTCCGCAACCGTCACGATAGCGGTAATATCCATCGGCTTCTCCTTCAATCCCCGAAGCATGACGGATAAACCTGTTCCTCCACCGATTACGACGATGCGGGGCTGATCACCTTCCTCGTGATCCTTTGTCATTTTTTCACCTCAACCCGATCCCGCTCTGAGTCGCGGTGGCTTACCCGAATAATTTCCGTTTCGCTATTATCCATTACTTTACCGAGATACTCCGCAATAGCTACGGAACGATGCTTGCCACCCGTACAACCGATCCCGACTACAACCTGGCTTTTACCCTCTTTCTTATACTGCGGCACCAAAAAGTGAAGCATATCGAGCAGCTTGGTTAGAAACTCCTGTGTTTCACTCCACTTCATGACATAATCGTAAACATCCTGGTCTTGACCGGTATTTGGACGAAGGGCGTCGACATAATGCGGATTTGGTAAAAACCGCACGTCAAAAATTAAATCAGCATCAATCGGAATTCCATACTTAAAGCCGAAAGAGATTACATTTATAGATATGCCGCCCAGTTCCAGATTGGTGAATCGGGATACAATCTTCTCTTTCAGCTGCGCAGGCTTCAGGTTGCTTGTATCAATAACCTGAGTAGCTACGCCTTTGAGTTCCTCCAACAGCTTACGCTCCTGATGAATCCCTTCCAGTGGCACTCCCGTCGGTGCTAGTGGATGTTTACGGCGGCTCTCCTTGTAACGCTGTACGAGGATAGCGTCGGTAGCATCCAAAAATAGAATTTCATAGGTCAGCGTGTGATTTTCCTTCACATAACGAAGCGATTCCGATAAGGAAGTGAAAAACTCTCTTCCGCGCAAATCGATTACAAGCGCCACTTTGCCAATGCGGCCCTTCGACTGCTCGATCAACTCCGCAAATTTGGGAATTAATACGGGAGGAAGATTATCCACGCAGAAAAAACCGAGATCCTCTAAGCTTTGCACCGCGATCGTCTTGCCTGCTCCAGACATACCAGTAATAATGACCAGCTTGCCCAAGGTATGCATTTCTTCCATGGGTACTTCCTCCTCCGGGCGCTCGCGAGCTAACCATCGAGGTTGCTGCGGGTAGGTGAGTGCCTCCGGCTTCTATTGAAAGTGAGTTCCTCTGATTAAACTATGCGGTAGGGAACTCACTTTCAAAATGAAGCACGTAAACTCTCCGACACATCCCCTTACCCTTCGCAAATATAATGGTTTGCCCACTCGCTATATCTATATATAAGCGCGCGGTAATTAGCGCGCTTGTTCTAGGACTTAAAGACTTAAAGACTTGAATGAATGTTGTCTACTTTTAGTTTATTGAAAGATAGAGACAACAGAACTAAACGAGAGCCTCGAATCAAACAAAATATGAATAGGACAACCCTTAAGAGACATACACTCAAAATCGGAAAATTAAGAATGCAGATTTAAACCAGCGGCTCCGACAACACCAGCGTCATTACCTAGTGTAGCGGGCACAATATCCACGCCTTCACTTGCTGATTCTTGCGCATATTCGTGAAAATAATGACGAATCGCATCGAACAAGATATCCCCTGCTTTAGAAACACCGCCACCGATAATGTACCGCTGAGGGTTCAACACAACCGATACCATAGCCATCGATTTACCCAAATAGTTGGCTGCACGATTAACGATCCGCTGAGCAACATCATCACCTGATTTAGCTGCATCAAACACATCCTTAGCCGTAATGCCTTCTACTAGAGCCAAAGAGGTATGCTCGCCGCGTTCCACTGCTTCATTCGCCATTCTAATTATTCCTGTTGCGGAAGAAACCGTCTCCAGACAGCCATTCATTCCACAGCCGCATTGAATAGCTTCCAGGTCTGGAACCAATCTCATATGGCCCAGCTCTCCAGCCATACCTTTAAAGCCTTGATATATTTTTCCACCAACGATAATGCCGCCGCCTACACCAGTCCCGAGGGTATAGCATACCAAGTTAGGTATGCCTGCTCCAGCGCCACTCCACGCTTCGCCCAATGCCGCTACATTAGCATCATTATCGATTTTCACTGGTTTACCCAGCTTTTCTTCAAGAATTTGCTTAACAGGCACGTTGCGCCAACCTAAATTAGGTGACAGCTTGATGAAGCCCTCAGGAATATCCATAAATCCAGCGATGCCTGCTCCAATGCCGGCTACCTGCTCCCAATCATAAGAAGTGTCCGAAATAAGCTTGCGAACATAGCTCGCGATGTTCTCCAGCACAACATCCGCGCCGTGCTCCGTCCCAGTCGGCCCTTCATAAGTATGAAGCAGCTTTCCATTAATGTCACAAAGCCCCACTTTAATAGTGGTTCCCCCTAAATCGACTCCAACATATACCTTTTCTCCCATGCCTTGTCACCTCATAAACATATAATCACATAATGCTCCACCATCAACTATAAGCCAACCCTATCCACAGGTCAAGATAGAGAAAATCTTGGGATAAACACCTTGAGGCGGCTGCTATCGCTTATATATAGAACGGTTGCTGACTTATAGCCACTATCCCCTTTAATAAGAACAATTCCCACCAAATCATTGTGCTTGTTACTGCTAGCACTAACTGGAAGCGTGTCCCATAGGGACGGAAGCGATCCTTTATCTACAACATCATACGAAGCACCAACTCGCCTCCCACTCCTATATTTTTCGGGTGTCCAGAGGGCAGCAGCCCTTGGAGCCCTCCCGGCGGGGAGGGTTTGGGAGGGGGAAAGTATAAAAAAACGTGAAGCCCAGTGCTCCACGTCTCCTTGTATTTACAGCGATTGACTCCAATCGTGAACCGCATGACCATCCAAAAACTTCTCACAATCCAGGGCAGCCATACAACCGCTGCCAGCCGCTGTAATGGCCTGACGATACTTGCTGTCTTGCACATCACCACATGCAAATACGCCCTCAACATTCGTCAGCGACGTCCCCGGCTTCACAACGATGTAACCTGTTT
The DNA here is from genome assembly GCF_042676305.1 of Paenibacillus sp. GCM10027630. Taxonomy (NCBI): domain Bacteria; kingdom Bacillati; phylum Bacillota; class Bacilli; order Caryophanales; family Paenibacillaceae; genus Paenibacillus; species Paenibacillus sp. GCM10027630. The sequence goes on along the minus strand of NZ_JBHTGY010000051.1, from coordinate 29,582 downwards.
CGTCTGTAGTAATTTGTCCAGCGAGGAAGTCTGTGTTCGGTCTATGTCCGATAGCAACGAAAATACCGTCGGTCTCGATAACTTCTTCCTCACCTGTTTCGTTGTTTTTCACTTTTAAACCCGTTACGCCCTTATCTCCCGAAATTACGGCTAGTGGCGTCTTATTAAGATCCCAAGCAATTTTCTGATTCTCCCGAGCACGGTCCTGCATGATCTTCGAAGCACGCAGATCATTGCGACGGTGAACCAGCTTAACTTCAGTTGCAAAGCGAGTCAGGAAGTTCGCTTCTTCCATGGCTGAATCCCCACCGCCAACAACGATGATTTTCTTGCCGCGGAAGAAAAATCCATCACAGGTTGCACAGGTGCTGACACCGCGTCCCATGCTTTCCTTTTCATTCTCAATACCTAATAACTTGGCTGTTGCGCCTGTAGAGATAATGATGCTCTCCGCCTCAATGTCACCCATGCCTTCTACCGACAGCTTGAATGGACGCTTTGACATATCAACCGAGTTGACCCAGCCCGTCTTGAATTCAGCGCCAAAGCGTTCCGCTTGTTTGCGCATATTATCCATTAATTCAGGCCCCATAATGCCTTCAGGAAATCCAGGGAAGTTCTCTACCTCTGTCGTTGTTGTAAGCTGACCACCTGGTTCAGGCCCTTCAATAACCAAAGGATTCAGATTGGCACGTGCCAGATAAATAGCTGCAGTGAGCCCCGCAGGACCTGTACCTATAACGATTGTTTTGTACAAAATGACTCCTCCTAAAAGTTTCGCGTCAGCAAAACCAGCATCGTAAGCATCTATAGAGTTTCACCCAAGCGAAACTTCCTTAAATAAGCAGGTCGCTTATTTTATCTTATGATCAAAGCTCGAAAACTTGGGGAAAATAGCTTCCATTTTCTCTTTAAGTCCACACGCTTCGTCAATGATTTTCACATTCTTGCTTATGGTTGCAACCGATACTTTGTACCTGTGAGCCAGCTCATGATACGAGATCGCACGACGGTGCATTTTGGCCGTTAAATATTCAAGCGCTGCCGCCCAGCCTTCAACCTTCGAAATTTTGGGAGAATAAATTGGGTATACACGAGACAAATATTCTACCCACAAAGTCTGAAGGTCATACTGCTGTACCATATCGTAACGGCGATCCATTTCCTTCATGGCCATATCCATAATTTGCTGCCATTTAGGCTCCCATACCGGTAAATTCGGCGAGAATGGAGAGGCCGGGACTGTAATCTTGCTTCCGTCCAGAACAGCCGTAACCGGCTCGTGCAAGCCAATATTACGCAACACGAAAATAGCTACCTTTTTCAAGTAATCGTCTTCGCCCGGTTCCTGAATGAATTCGAGTAGAGCTTCCTTCACTTCATTATCAGCAATCAAGCCAAATGCTTGAATAACCTGTAATTTCGTTTCTGTATCCCCGTGGCGCAATGCCCAGAAAAAGGACGAACGCACCAACGGATCACGTTTCAAGTGGTCGGGCAAACCTTCCGTAGACTTTTCCAAGCCTCTGAACTGCTCTTCAAAAGGAAGATGGTAGTGATAGCTCACCGGAGGTTTTACCTCCTCATCACGCGCTTTGTGCAGCAGATTCAGATAAAAGCTGGGGATTTCCGAGCCGGGATCGAACTTATTAGCTTGACGCCATTGACGCTCAGCTTCCGCATATTTCTGGGTATTGTAGGCAGCAACCGCGGTATAGTGAAATAAACAAGGATCAAGACCAGCTTCCCCGGTTTTCAGCAGTCGCTTGAACAAACGGTACGCCGTCTCATGTTCACTTAAGATACCCATTGTGGTAGCCAGTTTAAACACATGATCCTGATGGAACGGATAGGTTTTACGCAAAACACCCATCAATTCACTGAGATTTTCCTTATCACCGAAATGCTGGTAAAAGATGGCCAGGTTGCACAATGCATGCAAGTTGCCATGCTCCAGCTCCAGCACTTGTTTTATCATATCGATCGACTTCTCAAAATGACCCATGTAATAATACGCCAAAGCCAGATTATTACGTGCCGCCATAAAGTCGGGATGCTTCTTAATTATTTTCTCCAATATACGGACCGCTTCAGCAAATTTGCCTTCCTCAAGCATAGCCCGGGCACGGTCATGTTCGAACATTCCTTCACGGCTTTTTATAGAAGTAAGCTTGGTCGGACGATCCAGCTCATAGCTGAGCAGCTCGATCATTTCCTCAGACTCCTCCAAAAATTGGCCGGTAGGGTCATTCTCTAAATAGTGGATAATTGCTTTTTCAGCTAACTCATAATCTTCCATGTTGGCATAATTATTGGCCATGTAGAAATAACATTCTGTCATAGCTGGATCAATCTGATCCAATACCTGCTGAAGGATACGATTAGATTCCTTATAATTTCCCATCTCCGAGAGAAGCCCAGCCAAGTTACAATGATTAACCGCATTTTCCGGCTCGTATTCGGCTGCGCGACGAAAATACTTTAATGCCTTATCATAATGAAATCTGTCCAAGGATTGAACGGCTCGTTCGAAAAAGAACGTGGCATCCATTTTCATCGAGATCACTTTAGCTGGTGGTTGGGTTGGGTTAGCACGCTTTTTCTTCTCCATTAAACAAGGCACCTCCGGTTCCGTCTGGAATTTGCAAGAAACCAGCGTTATTACTATCAAAAGTATAGCACATTCCTGAAAAAATAAACAAAATAGTTAAACTTCTTATACGCCGCCGTATTTAAATAGCGAACTAATCGAGCCGCCGTCTTTAATAATCCGAATGGCATTGGAAAGCAATGGAGCAACGGACAATACCGTGAAACGGGATGAATGGTCGTCCGGAATCGCAATGGAGTCGGTTATAACGACTTCCTTGATGTTCGGATGATCCAACCGCTGCAGAGCAGGCCCCGAGAACACAGGGTGGGTGGCACAGATATAAACGTCGTTAGCGCCTCTTTCCTTCAAGCCCTCAACCACGTTGACAATCGTTGTTCCTGTATCGATCAAATCCTCGATGATAACCGGAGTTTTACCTTCCACATCACCGATGACATGTGTAACTGCTGACTCATTATGGGCATAGCGTTTCTTAAACATCATAGCGATAGGCGCACCAAGCACATTGGCCAGGTTCTCAGCTCTCGTCACACCACCCGCATCCGGGGATACAACGATCAAATCATCAATATTTTTATTTTTGATATGACTGCTTAACAGATCCAGCCCTGTCAAATGATCAACCGGGATATTGAAAAATCCTTGAATCGCAGGCGCATGCAAATCAATCGTAATTACGCGATCAGCTCCGGCAGTATTCAATAAATCAGCAACCAATTTTGCCGTAATCGGCTCACGCGGGGCCGCTTTACGTTCCTGACGGGAATAACCATAATAAGGTACGACAAGATTAATCGTTCTGGCAGATGCGCGTTTGGCCGCGTCCATCATTACCAAAAGCTCCATAAAATGCTCATTAATCGGATGAGAGAACGTCTGCACTAAAAATACATCACAATTCCGTATGCTTTCTTCGTAGAGACAGTAAATTTCTCCGCATTTAAACCGGGAGAGCTTGATTTGGCCCAGTGGGACGCCCAATTCCTTACAAATACGTTCTGCAAGCTGAGGATTGGAAGATCCCGAAAAGATTTTCAATTTGTCGCTGTACATGGTTACCTCCGTTGGATTGTTTACATTTTGCAGTCAATAAAACCCCTACGATTTGTATTACGCAGCAGGCCGTATTCCGATACATTTATTCGCCAAATGTCATTATACAATAATACTCAACTATATTATACATGAAAAGAATGCATTAAGAAAAAGGCGATTCAGTGAAAAACAGGGGTATTCCAATTTTTACATGCCGATTTTTACAGGTTTTTAGAAGGCAATCATTTTTCTTTTACGCTTTTGAAAGGTAGCCAATTCTGTGAAACCGATATCCTTTAACAGAGCAACCGCCTGATCCAAGTACTGTGACAGCCGTTCCGGCTGATGGGCATCGGACCCGATTGTTAAAGGAATGCCCCATTCGTAGCATAATTCCAGCATGCGGCGGCTTGGGAACATTTCGTTCACAGGCATCCGCAATCCGGATGCATTCAATTCTATCGCTAGCCCTGCAGCTTTAACCGCACGAAGAGCATCGTTCTCCAAATGCTCCACATTTTGCTCAGGCTTGAAGCCAAAACGCTTGATTACGTCAATGTGGCCAATGTAATCATAGAAGCCGGTTTTCGCTGTCTTTTGTACCGCATCATAATATTGCTGATACACCTGGTAGGCATCCCGTTCTTTCCACTGATCCAGCTGCCGGAAATCGGATATATCCCATTCCCCAAGAAAATGCACCGATCCTATTACATAATCCCATGGATATGCTTGTATGATCTGTTCGATCTCGGCTTCATAGCCTTCAATATAATCGCCTTCCAAGCCTACGCGGATATCAATCTGACCTTTATATTGCTGCTGCAAGCGGAAGGCTTCCTCGGCATAATGCGGAAGCTCCTCCATTGGCATTGCCATACCAGGCAAGTAAGTGGCTGGGTCTACATGCAGCAAGGGCATATGGTCGGACAGCCCCAATTGGGTCAGTCCGAGCTCAATGCCCTTTTGCACGTATTCCTCAAGCTCACCCGATGCATGCCCACAGCGGACATGATGGGTATGATAGTCAATGAGCATTGGAATCTCTCCTTAATAGCTTCCCATAAGGAAAGCCTTCTTCGTAAGAGTGAACTACTATTTTTTGTGGCGGCGGTCAAGCTCTCTCATCACATCATCTAACGGCAGCTTCGCTTCGCGCAGCAGAACCATCAGATGGAAGATCAGATCGCTGGATTCGTAGCGAAGCTCTTCATTATCGCGATTTTTAGCGGCAATGATGACTTCAGCGGTTTCCTCGCCAACCTTTTTCAATATTTTATCGATCCCTTTTTCAAACAAATACGTGGTATAAGCACCTTCCGGACGCTCTGCATCACGCTCTGCTATAACCGATTCCAGTCTGGACAGCATGGCGAAACGGTCACCACCGGCAGTCTCAGTTGCTTGCGCAGCTTGTTCCTTGACGGCTCCGTTTACAGGCACCTCGTTATAGAAACAGCTGTATTTCCCTGTATGGCAGGCAGGACCTGCTTGATCCACCAACACCAGCAGTGTATCTCCATCACAATCATATTTCAAAGCTTTCACTTTTTGAATATGGCCTGATGTTGCACCTTTATGCCATAGCTCACTGCGTGAACGGCTCCAGAACCAAGTTTCTCCTGATTCAATAGTCAGCTTTAAAGAATCCTGATTCATATAAGCCAGCATGAGTACATCCTTGCTTGCCGCATCCTGCACGATTGCCGGAACCAGTCCCTGCGCATCCCATTTAATTGCTGCATTCAGCTGTTCTCCGCTTAATCCAGCTTGCTCACCGCCAGCTTGTTCGTTGCTCATCGGATCTCCACTCCTTTTTGTCTAAGGTCGTCTTTAACCTCATCGATTGTAAGCTCTTTATAGTGAAAAATCGTTGCGGCCAACCCCGCATCCGCTTTGCCTTCTGTAAATACGTCGTAAAAATGCTCCTTTAACCCTGCACCTCCGGAGGCGATTACCGGAATGCCCACACTTTCGGATACGGCTTTGGTTAAAGGCAGATCGAAGCCATCCTTCGTCCCATCTGCATCCATACTGGTCAGCAGAATTTCGCCTGCTCCAAGCTCTTCTACCCGCTTCGCCCATTCCAGCGCCTTAATGCCGGTTTCGTTGCGTCCGCCATGGGTGAACACTTCCCACTCTCCCCACGTTTCGTTATAGCGGGCATCAATAGCAACAACGATACATTGTGAACCAAAACGACGTGCTCCGTCTGAAATAAGCTGGGGATTTTTGACTGCTGCCGTATTGATGCCGATTTTATCCGCGCCAGCCCGAAGCATCCGCTTCATGTCGTCCACGCTGGATATTCCGCCTCCTACAGTGAAGGGAATCGTAATTTCACCTGCTGTTTTTTTCACAACCTCCACCATTGTAGCCCGGCCTTCCACCGAAGCCGAAATATCGAGGAATACCAGCTCATCGGCACCCTCCCGGTCATAAATCGCAGCCAATTCGACAGGATCGCCGGCATCGCGCAAATTGACGAAATTAACTCCCTTTACTACACGGCCATCTTTCACATCCAAACATGGAATGATCCGTTTTGCCAGCATTTGTTTCCCTCCTTAGAGTTTTGCCAAAGCAAAACTTTACTTTCCTAAAGCATTAGCTACAAATCGGAAGCCTATTAAATAAGTACGGTAAACTGAAGTCCTATTGCAACATACTTACGGTTTGCATAAATCGAGGAAATTACCGAGCAGCTTCATTCCTAAGCTGCCGCTTTTCTCCGGATGAAATTGCATCCCATACACATTTCCACGTCCAACAATGGCTGTAACCTGCTGGTGGTAATCCGTTACCGCCAGCAGATCGGAAGCCTGCTCAGGCAGCGCATGGTACGAGTGCACGAAGTACACATGCCCTTCTTCAATGCCTGCAAACAGTGGACTTTGCTGCTTATACAGCAGACGATTCCAGCCCATGTGCGGCACTTTGTAGCTGCCTTGAAAACGTACAACCTGCCCAGGCAGCAGGTTCAACCCCTCGTGGGAGCCGTGCTCCTCACTGCTGGTGAACAGCAGCTGCATCCCGAGGCAGATGCCCAAGAGCGGCTTGCCGGTCTGCGCGTAGCGCACGACCGCCCCGTCCAGACGCGACTCGCGCAGCTGCTCCATCGCATCGCCGAAGGCGCCGACTCCCGGCAATATCGCGCCGTCAGCTGCCAGAATCTCGCTCTCGTCAGACGTTACGACAGCTTCATAGCCGAGACGCTCCACAGCCTTGCTCACGCTGTGCAAATTGCCCATGCCATAATCGATAATGGCGATCATGCTACAGCACTCCCTTCGTGGATGGCACGCCTTTCACGCGCGGGTCAATGCTCGTTGCTTCGTCAACCGCACGCCCAAGCGCCTTGAAGATGGCTTCAATCATATGGTGCGTGTTTTGCCCATAGTGGACGATGACATGCAGCGTAACACGAGCTTCCAATGCGAATTTCCACAGAAATTCTTGCACCATTTCAGTTGAAAAGCTGCCAACCTGTGCGGATGGATATTGAGCGCGATATTCAAAATGCGGACGGTTGCTCACATCAATCACGACTTGTGCCAACGCTTCATCCATCGGGATAAATACATTCGCGTAACGCTTAATTCCCCTCTTGTCCCCTAACGCTTCACGAAGCGCGTGTCCGAGGCAAATACCAATGTCTTCCACCGTATGGTGGTCATCGATGTCGATATCCCCTACCGCATTCACGCGCAGGTCAAAATGTCCGTGCTTTGTAAACAAGTCAAGCATATGATTTAAGAACGGAACATCCGTTTCAAGCTCGGAAATACCGGTTCCATCAACGTTAAAGGAAAGCTGAATATCCGTTTCATTCGTTTTGCGCGTAATTTGAGCCGAACGTGCGGCCTGCTGCTGGTCAGCCATGGGAATTCCCTTCTTTCTCCAATCGTATTTGAATCGCTCTTGCATGTGCTTCCAAGCCTTCATGCTGTGCCAAGGCGATAATTTTCTCCCCATTTTGCAGCAAGGCTTCCTTACTATAGTAGATGACACTGGATTTTTTCATAAAATGATCCACATTGAGCGGCGAGGAGAACCGCGCCGTACCGTTCGTAGGCAGCACATGGTTCGGCCCTGCGAAGTAATCGCCGACCGGCTCAGAGCTGTAGGACCCAAGGAATATCGCGCCTGCATTCTCGATAGAGCTCAAATATTGGAACGGGTCGGCCGTGAGAATCTCAAGATGCTCGGGCGCGAGCTGATTGACGACGCGCACGCCTTCTTCGAGGCTCGCGACCGTCAGGATCGCGCCATTGTCGCGAATCGACTGAGCGGCAATGTCCCGCTTCGGGAGCGATTCCAGCTGGCGGGCGACCTCGGCCACCACGGCCTGCGCCAGTGCTTGCGACGGCGTGATCAGGATCGCCGACGCCATCTCGTCGTGCTCGGCCTGCGACAGCAGGTCCGCCGCCACGTAAGCGGCGTCCGCCGTATCGTCGGCGAGCACGACAATCTCGCTCGGGCCGGCGATGCTGTCGATATCGACAGCGCCGAACACGTAGCGCTTGGCCAGGGCAACGTAGATATTGCCGGGGCCCACGATCTTATCCGCCGCGGGGATCGATTCCGTGCCGTAAGCGAGCGCGGCAACCGCCTGCGCTCCGCCGACACGGTAGATCTCGCGGACGCCCGCTTCCGCTGCCGCCACCAGAATGTGCGGATCGATGCCATCGATACCGGCGGTAGCTGGCGGCGTAACCATCACAATCTCCGGCACACCGGCAACCTGTGCCGGAATAGCGTTCATCAGGACGGATGACGGATACGCCGCCTTCCCTCCTGGAACGTATAATCCGACCCGCTTCAGCGGCCGGATCACTTGACCCAGGATGCTGCCGTCGGGCTGCAGATCCATCCAGGACGTACGCTTCTGCTTCTCATGGAAGCGTCGAATATTGTCCGCTGCCTCTCGGATCGCAGCGAGGAAGCTCTCGTCCACCTTCGCATAGGCGGCCTCAATCTCAGAATCGCTCACGCGCAACTCGCCAACGCTAACGCCGTCGAACTGCTGAGCGAAGCTCCGCAGCGCCGCATCGCCATCGCGCCGCACCGTTTCAATAATGCTCTTCACGGCGATATTCTGCTCCTCCGAGCCATATTCCACCTGCCGCTCTAGCGAAAATTCACTTGCCGGCATGATCTTCATCCTGTATCCCCCCTGATATCCTGAATAGTTCCGTATTTCCTTACACCCTGCCAGTTGAAGCAATCAGGTTCTGCAGTTTGTCGCACAGTGCCTGGATCGTTTCGTTTTTCATCCGGTAACTGACACGATTAGCTATCAAGCGGCTTGTAATCGAAAAAATTTGCTCCTGCTCCACCAAGCCGTTCTCTTCCAAGGTTTTCCCGGTTTCAACCATATCGACGATCCGATCGGCCAAACCAATCAGAGGAGCCAGCTCAATGGAGCCGTTCAGCTTAATGACCTCCACCTGCTGCCCTCTTTCACGGAAGTACTGAGAAGCTACGTTCGGATACTTCGTTGCCACCCGCGGGTTCAATACCGGCTCCCAATCGGGAAGCCCTATAACCGACATCCTACAGCGGGCGATGCCTAAATCCAACAGCTCATAAACGTTGCGATTCTCTTCCATCAGCACGTCTTTGCCTACAACTCCAATATCCGCCACTCCGTACTCTACATAGGTTGGAACATCAACCGGCTTAGCCATAATAAATTCCATTCTTGCTTCCGGCACCGAAATGATAAGCTTTCGCGAATCATCAATATCATCCGGGATGGTCAACCCTGCTTCACGAAACAGCTTGGAGGCCTGCTTATAAATACGCCCCTTGGGCATTGCAACCTTCAATATATCCTGCATGCTCTTATGCTCCTTTAACCGATCTCGATCACTTTTTGATACGCGATACCATTCACACTATAGGTCCCGTCCAATTGCCTTACTGCCACCAACTGCTGAGCTTGATTCCCATCAATGAAGTCAGATACCAGCCTGGTCTCCACCATCGACCTCTCCTGATCACGCAGCTCTTTCGCTCTACGGAACGCTTCCTCACGTTTAGAGGCCGTATAGGTGATCAGCACCCGATGAGGCTCCTCTATTGGACGCTTGCTCACCACTTCCAGGATGCGATTTGTTTTAAGTGCAAAGCCCGTTGCCGGAGCCGGACGCCCGAATTGAGTCAACAGATTATCATAACGCCCGCCGCTGCACACCGGAAAACCAAGATCCGCCGCATAGCCTTCAAAAGTCATGCCTGTATAATAAGAGAAATCTCCAATCATCGTCAAATCGATTAATACATGCTCCGAAACACCGTAAGCCTTCAGAACATCCCACACTTCACAAAGATGGGCTATGGACTGCTGCGCTATCGGATCTTTCGTAACCTGCTTAGCTTGTGTACATATTTCCTGCCCGCCGCGAAGCCTTAATATGCCTTCAAGCTCCTGCTGTACCCCCGCGGTCAACCCAAGAGATTTGATGGTTTCCCTGTAGCCTACATAATCGCGGTTTAACAAGCATTCCTTCAAGCTTTGCTGTGCATCTAGGCGATCCTTCAGCGTTTCATTGAACAGTCCTGTTAAAAAGCCTACATGGCCAAGCGCAATCTTGAACTCTTGGACTCCCGCAGCCTGCAAGCTGGCGATTGCTAGCGCAATGACCTCTGCATCTGACTCAGAGGAAGCATCTCCTACAAGTTCAACTCCAGTCTGAAAAAACTCCGCATCGCGACCAGCTTCAGCTTCAAACGCGCGAAAAACATTCGCATGATAAGATAGCCGAATCGGAAAAGCCTGATCCTTCAACAAAGAAGACACTACACGCGCGATCGGCGCTGTAATATCGGAGCGCATGACCAAAGTCGTCCCATTACGGTCCAGCAGCTTAAATAGCTTGCGGTCCTCGGTGGAGCTTGCTACTCCAACCGTATCGTAGAATTCCAATGTCGGTGTTATAATTTCCTGATAGCCCCAACGCTCCATACATTGCAGAACATTAGTTTCGATAGCACGCAGCTTAGCTACAGCCGCCGGCAAATAATCTTTAACCCCGGTTGGTTTTTCAAACACTTTCGGTTTCGACACCGACCCTCACCCACCTATATTAAACTTAATAATTTTCACAAACGCTTTAGTGCGATACCATACTACCAAAATAAAGAATGTAATCGTAAGTTTATCATTGAAATCGCCTAGAGTCAATGTGAATCCTGATCTTTTGTTTATTAAGAAAAATGCCTTGCGGCGTCCTTGGAAAGTGCTGTCCCAAAATTCATTTTGGAACAGCACATCCACCATTATCGTGAAAATAGAGTTGCAAAAGAACCCTCAAGCTTAAAGATTCTTTTGCACATTCTATGGGATTCATTTATTCACTCATTAGGTTTCACCCTTTTGAAATAGCCCTTCCTGGGTATTCTCAGCAAATAGCAGAGATGAGGCCACTTTCCAACGCGTGCTAATCGCTAGGTTCGGGGTTCGGGGTTCGGGGTTCGGGGTTCGGGGTTCG
>NZ_JBHTGY010000051.1:0-18384 GCF_042676305.1 Paenibacillus sp. GCM10027630 | reverse complement strand
GGGTTCGGGGTTCGGGGTTCGGGGTTCGGGGTTCGGGGTTCGGGGTTCGGGGTTCGGGGTTCGGGGTTCGGGGTTCGGGGTTCGGGGTTCGGGGTTCGGGGTTCGTAACCAGCATGGCATGGCAGTCCATCGAATCCCACGCAATTAACAGGAAAATGTCACGTTATTTTCTCCCAAACATAGCGTTCCAAGCCAATAACTGGAATTTCTCCTGCTAATTCTACGTATTTTGGTTGATATCGTCCCTGTCACTCAGATTAACAGGAGTTTGTCCAGTTATCTTGCTTTCAAACGATATCCGGGCTAGATTAACGGGAGGATTTCCATCCGACAGCCGTAAGTGTTTCCTGTGTCTCCTGTATACTGAAAGCAACCTTTGAGCACCTATTCTCACTCCATAACTTACGCAACATCAGAAAGGGCATTTCCACTTTAAAGTGCTGTAAAAAACTTAAACCCCCTCTTATATTTAAAAAAGGACTACACGGCATGGTTACCCGTAGTCCTCTTTTGCATCAGCAATCCTTACCTTGTTAATCCGGCCAGTTCTGTAACTGCTCTTGTAGTAATTACATCTACCCCTATTTGCACAAATCTCCGCATTGCGTCAGTGTCGTTCACCGTGTACACCCATACCGCAAGACCGGATGCATGGGCCATATCCACTACTTCCTGACGGCATGTTTCATAATTCATATTCAGACCATAATAAGAGCCACTCACGGCTTCTTTGCATACTTTTTCCGCATACAGCGAATAGTTGTTTCTCTCTTCCGCAGAAAACTCATTTGGCGTGTTGAATACAACCTGAATATCATGATGACGAGAGGTGATGCCTTCGCTGCAGCCTGTAATGAAAACTTGATCCTCCGCTTCATATTGTTTCACCAGTTGAATGGCAGGTTCAATGGCAGCAGGCGTTTTTATATCCAAATTCAGCTTTACTTCGTGTTGTTTAGCTATTTGGAGGATGTCACTCAGCCTTACAATTTCGTATTTCTCATATATAGGGCTGACTTTCACCCTTATCTCTGGCTGATTCAGCTGTTCATAGGTAGATTCGTGAAGCAAGGGGGAGTCATCATGGAGTAAAACGATTATGCCGTCCTTGGTAACTCTCAAATCGACCTCTACAATATCTGCCCCGAGCCTAATTCCCTCCATAAAGCTTTCCAAAGTATTGTCCGGTGCAATCCCGCACCCTGTATGCGCAGCAATCTTAGGAGCCGACGATTTGTCCATCTTCATTCCCTCCAGAAATTAATTATCGTGTTGAAAATAGAACGGATTGGTAAACGCAATCATCGTTATGCTGTTATGAAACGCCCCATGCAGCTCTGCCCGAAGCCATATCAATCCTTCCATATCAACCCCGCATGAAGCTGTTGAAGCCCCCCGGGACACCTTGAGTTCCCCAACAGCTCCTTTATTACTCACAAGACGCACCTTCAATTCTTGATCATCCAGCCGCCAATGCTCCGCCCTTTGGGAGAAGTCAACCTCTACCTTGGCCACAGCTGTGCTCGCAGCCTCAGTTACTTTTACTACAGAACCGATTCCATAAACAGATCCCGATGGTTCGATTAGAAGGGTACATTCCAACCGGGGTCCCATTGTTACACTAACTGCTCCCTCTCTAATCGCATCGACAGCCAGCTTTTCTACCTCTGTAGGATCCAGTGCTGAATCCCTGCTTTGTTCCAAACCTAAATATGTAACCGCAATGGGCTCCGTTATTTTTACCGAGGAAACATGCCAATCTCTACCGCAGACAGCCGCTATCCTATGCCCTTGGTTTAACCGATCCGTCCATAGCTGGAAGGCTCTTTGATTGCTGTTCATAATAGAGGGGAACGTATAAGACCAGACTTCAATATAATCGATGTCATCCCAATCGGCTATTTCATATTCCCAATAGCAGCCAGTGCACAAAGGACTTCCAACACGGTAAGGATGCGCAATGCCAACGATGCCGCCTTGCTTGTGCACTCGTTCAATTCCTTTATGTATATCCTTGATCCCCAGGTCTCTCCAGTCCACATAATCAGTAATCCCAATAGCAAGCATATGGCCAAAGAAGGTTGTCCACTCCATGCCCCTAATAATTTGCAGCTGTGTTTCAGACTGGATTTGCTCCCTCTCCAAGAGGGGTGACATTGTGTTGTGGTCGGTCATTGCAATCCCGAATAAACCAAGCTCCTTGGCGCTTCGCGCAAGCTCAAGCAGAGAATGTTCGCCATCACTGTGAAACGTGTGGGTATGCAGTTCATAAGGAAGCCATTGCTTCATAGCACCTCATCCCCTTCCCACACGGACAGCTTGTAGCTGCAAGTTTCTGTAACGAGCGCGTGAATACTCAACGTGAAGGACCATTGTCCTGCCGTGAGCGGCCCCGGCATAAGGCCGGGAGAAGCAGCACCTGTAGCAAGAAACAAATGTTGCGTTGAATCTTGCCGGTGGCATGCTCCCCGAAACCCATTCGGATCATCGACGGAAACCGTAATCAAATTTTTCAACGGAAGAAATCTTCTCCAGCCTTCTTCCATTACCGGATCATTGCCATCGCTATATTTCAGCAAGCTTTGGCCGATGATCTCTTTGGATAAAGCTTCATTGTCCAAGCTTTTCGGAAAGTAGCTGAAGTCGATATTCAGCTTGGGGCATGAATCGGATACATCAAATAAATAGGTGATATGAGTCTGGTTCTGCTCAGACGTCAGCTTTTCCTCGATTTCCAGTAATTGATTCATGATTCCACCTTCGTACGGAATTATTTTTGTGCTGCGAGCCATGCTGTCGATTCTTTTTGAGCTTTCTCCAAAGCCGCTTCAAGTGATGATTTGCCAAGCATTCCTTCTTCTACAGACTCCGATAAAATATAACGAGGCTGGCCCGAACGATAAGGATATCGAGGCGCCCAAAGCTTGCCCATCGATTCCAGTTCAATCACCGCATGCGGATTTTTTTGCAAGCTTTCAAACTTCGCTGCTGACTTGATTACCGGTAGAAATTGAGAGCTTTGTTCTTCCCACATATATTTCTGGAAGAAGTCGCTTACACTGAACTTCAGAAACTCCCAAGAAAGCTCTTTGTTTGCACTGCTCTTGGCGATCGAGTAAGGACTCCCCGCGAACATGCCGCCCATCTTCTTCTCTTTATTGATAAATAATGGGGCAACGCCATACTGATCCTGTAGGCCGGCCGCATAAATCTGATCGACAAAAATCGGCTGTACACGGATATGAATGGCAATATCATTATTGGCCGTTCCCCATTTCTCTCCGCCCTGTTTTACAAGTGCTCCCTTAGGTGCCAAGGTATTCAGCTCATTCATCCATTTAAGCCCTTTTAGCATCTCTGGAGAATTAAAGTTCACTTCCATTCCTTTAAAAAGAAATCCTTTCCCCCAGCTGCCGCCATACGCTTCAGCCGCATTCATAACCGAATCCGCCGCATCTGCTCCTGCATAGAAGGCTCCGTAGTTTTGCTTTCCGGTTTTAGGATTGATACCCGTCATTTTTTTGGCTTTCTCCAATATTTCCTCCGGAGTCGGATTTTTCGACAGCTCCTCTACGCCCCATTCCTTAAAGATCTTTTTGTCATAAGCGATAACCCGTGTGTCCCCAATAAAAGGAAGGCCATATATTTGCAAATCTTTATCTTTAGGTCCCATCGCCTTCCAGCCTTCAACCTGATTATCGATGAAAATGCCGAGATCAAATTTATCCTTCTCAATATAAGGTGCCAGTGGCTCCAGCAAATCCTGGCTCGCCAAGTTCGCAATTCCCGGTACCTGGAATACATCCGCTCCTTTGGAATTGAGCATCGCATCCGTTTTTTGGACGTAGCCGTCCCAGCCTAGCAGAATAAACTCAATAGTAGCC
Source organism: Paenibacillus sp. GCM10027630 (assembly GCF_042676305.1). Lineage (NCBI taxonomy): Bacteria > Bacillati > Bacillota > Bacilli > Caryophanales > Paenibacillaceae > Paenibacillus > Paenibacillus sp. GCM10027630. The sequence continues at coordinate 14,500 of NZ_JBHTGY010000051.1, read as the reverse complement.
CCTGGATAAAGACGCTCAAACTCTTTTTTCAGCACGGATACTCCCTTAACCTTTTTACCTGAGAGAGGATTCGTTTTGTCATCCATGCTGAAGTCCCCGATTAACTGCACCTTGAGTGTACCCGACCACTTTTTATCTGAAACCTTAGCTGATGAGTCGCTCACTACCGCTGGTTTAGTGTCAGCCTTACTGCTGCACCCCACAATTAATTGCATCGCGAATACGTTAAGCAGAACAGCGGATACCATCCATTTTTTCGTTTTATTTTTTATCATTCTTAGCACCCTTCCCTGATATGTATTATTTTTTTCTGAAACCTTGCTCCTTACCGTTCTACTCTGCGCGGCCTATAACCGCTGTACAATTAGCTCACTCTCCCTTCAGTCCACTTAATGCGATGCTGCGTATGATATATTTCTGCAAGAATAGGAACATAACAACGATCGGTAAAATACTTGCAGTGGCAAGTGCCATCGTAAGACCGCCCAAACGCGTCCCATTCTCGAACGAGAAGCTGGCGAGAAATAACGGAATCGTTCTTAATGCATGATCGTTAATTACTACAAGCGGCCACAGAAACGCATTCCAGCTATCCAGAAAGGATAAGATCGCCAATGTTGCAGTAATCGGGCCCGTGAGCGGCAAATAAATTTGAAAAAAAGTTCTCTTTTCACTCGAACCGTCAATCTGCGCAGCCTCTCTCAGGCTGTCAGGAAGCTGGTCGAAATACTGCTTGGATAACAAAATCCCAAAGCCGTACAAAATAGCGGGTGCAATTAATGGCACATAGGTATTAATCAATCCAAATTTATTGAACATTGTGAATAAAGGAATTAGTCTTGTTTCCATTGGGATCATCATCGTACCTAGCACAACGAGAAACAGCACTTTTTTCCCGCGAAACTGGCCCTTCGAAAAGGCATACCCCGCCAGAAGGGAGCTAGCGACGCTCAAACAAACAGCGCAGACGGCCACAAAGCCGGAGTTTAAATAGGATTTAAAGAGAGTTGCATTTTCCAATACGAGCTCATAGTTAAAGATGGAGGGCTGTTTCGGGAAAAAGGATGGCGGAAACGGTGGCTGCAGGTTAGCCGTCCGTTCAAAGCCAATGCTGAGCATCCATAGAAATGGAGAGATCATGATCACACTCAGGGCAAGAAGGGCAACAAAGATAATGATTTCAATCGGGGACGGTTTTCTTGATAGTATGCTTGTTGTTTTCATGACATTTTCCTCTTCCGTTATATTTTCATCTTCGTAAGCTTAAGATTCAGCATGGTGAAGAACAGAATGATAGCAAACAGGACGTAGGCTGCGGCTGAAGCTATACCATATTCCGTGCCCCCAAAGCCTCTTTCATAAATAAATCCGACAATCGTATGAAGAGATCGGGCCGGGCTGCCTTGAAGTCCACCCAGCAGATAAACGTCTGTAAATCGCTGCAGACCAGAAATCCAGCCGATCACAATCAGAAAGGAGAACGTCCCGTACATATTGGGAATTGTAATATATAGCCACTTTTGAATGCCCGTAGCTCCATCAATTGCTCCTGCTTCGTATATATCCTCTGAAATCGCTTGCAAGTTTGCGAGGAATATAATGACTACAAAGCCCAGCCAATGCCACGAGCCAAGCAAAATTGCTCCCCAACGCGCACTTGACGGTTCAGCCAGCCAAACGGAGGTCGGAAGTCCCAGCATGGAGAGAAAATAATTAAGCAAGCCAAACTCCGGATGCAGTACAAACAGGAAAAGCATCGAAGCCGCTACAACAGATGTTATATAGGGGATAAACAGCAAAATCTTAAACAAATTTTTTCCCCATTTAAGCTCGCTGATGAGCGAGGCCAAAATAAATCCGAACGGAATGGTCAGTAGAAGCTGAAAAAATCCCATATAAAAAGTGTTGAATACCGCTTTCCAAAATACATTGGAACTTAGAACGGACTTATAATTATCAATTCCCGCCCATGTTTCAACTGCTCCCCCGGAAACATAAAGACTCAATCGAAATGATTCGAAAACGGGGTAAACCATAAACAACAGGATGCCGAGTAAGGTAGGAAGCAGGAATAAATACCAGATCATTGAACTGCCTTTATGCCGGTATGCTTGGCTTTGCATAATGTCTTATCTCCTTTTTATAAAAACTTTCTTCAGGTTCGGCTACAAGTCGCTACCGATAGGCCCCGTCGTTCCACGTATAATCAATTTGGGTTCATATTCAATTTGAACCGGATTAATTTCGAGCTTTTGTATCAAGCGATTCAACATGAAGACCGAATCTTGCCCCATCTTTTCTTTTTCCGTGTGGATCGTAGTTAACGGCGGGTTCGAAAGACTTGCAAAATCAATATTATCCGATCCCACAATCGAAATATGTTGCGGAATCCGCAAGCCTTTTTCCATAATCGCCCTTATTGCCCCAAGTGCCAGCATATCGTTTGTTGCAAAAATAGCTGTGGGATACAAGTTATTCCTGTGGGAACGTTCCCATATCGAATATAAACCTTTGCAGCCATCATCAAACAAAGACGTTGGAGAAAAATAAATATGTTCATTGGAAATTTCGCAGCCACGTTCGCGCAAGCGTTCATAGAAGCCTTCGTAACGCAGATGATGACTCCGGTGCTCCTGTGGTCCAGCTATGACACCAAAATGTCTGTGACCTTGTTCATATAAATGATCTGCAGCCATCCTTCCGCCTTTTCGATCATTATTGACTAGTTGAATCACATTATTATTTTCCGCAGTACCGTTTACCATCAAATAAGGAATATCAAAGCCGTCGATGTAGCCTATCATTTCCTGGCTAAGTCGGCTGACTAAGACGAGTCCATCTACTCTCTTTTCCAGCATATAATCCGCAGAACGCAGAGACATTTCTTTATCTGTCGATACAAATACGGAATAATTAAGACTTTCTGCAGCTGCCAATATCGAATCAAGTATCTTCCCGTAAATAGGATGCGACACAATCGGATAGTCCTTCCGGTAAATGATGACTCCGATATTATACGTTCGATGTGACACCATGGCTCTGGCCACCGCATTTGGCTTATATTGTAACTCTTGAATGGCATTCATCACTTTCTCACGAGTTTCCGGACTCGTATAGCCCTTACCTGAAATGACTCGTGAAACCGTAGACTTGGAAACGTTTGCAATATTGGCGACATCTATAATTGTATAACTCAATCGATCCCCCCACTTCTGTAATCACTTAGCTGTTCCTTATTCTAATTTACCTCGAAATGTATGCACTTTGGCAAGTTGCTTAGGCAGCGCATTCGACTTGTCTCAAAACTAATCTCAGTCTCTTCGTTATAGGTTAATAAAAAAGAAATCAGGTTAAGCGCTTTCCTTTTTTTGATTATACAATACTGTTCCTGTATTTGACAACTTATTTTTGTTAATCATTTTGCTGAGGAAATGTCGCCCGATTACTTTCCCTGTGAACATATCACATCGATCCTAGGTCACAGGGGAAGACAATATCGAACCAGCTTTATCAGTTGGAGCAGTTACGCAATTTTAGGGGAGTCACAGATGCCACAACCATCATGTAGTGTGCCATGACGCCCCCATGATTCACACGCCTCTTTTTCTCCTAACTCTTATGATTAACCTTCCACTTCGTTTACCCTCTCAGTTAACCGCACATCTTCCCTAATTACCCTCATAGGATTGCCTGCAACAAAACTGTACGGGGCTACGTCTTTATGTACTACAGAGCCCGCTCCAATTACAGCATGATCTCCTATAGTTACTCCAGGTAAAATAGTCGTGTTAGCTCCCACCATCACGTGGGAACCAATGTGGACTGTACCAATCCGATATTCCTTGATCAGATACTCATGCGTTAGGATCGTTGTATTATACCCAATAATGGTGTTCTCCCCCACTTCAATCCGCTCAGGGAAAAACACATCCACCATCACCATTAAAGCAAAGGAGGTATGCTCTCCCACCTTCATCCCTAACACGCTGCGATAAATCCAGCGCTTCAAGGGTAAAGAGGGGGCATACCGTGAAATTTGAATGAATATGAAATTTTTGACCGCCTTCCACCTGCTGACCGTACGATACATCTGCCATAGTGAGTTCGGCCCTTCTACCGGATACTTGTCCGTCTTTCTCAAGCTACATCTCCTCTACTCCAACGATCGGGAGCAGCTCCCGGATATCGTTAATGATATAAGTGGGATTGTACTGATTCAAATAATCCAAGCCTTTGAGCGACCAGGCAACAGCAATCGAAGGAAGTCCAGCATTGTGGGCCGCTTCGATATCGTAATGACTATCGCCTACCATTGCCGCACCCTCGGCTTCTGAGCCTAATTCCTTGAGAGCTTTACGGATGCCTTCGGGATCCGGCTTCGGCTTCTCTACGTCCTGCACCGTCACAATGGTATCAAAATAATCATACAACCCGCAAAGCTTCAATCCCATTTCTGAAGTAATGCGCACTTTACTGGTCACTATACCCATTTTAATTCCAGCAGCATGCAGCTTTCCTAATGTTTCCCGCACTCCCTGAAACTCTGTAACTAGCTGATCGTGCTTTTCAATATTGAAGGTACGATATTTGAGAATGAGGTCCTCAACTTCGTCCTTGCCGGAGAAAAACTTCATTTGATCCACAAGCGACCGCCCCATATTGGGGATGATGTGTTCTCTAGTAACTGGCTCTGGTGTAATGCCATCGAATGTATGCAGAAAAGATTGAATAATCAGCTCATTCGTATCGATAATGGTTCCATCTAAATCAAATAAAACAGTGTGAATCATGCTCTCTACTCCTTTATCATGCTGTCTCTATTTACTATATTATAGAAGTTTTTCTTCCGGCTTAACCGTTTCTTCCTTATCTGCCGGGGCTTCCACTACGTTACTCTCGCTTTTGCCTTCCGTCGCTGCTTCGGGCTCTTCTCCCTCGACTTTTACTCCGCCTATAGGAACTATCGGATCAGCATAACGTTCTGCCGCGGCACCGCTTTTTCTGCGATAGATCATTAAAGCAAATGCAGCTATTACTATTAACACAGCCAACAGCTGTGAAATCCGCACATTGCCGCCATAAGTCATAAAGCCTTGCTCAAAACCTAACCAGTGCATCGGAGCCCATAATCCATTCATCAACGCCGCCAACCAAGCAGGACCTGTGAAGTCAAGACTATCCGTCCGAAACGCCTCTATAAAAAACCGCCCGATGGAGTACCAAACGAAATAACTCATGAACAGTTCCCCAGCTCGCAGAAACGGTCTTCTACGCAACCAGAATAGAAATAACAAGCCAACTATGTTCCATAACGACTCATATAGAAACGTGGGATGATAGAATTGTCCATCTATGTACATCTGATTTACGATAAAATCGGGCAAATGCAGTGAATTCCGCAGGAAGGCTTCACTTACCGGACCGCCATGCGCTTCTTGATTCATAAAGTTACCCCAACGTCCTATCGCTTGTCCAACAATAAGACCAGGAGCACACACGTCCACAATGCGCCAAAACGAATATCCTTTTCTGCGAACATAAAAAACAGCTGCCAATATTGCGCCTATCAAGGCTCCGTATATAGCTATACCGCCATTCCATACCGCAAACACTTGAGGCAGATTGTCTTTGTAATCCTCCCATTTAAAAGCTACATAATAGATCCGTGCGCCGATAATCGCAGAGGGAACTCCCAACAAAACCAGATCCATAAAAAAATCGGGATTCATTCCAAACCGTTTGCCTTCTTGAATAGCTAGCAGCAGCCCTACCAGCGCCGCTGTACCCAATATAATACCGTACCAATGCACCTGCAGCGGACCAATACCAAACGCGATCGGATTTATTGCTAAATACATGCCGCTTCTCCTTTCCAATACCTTATGTATGTTCAAAATAATCCATACTATCCGAAGCTTACTCCATGTCGTCCATATCTTCAGCTAACGATTCGGTCAGCTTATTTGTAAACTGCAGCGCTGCGTTGTATCCCATCCGTTTAAGGCGATAATTCATCGCTGCCACCTCGATAATGACAGCCAAGTTACGACCTGGGCGAACAGGTATAGTGACCAAAGGAATATCCGTTTCAATAATACGGGTTAATTCTTCATCTAACCCAAGCCGATCATATTGCTTATCCTGCTGCCAGGTCTCGAGCTTGACGACAACCGATATTTTCTTTACATTACGGACTGCCCCTGCTCCGAATAATGTCATCACATTAATAATACCCACACCACGAATTTCTAATAAATGGCGTATCAACTCAGGCGCATTACCTATAAGGACATGATCCGCAGTTTGACGGATTTCCACAGCATCATCAGCAATGAGCCGGTGTCCCCTTTTCACCAATTCGAGCGCTGTTTCACTCTTACCAATACCACTGGTACCTGAAATTAACATACCAATGCCATATACATCAACCAGAACTCCATGAATCGTGGTCGTAGGAGCCAGTTTATTTTCAAGAAAGCCGGTGATTCGACTAGCAAGTATCGTCGTCGCCATCTTCGTACGCAGGACAGGCAGCTGCTGCTCTTTGGCTGCTTCTATTAACTCTTCAGGCACTTCATAGCCGCGGCTAATCAAAATACATGGCGTATCAACAGGTGCACACAGCCTGCTCATTCGGTCCTGCCGTTCTTCAGACGATAAACCATTAAAAAAGGTGAGCTCTGTTTTCCCTAGAATTTGCACGCGCTCGGTAGGATGGAACTCGTAATAGCCAGCCATCTCCAAGCCTGGTCGATATAGGTCGGCTGTTGTAATGGGACGTTTTAAGCCCCCTTCACCGCATATCACTTCTAAATGAAATTCAGCAACAAGATCGGATACTTTTACTTTTTTTGACATCGTTGTTCCGTCTCCTTCATTTTCCAATCTTATAGTTCCCCATTTAGTTCCCCACCCAAACCCTCCCCGCCGGGAGGGCTCCAAGGGCTCCGCCCTCTGGACACCCTTTAAAGGCTTGGAGGTTGAGGTTCGGTGGTGCTCCCTAGAATTTCTATTTACATACATCGCTACCGTCCCTACGGGACACGCTTTACTTTAGATGTTCCGGCATATGAAAATAAAGGCAATTAGCCTGCTTATAGCCACTATCCCCAATAGTCAGGACTATGCTCACCGGATCGTTAAGCTTGTTGCTCTTAGTAAAAGCACTAACTGAAAGCGTGTCCCAAAGGGACGAAAGCGATCCTTCATCTACAATATCATAATAAGTATAAACTCGTCTCCCACCCAACTTTTACGGGTGTCCAGAGGGCGGTAGCCCTTGGGGCCCTCCCGGCGGGGAGGGTTTGGGTGGGGACAAGATGAATGCGATCAATCCTTCATCTACAATATCACAATAAGTATAAACTCGTCTCCCCACCTCAATGGAAATCACGAAAACAATCCTTCACCTATAATAACATATGAAACGCATCCTTACCTCCTAACCCAATTATTCCAGATTTCAGAAGAGCAGTATTCCTTAAAGCCTCCTCGTATGGAAGATTTGGGTGGGCTAGAGCTCGCCAACTGGAAGCGTGTCCCAGAGAGACGAAAGCGTTCCTTCTTCTACAATTTCATCTGAGGCACCAACTCTCCTCCTACCCCAACTTTTTACGGGTGTCCAGAGGGCGGTAGCCCTTGGGCCCTCCCGGCGGGGAGGGTTTGGGTGGGGGAAAACATTAAAAGGGCCAGTCAAATGACTGGCCCCGCATAATTATGATTAAGCGTTCAACAAGATCGACAATGTAGTTTCCTGATCGAAGAAGTGAACTTTGTTCATATCGATTGCAAGCTTAACGTTCATGCTTTCTTTGAAACCGGAACGACCGTCTACGCGAGCAACGATGCTGTTTTTGCCGATTCCTGTCAGGTACAAGAACATTTCGTGACCCAAGTTCTCAGCAACCTCAATGTGAGCATTGACAACACTGTTTGGTGAAGCTTCCAAGAATACTGGCTCTTCGTGAAGATCTTCAGGGCGAATACCCATGATTACTTCTTTGCCAACGTATCCTTTTTCACGAATAATTTTTGCTTTACCTTCTGGCAATTCTACGTTCACGCCGTTTGCTTTGAAATACAAGCCGCCGCCTTGTTCTGCAAATCCACCAGTAACAAAGTTCATGGATGGGGATCCAATGAAGCCTGCAACGAACATATTAACCGGGAAGTTGTAAATTTCTTCAGGAGTATCAGCTTGTTGAATGATACCTTTATCCATAACTACGATACGATCGCCCATTGTCATTGCTTCAGTTTGGTCATGCGTTACGTAGATAACAGTTGTTTCCAAACGTTTAGCAAGCTTACTAATTTCAGCACGCATCTGTACGCGAAGTTTAGCGTCCAAGTTGGAAAGAGGTTCGTCCATCAAGAAAACTTGTGGTTCACGGACAATCGCACGACCCAAGGCAACACGTTGACGCTGACCACCGGAAAGAGCTTTTGGCTTACGATCCAGCAAGTGAGTAATATCAAGAATTTTAGCTGCTTCACGAACGCGAGCATCGATATCAGCTTTTTTGAATTTACGAAGTTTCAAACCAAATGCCATGTTTTGGTACACGCTCATATGTGGATACAAAGCGTAGGATTGGAACACCATCGCAATATCACGATCTTTCGGTGCTACGTCATTTACCAAACGGTCGCCGATGTAAAGTTCGCCTTCAGTGATTTCCTCCAAGCCAGCAATCATACGAAGAGTAGTGGACTTACCGCAACCGGATGCGCCTACAAGAACCAAAAACTCTTTATCCGCGACTTCAAGATGAAAATCTTTAACTGTTGCTTCTTCAGCACCTGCATATCTTTTAACGATGTGGTTTAAACGTACACCTGCCATGGTTATTCCCCCTACGAGTTATTATCAAGTTTATATATTTATCTTACCTCACCTTAAGACTTGTGACTATGCACAATCTTCACAAAAAAATCACTTTCTTTTCGTTACTTTGTACAATAGAAGTGCAATCTTAACCAATACCGCATCATTGAACGTACGAACATCCAATCCAGTCTCCTGCTTGAACTTGTCCAGCCGGTATAAAAGTGTGTTGCGGTGAATATACAGCTTCTTAGCGGTTTCACTAACATTGCAGTCCAATTGGAAAAAATGCTCCAATGTCGTCATCGTTTCAGAGTCCAAAGCAACATCCAACCGTTTTAGGACCCTCTCGAGGAAATTCGTCTTCTCCCCCTCCGGGATCAGATTAATTAGCTTCTCCAGCTGCAGCATCCAGGGCAAGTGCATATTACTCCCCAAATGATAGGTGCGTCCAAGCATCATCGTTTCTCTAAGCTGAAGCACTGTCGTATAAAGTGACTTGGCAGGCATCATAGGATAGTTGATTGCAAGATGACATTCTCCAACCCATTCATTCTCTAACATTTCGTGCAAGCCAAAGCCTATAGCTCCAAGCGTATCCTCAATACTTTCTTCTTCACCGAAATCACGATCATCTGCCGCGTCAATCGACATCATTTTCTCAGATCCAAGAATCAGCCATTCTTTATCCGTTAACGGAATTAATATCATTTCTGCATCAAAAAACGATTCCAGCAGCTTCTTCAGTTCTTGATAGCTTACCCTCCGAGATTGTGAATAATCACCGTATAACAACAGTGGTATTTTGGTAGAATACAGCGAAAGCTGCGACACCAGAGTGTCAGGCATTTCCGCAATAGTAAGGCCAAGATCCTGCTGCTGCTTGAACCAATCTCGCACTGCACTGGCTTTACGTTCTTCTTCGCTTGTGGAAGTGGACGGTTTCATATCCTGCGTTCGTCTCGATTCCAGCATAAGCTCCACTAATTGACGTTCAACCTGCGTAATTAGGCTAGATTCTACCGATAGCACCTGAACTTCCTGGCCTTCTTTATGAACGAAAAATAAAACCTTGTTGTCTACATTCAAGCTTTTGTGCAGGATGCCTTTATCCTTTGATTCTGCATCCGCTTGCATTTGCCATTCTTCCCAAGTCCATTTAGACAACCTTACAGGGCCCTTCAAAATGTGTTCCAGCTGCTGCCTTAACGGTTCCCACCAGTCCATACCCGAACTCCCAACATATGTTTATTTAATCTGTAGTTTGCACCAAATATCATATTACTTGCTAATCATAGCAAAAAATGGTCCCGTATAAAACAAAAGAAATCACCTTTATGCAATCAAGCATAGAGATGATTCCGTTCCTTCTAATTAATAACTCTTCGAGCTGTAACATAGTGACTGTCCCACCAGCCACTTTCGATTGTACTATATTTGACGCCGCCCTCACCGTAAGTATGAATCATCATGCCGTCGCCAATGTACATGCCGACATGTCCGATTTTTCCCTTTGAATCCTTCGTTGTAAAGAATACAAGATCTCCTGTATCCAGATCGCTTTTACTAACGAACTTGCCTTCCTTGGCTTGATCTCTGGAAATACGCGGTAAATCAATATTGTACTTCGAATAGATCCATTTCATAAAGGAAGAGCAGTCAAAGGTTTTTGTTTGTCCGTATTTTGCACCAAAGTCATAGGGGGTGCCTAAGTATTTTTGAGCGGTGAGAACGAGCATTACTCGTTTTTGATCATTCGCTGAAAGTATGCGGCGAGCGCCGATAAATTGGTTTTTGTAAGATTGTGTACTGACGGTAACGACTTTATCTTTACTGCTGGATGCCATTATCATCTTATCATTGCCTACATAAATTCCGGAAGAACTAGGATTAGTCCCTTTTCCAAAAAACAAAACATCTCCTTCTTTTATGGATGAAAATGATTGGATCAAAGGCTTGTCCATTTTAAACTGATCAGCTAATGCTCTGGGCATCTTATAATCAAGCATCTTGTATACGTAATAGTTTAAACCCGATTCATCAAAGCCGCCTTTTAACGACTCCCCACCCTTGGTATAATCCTTACCCACCAATTCCTTGCTTAATGAGACGGCATCCATATCATCATAAGCAGCGAACGCAGAACCGGCCATAGCCCCGGTAAGCATAACTGTCATTACAGTGGTTAATCCTGCTGTGCGAAGAAAAGTTCGTTTTACCATGAATTGAATCCTCCATTTAGTTCTAGTAGTTGCGGGTGTTTTATAACCTCATAATATTGCCCATGTTTGGGTTTCACTGTTTCTATGCCATTAGATTACCATGGGAAAATAACCTTTTGCATTGCTTAATATCTACCTGTATACCTAAACTGCTGGGAAACGACCCAATAAAATCTAACGAGTTATCCATTGAAAAATGAACCCGCAACCTTTTCTGATTAGCAAAAAATGACGGATAAACCCTTGCTGCACCTACATTCTGTATTTGCGTACCTTCCTGCCTTTGCCGCTATTCCACCCCATACAACTAAAAAGATCAAACCATATCTTACCGCTGTAATGATTGCCTTATTTACCAAAATGTCATTCTATAGATCGTTGCATTTTCCCACATATATACAAACAAGGTTATTTTCCGTGTTAATGGCAATAATTTAATTGTTCATTATATTGACCGATAATTACTAATTTGGAGGAGATACTTATTTATCCTATACCCTATGGAAATACTACTCTGCAGCTTTGTCTGCCGGAAAAACAGCACCCCGATGTTATTTCCTATCATAGGAACATTAAAGATCTCAATAACGATGCTTCAGTCAAAAAAACCCGCGATGCCCTGAGTAAGCCGATAGGGACTCCGCAGCTCCATGAACTAGCCGTAGGAAAACGCAATGCTGTTATTCTAATCAGTGATGGCACAAGACTGTGTCCAAGCTATATCATGCTGCCGCCAATCTTGCAGGAGCTCCGGGCAGGCGGAATCCTTGATGATGAAATAGATATTATCATCGCTTTGGGTCTGCATCGTAAGCATACAAAGGAGGAAATGCGACAATTGGTTGGTGAGGAAGTATTTAGCCGCATACGTGTTCATAATCATTCTTCATCAGATGAGGATTGTATACGTCTTGGTATTACATCCGCCGGCACTCCTATTGAGATTAACCGGCTTGCTGTCCAAGCTGACCTAAGAATCGTAATGGGCAATATCGAGCCTCATGCTATGGCGGGCATTTCAGGAGGCGTCAAAGCCCTCGTTCCGGGCATAGCATCTCAAGCCTGTATCGAACATAATCACAGCCTCTCTATGAGGTTCCAGACCCAAGCGGGCTGCATGGATAACCCTATCCATAGAGACATGGAGGAAGCACTGAAATTCATAGGAATCGACTTCCTGCTCAATGTAGTGGTCGATCATAATCGGCATGTCATAGGTGCAACCGCAGGCCATGTTATTGATGCCCATAAAGCCGGGGCAGCCTTAGCCAAAGAGCATTTTCTTGTAAAAGTAAACAAAACCTATGATGTTGTCGTTGTTTCTCCCGGAGGACATCCAAAAGATTTACAGCTCTACCAAGCAATCAAATCGCTTCGTAATGCTGCTTCCATTACTAAATTAGGAGGAACTATACTTCTCATTGCAGAATGTTCGGAGATGTTTGGCAACGGAATTTTCCAATATTGGATCGAAACGATGAAAAGTCGTGAGCACATGGTTTCCAAGCTAAAACAACAATTCGTTCTTGGCGCTCATAAGGTGCTTCATTTGGATGAGGTGTTGTCCAAGCACCGTATATATTTGTATTCCTCACTACCGCGGCCGATAGTGGGTTTGCTCGGTCTCGAGCCGGTGGACGATTTGCAAAGTACCTATAATCAAATAACTGAGCCTAAGACTGAATACATACCTGAGATAGCCATAATGCCTTACGGATCACTTACTTACCCAGTCTAACCGGATTGCTGTTTGGCTGCTCTACAACCGTTTGGCTTAGTTTAACTGCAGCCGTTTGATCATCTCTGTAAGGAAGGCTACAATGGGTAGAGATATTTATCCACTGAAAGTAGAGGAGGCAACATCATGGCTATTATCGAATTAACCATTATTCCCATCGGTACTGCATCAACGAGTTTAAGTCAATACGTAGCCGACATTCAACAAGTTTTAGAGCAAGCAGCGGAGCCGATTCATTATCAAATGACCTCCATGAGCACTCTTATTGAAGGTGATCTGAACGACCTGTTTCAAATCATACGCCGACTGCACGAGGTTCCCTTCACCCATGGTGCGGAAAGGGTATCGACATCCATTAAAATCGACGACAGGCGCGATAAACAAGGCAGTATGGCGCAAAAAATGAGGTCGGTCGAAGACAAAATGCACAAATAAGCCCAACTGCTACCTTTTTACAGCTGCGGCGGACTAAGGATCGCTTATAAGGACTCAAGGACTCGGCGAAAATAATTAATGAGTACCCATTTCCATTTAAAAGAAACATATACAACGAAAAAAGAGCCCCTAAGGACTCTTTTTATTTAAAATGAGACATGTAGGATTCGAACCTACGACACCCTGATTAAAAGTCAGGTGCTCTACCAGCTGAGCTAATGTCTCATATATTTGGTGGAGGCTGATGGATTCGAACCACCGAACTCGATGAGAGCAGATTTACAGTCTGCCGTGTTTAGCCACTTCACTAAGCCTCCATATTTGATTATCCCCGCATAAGCAGGAAAAATCCAATGGTGGCTCGGGACGGAATCGAACCGCCGACACGAGGATTTTCAGTCCTCTGCTCTACCGACTGAGCTACCGAGCCATATGTAGTAATAATATCTTGTCCTAAATTATATTAAATCATTAGTTATTAATGGCGGAGCCGACGGGATTCGAACCCGCGGTCTCCTGCGTGACAGGCAGGCATGTTGGGCCACTACACCACGGCTCCGCGATAAAAATAACATGGTGCCGTCGAGAGGACTTGAACCCCCAACCTACTGATTACAAGTCAGTTGCTCTACCAGTTGAGCTACAACGGCATATTTAATTGTCTCTGTAAAGTATCTGTTATTAGCAGCTAAGCTATACTTAACTTTAAGAGAGAAATGGTGGAGGCTGACGGGATCGAACCGCCGACCCTCTGCTTGTAAGGCAGATGCTCTCCCAGCTGAGCTAAGCCTCCATATTAGCGTGACACAAATGACATTTTACCACATTTTCTTACAAAAAATCAACTAAAAATTAGTAATGGTAGCGGCAGAGGGGATCGAACCCCCGACCTTACGGGTATGAACCGTACGCTCTAGCCAGCTGAGCTACGCCGCCATATCATGAAATTTACTACGGAGAGAGAGGGATTCGAACCCTCGCACCACTTACGCAGTCTAACCCCTTAGCAGAGGGTCCCCTTATAGCCACTTGGGTATCTCTCCATGAGAATAAAGAACAATTAGTTTGTTCCTTGAAAACTAGATCCGAAACAAGCAGCGTCGAGCAACGCTATATATTTTTCACGGTTTCCTCACAATGTATTCGGAGTCAGCTTTAACGCTTCTCTCCACCTTGTGAAGGTATTCTTGGATAAGCCCTCGACCGATTAGTATTCGTCAGCTCCATACCTTGCGGCACTTCCACCCCGAACCTATCAACCTCGTCGTCTTCAAGGGG
>NZ_JBHTGY010000050.1:0-70716 GCF_042676305.1 Paenibacillus sp. GCM10027630 | reverse complement strand
CTCCTGTGGTAGGGTAGGTATAGATTGAAGCTCTTTGTCAGGTGCTTCGTATCTTCGATAGTTGCTGGGGATTTCCCTTCATTAGTGGATTATATTACACGCCAGTATTTTATATTACTTGCATCTGGCTTCACAAAAGCAGCAGGAATACGAAAAGAATGCCAAAACAGACTTGGATTTTCTGTATACGCAGACTCGGATGGTTGTAGATAATATCAATCATTTGGCGATGCAGCTGGCAATGATACCGGATCTAAACGCCAAGCTGGTAAATCCGTTTAAGTACGATATATATGATTTTAATCTGCTGAAGGAAAATTTGAGGGATCAGATTTCGACGAATAAGCTGTTTTATTCGATCTACGTTTATTTCAAATTAAACGACAAAGTGTTGACGACGAATGAGGGTTTTTACAGTCCGTCCAATTTTTACGACAGAGAGTGGCTTCAAAGTATTGAAAAGCAAGGTTCAGAGCCTAACGACTACGAGATCAGACGGATTCAGAGTAGCATGGATCCTGAAGTTGAAGTGATCAGCTTCAGCCGCCCCCTTCCCATTACAAATAAAGAGGCGTTGGGCAATTTAATCATTAATGTAAAGAAAGACGTATTCTTTGATGCACTATTTCGGTTAACGAACTCGACTTTAGAAGATGTGTACATCATTAATGGAGTTACGGGGCGGATCGTCTACGGCAGGAATGAGGCAAATGATCTATTTAAGGAAACGCGATTTGAGGGCTCATCCGGATCTGGCTTATTAACAAGCGGTCAAACTCAATATATTACCAGCTACGAAAGGTCAAGGTTCAATTCTTGGATTTTCGTGAAGGCTGTCCCTTATGTTACGTACGAACGAGATATGGCGACAGTCAAGAGCACGATAGTCAATGTATCTGTGGGAGTTATTCTTTTGGGCTGGATTCTTTCCTATTTAATTGCTTTGAAAATGTACCGCCCCTGGAAAAAAATGATCCGTGAGAATGAAGAAATCAAGCTTACTATGGAGCAAAACAAACCTATTGTCAGAAACCGCCTCATCTACGATATCCTTAACAATCATGTCATGGAATTCAAGCAAATACCGGCTGCTCTGTATCAGAGTAACGTACACTTTCCATACCTTAACTTTGCGGTTTTGTTAGCTGTCCCTCATTTTGTGGAGCATAAGGTCACTGACAGCAGCTTGAGGCTGCTCGCTTTTAGTACGATTGAAACCGCATTAATGAAAAAGCTGCCTATTGCCGGAACCTTGCTGGATCATGGTCAATTCGGATTTATTCTTAATCTGGAGCAGGCGGGGCTCAATGATTCTACTCAAGCCCAGCTCATCAATTACTTGCGTGAAACTAACGAAATGCTGCAGCTCGAATGCCAGGTTTCCCTTCAATTTTCGGTGGGCCGATGCTATGAATCGCTGGATAGTGTCCATCAGTCGTATGCTGAAGCCAAACGTGTAATGAGCTGTAAAGCCTTATTTAATAAGAGGGATGTGGTTTTTGTACAGGAAATGGAGGGGGATAATCGGTTGGAATATCCGCTTGCTGTCCAAAAAGAGCTTGCGCATTACATTATGGGGACGGACCGGCAGAAAGCAGACAGCTGTGTTTCAGAGTTTTTTACAAACTATGTTTACAACGGCAGCTACCCGCGTGAAAGATTGCTTGAAATGATTGTGATGCTGATTAGCAGTGTCAAGAATGAGCTCTATCAGGAGGGCTACGATACAGCCATTTCATCCAATTTATTGGACTTGAACGGATGTGCTAATAATGTGGAGCTGGAGCAGTTCATTTACCAGTATATTCATGCATTGATTGAGCGGCTCAAGCAGCAGCAGGAAGGGATGAACTACAGTCTCTATATAGCCAAAGCTATTGAATTTATCGAAGTTCATTATGCAAGTAACATATCTATTGGCGATATTGCCGGTTATGTGGGAATAAGCGGAAACTATTTGAGCAGGGTTTTCAAATTGGAGACGGGTAAACCCCCGCTTGAATATCTAAGCCGGTATCGCATTACACGAGGCATCGAGCTGTTGAAGGGAGAATCGCGTTACTCGCTGCAAGAGGTAAGTCAGCAGGTAGGCTATCATGACGCTCATAGCTTCATCCGTTTTTTCAAAAAGTACGAGGGCATCACTCCAGGGGAATACCGAAAAAAATTGCTGGAGAAAAAAACGTCTCGCGTCTAAGGAAATAAAGAACATCCGGGAGGTGACTGGGATGAGAATCAATAAGGCTTACCCCTTATCGGGAGGGGGGATTTCAACTCGCCAATCTTTGCTCTGGAAGCTGGTGGTGAAATACAAATATTACTATTTGCTAATGCTTCCGGGTTTGATTTATTTTCTTGTATTTAAATACATTCCAATGGTCGGTATCCTGATCGCGTTTAAGGATTATAAGCTGTCTTTGGGTGTGATGGACAGTGCTTGGTCCGGAATGAAGTGGTTCCGGATTTTGTTCGAAACAGAGGATTTCTGGGTTGCTTTCACCAATACCATTATTATTAGCTTTTACAGACTGATTTTCGGGTTTCCAGCTCCTATAATATTAGCTTTGCTGCTTAATGAGGTGTTCAGTAATGGTATCAAGCGGCTTATCCAGACTATCGTCTATTTTCCGCATTTTCTCTCCTGGGTTGTATTGGGCGGCATGATGTTTACACTCCTCTCGCCCAGCACCGGCATTTTGGCGGTGTTCGGTATGGAATCATCGCCGATTATGCAGCCGGATAATTTCCGTTCTCTGCTCGTGTGGTCAAACATTTGGAAGGAAGCTGGATGGGGAACTATTATTTATTTGGCTGCTATTGCGGGAATTAATCCTGAGTTATATGAGGCTGGCCGAATGGATGGAGCCAGCCGGTTTCAATTGGTTCGTTATGTCACGATACCGTCCATTGCCAACACCATCGTTATTCTATTGATTTTACGTACAGGCCATATTTTATCTGCGGGTTTTGATCAGGTGTTTATTTTATACAATCCTTTGGTATATAGTGTGGCGGATATTTTGGATACTTACGTTTACCGGGTCGGCTTGACGATGGGAAGATATTCACTGGCTGCTGCTGCGGGTTTGTTCCAATCCGTTGTCGGATTGCTTATGCTGTTGTTCTCCAATTGGCTGGCACGAAGAATGGGCGGAAGTGGATTATGGTAAGTATTAATTGCGGGCTTACGAAATTGAGCGGGTTTTAAAAAAGGTTGGATAATCATTAAATAAAAGAAGTGAGGAGTGAGTCCATTATGGATGATTTAAAGCTGGTAAATGAATCAGGTTCCCGGCGATCTGCTCAGCCGAATGTCATTGTCTTTTTTACTGATCAGCAGCGTTGGGATACAACAGGTGTACATGGCAATCCGCTCAATCTAACACCGAATTTTGACCGGATGGCACGGGCGGGTACACATATTTATCATTCATTTACTTGTCAGCCGGTTTGTGGTCCCGCCAGATCCTGCTTGCAGACGGGCTTGTATGCGACAGCATCGGGTTGTTACCGCAATGGGATTCCTCTGCCTGCGAGGGCAAAAACATTAGCCCACCACTTTGGAGAAGCCGGTTATCAAACCGCTTATATAGGGAAATGGCATCTGGCCGGGGAAGAGCCTGTCCCCGAGGCGCAGAGGGGCGGTTATGACCACTGGCTGGCTTCCAACGTGCTGGAGTTTTCATCGGATGCGTACGATACGGTTGTTTATAACCAGGCTAACGAGGCTGTGAAGCTTCCCGGTTATCGGGTTGATGCTTTGACGGATGCGGCAATCCGCTATATCGATCAGCACCAGGCGGATCCGTTCTATATGTTTGTGTCCTATTTGGAGCCGCATCATCAAAACCATACGGATAATTATCCTTCGCCGGATGTTTATCAGGGGGCGTATACAAGCCGCTGGGTACCGGCTGATCTTGCATCGTTAGGTGGAACGGCTCATCAGCATTTGGACGGCTATTACGGCATGGTTAAGCGGCTTGATGACGCCCTCGGCCGATTGATGGATACTTTGAAGAGCTTGAATTTAGCAGAAAATACGATTATCTTATTTACATCGGATCATGCTTGCCATTTTAAAACGAGGAACGGCGAATACAAGCGTTCCTGCCATGATAGCTCGATTCGGGTCCCGACTGCGATATGTGGTCCTGGCTTTCAAGACGGACGGCGCATTACGGAGCTCGTCAGTTTGATTGATCTTCCTCCAACTTTGCTTGATGCTGCTGGCATTAAGGTGCCGGAGGCCATGCAGGGCAGGTCGGTTATGCCGCTTCTGCAAGGAAAGCAGGCCAGAGCAGATTGGCCTCAAGAGGTTTTCGTGCAGATCAGCGAGTCGCAGGTGGGCCGAGCTATACGAACTGACCGTTGGAAATACAGTGTGAAAGCGGCTGGAAAAGACGGATGGTCTGACTCGGGCTCAGACATTTATGAGGAAGAGTTTTTGTATGATTTGCAAGCCGATCCGTATGAGCTGTCGAATCTGGCAGGAGTGGAGTCACTCAGAACGGTAGCTGATCAATTGAAGTTGCGGCTTCTTGCGCGCATGAAAGATGCTGGCGAACCTTCTGCTCAAATCGTGAATGCGCCAACGGTCCCAATGGGGCAACGTCGCGTTTCGGTAGACGAGCTGCGCGTACAGGCTTAAATGAGAACGGTCACGTGCGGGGAAGGCGGAGCTGATTAAGCCGTGCCAAGCAAGCTTTACTGCAGCAAAACTCAGCCAGTGCTTCCGAAGCAAGCTAAGCTTTGTTGTAGTAAAGCTCTAAGGAGATGGATCGATGGAGAAGCTGACAGAAGAAGAAATTAATGCACGGCTGGAGCAGTTGACGGGCTGGAACCGAGAAGCAGACGGAAAGTGGATCGTCAAAGTATATAGATTCACCGAATATTTAACCGGTATTGCTTTCGTCGACAAGGTGGCAAGTATCGCGGAGCTGGAATTAAACCATCATCCTTTAATCGCCATTGATTATAAAAGGGTGACGTTGAGGCTCACCTCATGGCATGCTGGCGGGTTGAGCGCGCTTGATTTTGAAGCGGCAGAACGCTTCGATAATGCTTTGGGCAGATAGCGGGATAAGGTAGCTCAGCTTCTATAGCTTATAACGTCGACGATAGCCTGGGTATTTTCAAAAAGTGGTCCAGCCTCATATTTCGTCCATTTTCGGCAGTAGGTCAACCGATTACTTGTTAGTGCGCTTTGGTTTCCATTCCATGCAGTAAAACAAATCCCTACCGGTTGGCGTTATTTTATTGTACGTATCGGTATGCACGAAGCCTGCCTTCTCATAGACGCGGAACGCGCGAATATTCCAGCTAAGCACCTCCAAATCAATTTCATTGGCGGGTGCTTTTCTTTTGGCCTCGGCTGCTATGGCGCGTACAAATTCAACTCCATGGCCTCGGCCGCATAATTCAGGACGCATGCCTAGTCCAAGCCGTGTAACTCCAGTGATGGGGAAAAACTGGGCAAAGCCATACATGAGGCCATCTTCGTCCAAGACAGCCCGGTATTGCTGCTCCCGCAGTTCAGCGTCTGCAAACTCTTCTTGCTCGGAGAGCATGATCTCCCATGGACTCCAATTGTATATATTGTAAGGAGCCGGGTAGGACCAAGTGCAGATGTCCATGCAATGGGCTTCAGTTAAAGGTGCGATTCGGAATGTTGGTGAAGTAAGCATAATGGGGTAAACTCCTTTGAGACCCTACGGTTTTCCAATTCTTTTTCAACCCTATTGTACCCGCAGCTTGGTGGTTTGTCGAACCAATTACCAAATAGCGGAATTTTTTCGTTTTGCTGGGACGCTAATCCGTTGTATACTAGTAGAGATATCCACACAGTAAAGGAAGTGTTTATGATGCAGCATATAGTGAGTCAGGATTGGCTGTTTGACCATGGTACAGACGAACATGTCGTTATTGCAGACTGCCGTTTTTTATTAGGGAATCCAAGTGCGGGCCGAGAGGCTTATGCTGTCGATCATATCCCCGGCGCCGTGTATTTTGACTTGGAACAGGACTTGTCAGCTCCAAAAGACGTACATGGAGGAAGACATCCGCTGCCAGATTGGAATGAACTTGTACTTAAAATTGGCGAGGCCGGCATAAATAACGAAAAGACCGTAATTGTTTATGATGATCAAGGCGGAGCTATGGCTTCGCGCTTGTGGTGGATTCTTCATTATCTCGGACATTCTCAAGTGTACGTGCTGGATGGAGGCTACACGAAGTGGAAGGAAGCGGGTTATCCTGTAACGGATGAACCTGCGATAGAGCATCCGACTGTGTTTGAACCGAAGCTTCAAGACGGCATTTTGGTCAGCATGGAGGATGTAAAGAGCCGTATTGGACGTCCAGGCACTGTACTTATCGATTCTCGTGAAGAACGCAGATATTTGGGACTTGAGGAAGCAATCGACCCTGTAGCAGGGCATATCCCTGGGGCAAAGCAGTATTTCTGGAAAGATGGCCTTGATGAGCAAGGCAACTGGAAGGAAGCTGAATCGCAAAAAGCGCGGTTTACCGACTTGCAATCAGCAGATGAAATCATTGTGTATTGCGGCTCCGGCGTAACGGCTTGCCCGAATGTACTTGCTTTGCATGCAGCGGGCTACACTAACGTGAAGCTTTACTCCGGCAGCTGGAGCGATTGGGTTAGCTATAGCGACAATCCGGTAGCTACGGGGAGAGAGTAAGAGGACGCGAAACCGCGTCCTGAGGATATTGGCGTACAGCGAGTTTGATGCTGTACGCCCTTTTTTTGATGCTTCGGATGGCTCCGGGTCAACAAGGAGTCAACACCAAAGAACTGTGAAATAGTGGAATACAAGGCAAAGAGAAGGCAGCAAAAAGGGAACCCCATGGGATTCCCTTTCGCTATGTGCTGTAGCAGTAGTACGTTGGCGATGTGTGCCCATCAGTACCTATTTCTGAAGAACTTGCTCCAGATTCAATATACAAACTAATCCCGTTTCCGTTTTTCCAAAACCGGTGATGCAGGAACTATCGGTATCCCCAATCGTATCCAGGGGCTGTATTTCCGAAAGGGTCGTCACTTTCTCGACCCGATCCACGATTATTCCAACTATCTCACCGGCATGATTGATTACGATAATCCGGGTTGATTTGGTATAGGGCTCCTCCATGATACCGAATCGGATGCGCAGGCTGATTACCGGCACTATCTGGCCTCTTAAATTGATGACCCCTTTGAAATAAGCGTTACGGTTCGGAAGCTCTGTTATATCCCGTAATCTAATAATTTCATGGATGTCCTGGATTCCTACCGCATATTTTTCTTTTCCAATACCGACCTCGATGTACTGCTCCGGGTTGTTTACGTCCATTTACCCACCTTCTTATATTTTAAAAATGGTTACGTTGTTATTTAATTCTTCTGCCAATTGGGCAAGTGATTGGGCGGTCATGGCGGTTTCCTCACTGCTGGCAGCTGATTCTTCGGTAGCCGCAGAAATACTTTCAATAGAGATTAAAACTTCCGTAGTTTGAGCGGCTTGTTCCTCACTGGCGGCTGCAATTTCCGCCGCTTTGTTTGCCGTTTCATTGACCATATTAATAATGTTCTTGAACGCTTCGCCTGATTCTTGCGATGAAATAACGCCTTCACTCACTGACTTTACGCATTGACGGGTATTCTGCTGCATGCCTTTAATAATGGCTGTAATTTGTTTGGTTGCTTCACTGCTTCGTTCTGCCAGCTTGCGCACTTCATCAGCTACTACGGCAAATCCTCTGCCTTGTTCCCCGGCTCTAGCCGCTTCTATCGCCGCATTTAAAGCAAGAAGGTTGGTTTGGTCGGCAATATCATCTATGACTTCAATAATTTCACCAATTTTGTCAGAATCACTTTCCATTCGGGACATCTGTTCATTTACCAAATTCATTCCCTCAATGGAAGAACGCACAACGATGCCGCCATCATGAGCGGTTTGCATCGTTTTGTTGGCTAATTCGGATGTCTGCTCTGCATTACTTGCTACCGAGCTTATTGCTGAGGATAATTCCTTGAACAGTTCGTTCATCGTTTGAGCAGCCTGGGCTTGACTCGTACTTCCGCTGGCGATTTCCTCCGTAGTGGCCGATATTTGTTGGGCAGCCGCGGAAACGCTCTCTGCTGAGGATAAAACGCTACCGATAATTTTACGTAAATTCAGTATCATTGTATTAATGGAATCACCTAATCGTCCGATTTCATCTTTGGTATCAATATCCGATGTTTCCGTTAAATCGCCTTCCGCTACCTTGGCTACCAGTCCCACAACACGGTTCAATGGGCGGGCAATAATCTGTGCAATTAAATAGCCAAAGCCAATACTGACTAACAGCGAAATAATAATAACCGTAATGGTGACCGAACGGGAAGTGGTGTAAAGGATGTCTCCTTGTACGTTGGCCTCCTCCGCACTTTTCACGTTAATTTCTATTAATTGCTGCAGTATGTTGTTTAAGTCATCTCCGATTTTTCTTAAATCCCCGGTTTTAAATGAAGCTTTAAACTCGGCATCTCTTCCTTCGTAACTCATTTGTATGGCTTTGTCTGCCGCTTTCTGGTAGTCCTGCCATGCAAGGTCAAACTTTTTAAACACTTCGATCTCCTCTTGGGATAAAGAAGTTTTACGATAAGCATTGAGTCTGCCATCAATATCTTTCCTAAAACCTTTTCCCTTATCGGAAAGCTGATCCCTTTCGATATTGTTATCCGCATCGTTTATGTCGCGAAGATTAATTCTCAGCCTTTGATATATAATTTGAGCATCGGATAGATGATTGGCGGGCAATAAATTGTTTTTATACATATTAAATAAGCTATCATTGAGTTTACTCAAATTCATTAAGCCGTAGATGCCGACAAAAACCAAAATCATTGAAATGATAAAAAAGGAAGAGATCAACTTAACCGATGTTTTCAAATTGTAAAACCATTTCATAGAAAGTCACCTCATGTATGTTTTTTGAAAGGATATATTTCGCCAAATGACGGGGATAGTCTTAAAAATATATCAACATAATAGCTGTCAAACTGCGTTCCACTATGGAGTAAAAGTTCTTCTTCCGCCTGTCTAAACGTTAATCCCTTGCGATAAGGCCGGTCGGTAACCATACTGTCGAAGGAATCCAGAATACCGCAAATTCTGGCGAATTCAGGGGTGCTGTTTCCCTTTAATCCGTTTGGATACCCCATACCATTCCATCGCTCATGATGAAAATCAATTACGTCTATGATATCTTGATCCATACACCCATATTCCCGCATCATACTAGCGCCAAGGGAAGGGTGCTCCTGCATGATTTTCCATTCTTGTGCTGTGAGAGCTGAAGCTTTTTTCAGAATTTGATCGGGTATAAATATTTTTCCAATATCGTGCAGGCAGCCTCCCAGGATTAGTTGGCATGTTTGTTTTTCGTCTAAATGTAAATATGTTGCCATCATCTTGCATAATTTTCCCACCCTTAAGCTATGGTCGTATGTATTTACATCCTTGCCTAAAAGTTGAAGCAATTTCTTCACCCACAGCCCGTTCTCCATAGCAACTCACCTCTTCAGCTCCCCCTATAAATTCAATAGACCACCGATACTACAAATCCTTTTCAGAAAAAAGAGGCCTCCCCATAGACAGAAGCCTTTTTGGGGTAACTGGCTGGCATAACGTTCCGTGGTACTGTGGTTCAAACGTTGTAGCCCCTAAAGTTTTGCGGCCCCATCTTTCGATGGGTGTGCCTTTGACCTGATTGGTATTCTCTTTTTACCGTCAAAACTAGCTTCTTTTCCCAAAAATGTAGTAGAGTAGTGTTTCGCACAATTATCGTTGTTCGAAACAATAAAAGGAGGAAAAAGCTCTTATGCTAACGCAAATCAGTCAGTTTCAGCTTCCAATCCATCCAGTAGACAACCAGCCATATTCCGATGATCAGATTATTAAAATGTTTTTTGCCACTTATCAGCGCTCTACATATACAGTGAGAAACTATCTTAGTGCCATAAATAAATTTCGCGATTTTATAGGGGACAAATCTTTGAAGGATGTTACGTGGAAAGATGTCGAGGTATATAAGATCGGGCTATTTGAAGGACTTTTCTGCAAGGATAACAAACCGAAAGCACCTGCAACCGTTGCCATTTATTTAGCGCCGCTGCGTTCTCTCTACAAATGGGGAAGCGACTCGAATATTGGTATTTTTAAAAATAATCCGATGACCTGCATTCGTACCCCACAAATAACCATAAACAGTAAAAACAATTATTTAACAAAACGTGAGGTTCTTCTTCTGTTTGAACAGCTGAAACTTGAGGGATCGAGGGAGTATTTAATCGGATTGACCCTTGTTTTATTAGGGTTGCGTGTATCTGAATTAATCTCTATTGAATGGGGGCATTTCCATACGGATCCGGAAGAGAGCTCAATTTGGTTGACGATCCTTGGAAAAGGGGGGAAGCAGCGCGAAGTGAAGGTACCGGCAATGCTGTGGAAATTATTCAGCGAACGCAAACAATTTTTCCTGCAACAGGAAAAGCCCCTAAATCAGAAAGTATTCCCCTTATCCGTAAGGCTTATAGAGAAGATGATTCAAAAAGCCCGTCAGCAATGCAGTCTAGAGAAAAAGGTAACCCCACATTGGCTTAGACATACGAGTGCTACTTTAGCCCTACTCCGGGGTGCAACACTGCAGCAGGTACAGGAATCCCTTGGACATACACACATTAATACTACTCAACGCTATCTTCATACCGTACAACAAATAAAAAAAGCAGCTCCCGATTTCGTGGAAGACTGCTTAAAAGACGGTTTATAGGAATATTTTCCTAGTGCTCTTGTATTATTTTGTAGTATTTACTATAATACAAAATAATGAATATATTGTAGAATAAAAGCAGAAAAAGAAGAATTTTACTAGAAAATGTCGAACAACGATAATTGTGCGAACACTACTCTACTACAATTTTGGGGAAAAATATAGTTAATAAAAAATAATGGAGAACAATACGAAATTAGCTCGTTGAACTTCCATTAAAGATAGGTCTGAAGTATCGCGTAGAACCTCAACTGTAGGCATTTTGACATTCCTGGATCTCCAGTAATCATAGATACACATAAAAAAAGAGGCCCACACTTAATCCATCCGAAATAGATGGTAAAGTGTGGGCCTCATGTATATAAAGCTGTCTCTGACAAATTTACTTTTGGACCTCTATGACTGAATTGCGCTCAAGTTAATATTAAGTCTTGCTGCTACGCCAGCCGGGTTGTCCTGACTTCTGGCACCGTTAGCATTGAAAGCTATAATGACAATGTCGTTGCGGCCTTTGCGCAGAAAGGTACGGATGTTGAACGTACGACCCGGGTTAAAGTTGGAGGTTGCAGTTGTCGGGCCATCGAATAAGAGAGGAACTCCATTGATAATGACAACGGCATAGTTATCGACTGACAGAAACAGGGTCGAGGCCAAAATATTTCTGTTAAGAGCCAGCGTAAATGTTTTGGAAATAATAGCATTGCTGCTGTTCAGGTTGCCTGAGTACCATACGTAGCTCGCATTATTCACCGCAACCCAGGAAGGATCGCGAGGGATGATTTGGGCATTGAACCAGGAGTTATCGGTTCCGATGATAGTGCTGGTTTGGCTGATTAACACCGGCTTTTCATTTCGCATCTGTTTCACTTGGGTACGATAGAGCGACATGACCTTACTTTTGGGCAATCCCGCACTTTTCGTCAGACGGACGGCTTTCTTGGGAATAGCGGCACTGCGGGGTCTCGCGGACTTCATACTATCCTCTCCCATCAACATGATAATAAATTACTTGCATGTTATCATATTCTTAATAGAGTAGAGTGATAGGTATAGCAGCTTATAGTTACTGGTATATTTTAATTGATGGGCTCTAGGCTGTGAGTATTTGATAGTTTGATACAAAATATTGTGCTAGAGAAAGCGCATCGTTTATTCTTCCGGTTGTCCGGATGCTTTGCGGAGCTCGTTGGCTAAATGATGGAATTCGGCTTGAGCTTCAGGATTAGTAGTAGCTTCGTAAGCAGCTTTCAGGAAGCCGATTACTTTATTGGCGTCTTGTGCAGTAAGCATATAGGCATCCAACTCCTTTAATGTTATCCGGTCATATTGTTCCAAGTCCCAGCTCTGAACGATGCTAATTAGCTTGGAAGCATAGCTGGGATCTGTCGCATACCCTGCCTTTTGCAGTGAGTAGGCGGCTTCTTTGTAATTTTTTGCTGTACAGTGTTCGAAAAAACCGGCCGTAGCGTAACGGCCATTTTCCATTAAGAATTGAGAGTGGTCTATAACACTGCCGATCCAGTCGTCATATACACGAAATCCATCTACCACATCGACCCAATGGTCGTTGATAAACTCCTGTGTTTCTTGCAATTGACCTGCGCCTTTGATGCCGAAAAGATTGTTACCGGGAGCATAAGCGCCCCAGCCGCTTTCTAATGCACCCTGCGCAATGGTGATGCTGGCTAGGATACGGGTACGATGCATTTCCGCAACAGCAATTGGTGCTAGAGTATTGATGAATTGCTGAGGATTCATAAGTGAATATCCCCTTTCTTTTTGAGTGCGGGGGGATGAATGGATTTATTTTGAAGATGTCCTGCCGTTGCTGCAACTAAAAAAGCATTGGCAAAAGTCAGCCCATACAGGCGCCAATCCAATGGGCTTGCACCAGTAGCTATCTGGGCGGCGAGAAGGACAGCGTAAGCTACCATTATGGCATAAATATCAGTTGGCAGCGGCAGCCACCGGTCTAATGATGTTTTCGAATACTGGACAATGAAAAACGTCAACAAAGAAGCTCCCCCCATAGTGGAAAGAGCTTCCCAAGTGAAAAATTGGCTGTCCATGCTCATGTCACAACCCTTTCCATAGCAGTCCAATGGCTCCGATAATTAAAGCTGCTACAGTAGTCCGCCAGAGCCATGTTTGATTTTCTTCCAATTGGTCCAGCCGTTTGTGTGCAGCTTTGGTTGATAGCATTGCTTCATTCGCGATATCTCGGGCATTGATCATTAAATCAAGCTTGGTTTCTACTCGCGTTAATCTTTGCAGGATTTCACCTTTCTCTTCATCATGTGGCATTGAGCACCACGCCCTTTCTGTGTAAAGAAATAGCCCCGATAAGGGGGCTATTTCTTTATAACATTACTTGGATATTGCTTTTATACCTTGGGTTGTCGTCAGTCGCATGGGACTTGCATTTACATCGGTTGTAGCTACTAGTTCATAACAGCCAACGACACCTCCAGATAAAGTGATTCTACGTGCAGTGGAACCAACAACACCGGATTGTGGATCGTATATCGGTAGTGAGATAGTAGTCCCACCTGCCTTAATACGTTTTTCACCTATTTTTTTCTTAGTAGCGAATTCCCGATAAGTATAGGAACTTGCATTTCCTGCATTATCGAAATGTATGACTGTATAACGATAGCGGCCACCCGCTTTAAGTCCTGTTATGTTTTTTTCTAAGACACTGCTATCTGTAGCAACAATATTTCCATTGAATAAGTTGGGTGTTCCGCCAACCCAATCAGAACCGCTCCATTCCCCTAGATACATTTTGGTGTTAGAAAAGCCTGATGAAGGAGTTGGATCGTAAAACTGCTGCCAAAATATTGTAGCAGTCGTTGTTCCGTAAATGGCTGCAGCGTTTGGGTCATTCGATATGACCGAATCAACGAAGAAGTAGGCTGTTTTGCTTCCAACCATCCAATTTCCAGCGTTATCAATGCAGTAAAAGTCCATTCTATATTCACCCTGCTGGGATAAAGGAATATCTACGTAAGCGTCAGAGCCGGATTTTGTACAAACAACACTGTTAACTTGCGTCCCGTTAGGTAGCTTATAATTACAGTAGATTGTCCCGATTCCAGAAAGATTGTCAGTAACCCCATACGCCCAAACTCTACGTGTTCCAGATGTCACGTTCGTATAACTATATCCTTGGACGCTTGAAATAGTAGGTGCTACTGTATCACGCATAACATAAGCGGCTACATAATTCCCATTTATTGCAGGGTTACCAGCATTATCGTAAGCCCTAAAGTGGAATTGCCAATTTCCATCGACATTTATCCCTGTAGCGTTTATCGAATAACGTCCGTTGCCTACATGAGTTGCGTTACCAATATCATAATAAGAACCGTCAGGACGCATTTGATAAACTTGGACTCGATTAATTCCGATTGCATCCGTCACCCCATCAACATAAACTGTAGCTGTTGTTCCTGCTATATATTGTTGTGTTGAAGGTGCTCCTATGGTTGGTGGGGTTGTATCTGAAATAAAATAAGTATTACCAAAAGCGGGGTCAGGCCCGTTACCATTTGCAGCATTTATAGCCCCACTTTGATCTTTAACTTGAATTCTAAGATAGTAAGCACCGTCTGCTGTAATTACACCGGCTGGTAATGTAAAGCTGGTACCTGAACTGCTAATCCAACCACTGTTCCATAATACCGCGCTGTAGACTGAATTTATTAATTCCACATAATAAGCACTCTGATAATTACCAGCGTCAGGGTCGGTAAATAGCCACGTAATTGTGGGCGTACGCGTTGCTAAGTTCTGTCCCCACGTAGGAGCTGTAATTGCTGGAGCGTTAGGTGCCACGTTTGAAGGTGTGTAGTCAACGATAAGTTTAGGTGATGTGGAGACTCCTGAAGCAACTCCTAAAATATATTGCTGAGAATAACTAAAGTAATAAATAAAGGGTCGCCAAAACTTAAATCCATAGCCGCCATATTGTCTAGTATCTCTGACGATACCAGTTACTTCAAATTCATACCAAGCAGATGTAGCGGTAGTAAAGCTTGGGGCATTAACTCTATTGGCATCTGTACTTGACGGCAAACCTGAATTGGATCCCCAATTTGATGTAATTCGATCGACATAGGTACTTACACCTACATCTACTTGTCCTTTTGAACCGTATACCCTAAGAGTTGCTTTATTTATGGTTGCACCAGCAGGAATACTATTAAAATCAAAATCAATGCAAGCTATTGCATTATACTCTTCTTCATAATAACCCCATTGACCATATTGGACTGCAGTCTCAGAGTTAACGGTGTGCAAATTAATAGAACCCCAACTATCTCTTGTGGCATTAAGAGTTATCAACGACATTTACTTCCCCCCCTCCTACAAGTCGCTTCGCAGCCATTCTTGCCCAACAACAGGACTAACAGGGTCGGAAGTCCTTACCTCGACTACTAGAGGTTTCGTGTTGTCTGTACGCACCGCATCAACGGTGTCTTTTCTGGCAATATCGGCAGCAGCTACAGGTGCAGCAACTTGTGCGCGACCATTCACATCCCTTTGCATTATGGCGTTTGCTGTAGCAGCCGATGTTGAGCCATGAGCAGTAGCGGTGTTTCGATGTGTATCGACATCAAGTCGCAGGTTGTCTAGGTATGCACCATCTTGCAGCAATAGCCAGTCCTGTACACTGTCCTTTGTTGTGTTGTCTGCTAAGTCCTGAGCCAAATTACTGACCACTGTCGCCATATTTGCGCCGTATTGGATGCTTACGTCTGTCGGGTTACATGTAATGTTGTACTGGTCTAGGGCGATGTACGTAACGTAGTAATCGGCTGTTGGGTCGTAGTCAGTAATAGGAATAAATGCTCTAGATGTTCCATTCGTCCATCCTACGTTACTATCGTGCATAAACCTCCACTTTTTATCTTCAATACCGTTCTTGAATACCTTCAGAATCCTTGAAGCACGATTTTTAAGATATGTCGAACTCCCAACAGCAACTGCGTAGTTATCATTAATTTTGTAAAACCCTTCCGCAGAGGCTATGAGAGGCGTTACCTTCTCTCTTACAATCATCCCACTGCCAACATCGATTTGATTACCACCCTCATGGAGTGCTATGTCACCTTCTACTGCAATTTCCTCAATTTTTGATGTAGCAAGCTGGTATTGCAGCTTGTAAGGTGTATAGTTCTTCGTTGCATAAGTTGTATTAGGTAACGTTTGTACAAGCAACTGTACATCCAATTCTACAAAGTCGGTGTTTAACGTAGATGCTATAGTTCCATTGGACGGGTCTGCATAAGCAATGTAGTGGACAAACCCAGCAGAGTCTATTAAGTCCCCCACAACGGATGTAGCAAATGTGTGTTGGAAGGATAATTGTGTAACAGTCGAATTTGTGTGCGTTTTCGCTGTGGGCCATGCATTCGTAGTCACTTTCCATACACTCAAATATGCCTTGTTGCCTAATGGACTACTTCCAAATCCACACCAGTTACAAGTAAGCTTCCCTATATTGGCTTTCAACCAAGTTACACGATCAGTTGTAGTTATTGCTGTTCCGAAAATCTCAACACCGTAATTTCGGATTACATGTTCAATGAGGTTGAAGGAGAATAAGTATTGAACTTGATTACCACTTACCGAATCTGTCATTAGTTCCAGTTGACCATCTAAGGACTGTAACCAAGTATACGAAGAAGTGCTTACCTCTCCTGTCCAGCTTCCGGATGGCGTTATCAAAGAACTTGCTTTACCATATTTAGAAGTGTGAGGATTACCTACTACACTCCCTGAAACTTTGTTCAAGAAATTCGCTTTCAAAGCGTCTACGGCTGTGTAGTATTTCGTCCCACTTGAGTACTGACCGAATGCATTGTCTGATAGTCTCCAACCTTTAAAGTAGCTTGCTATGTCAGCTGCACTAGGATTATATGTCTCTCCCCAACCACTATCAAGGTCTGCTACATACACATACAAGCGGTTATCTAAATTGTGGATGTAAGTTTGAATTGAAACAGGCTGTCCCTTGTAGTCTAAAACAGTAACCGTGGGGTTAGACACAATAGAGCCTACAGTATCAGCGAAGGAGTTTCCAGCCGTGTACACTTGCTTATACCCTACATAATCGTTTTGTCCCGACCACGATAATGTGTCCTTCAAGTCAATTGTTTTGAGACGGGACTCTTTATAGTACTTACTACCTGCCTTGTACAGTGAGTCGTAAATCGCCCCATTTGTACTAGATGCAAACTGCTGATTAGGGATATAGATGTATTGGTCCGATTTGGGTTCAAACGGCAAGGCAGTGGAGCCTAGATTGAGTATTGGCTTGTCAAATATATAGGTTCCCGCTGCGGAATTGGTGTCAGGATAAACTTTCATAGATTTTGCATTACTTGGTGTGGTGAACGTCCCTGAAAGACTCGCAGTGTACCCGAAAGAGCTAATAAAAGTTAATCCTGCCTCATCCGAATAGAAATTGACTGCCCATTGCGTCCCCGCTTGTGCCCATGACATTGTGTAAATCTGAGAAGGGAGGCAGCGTAGAAGTACGGAGTATTCTTGAAACCCTGTTGTTTTATTTATAGTCAATTTATATGGCTCATTAACTACAGCATTTGCATTTAATGTCCACTCGTTAAACACCGGAATTAAATTTTTCCCTGACTTAGTTACATACAGCCCATTAACGTTTGCTATGCCTTCGGTGTATGGGAACTTAGTGGCGATCTGCTCAAGAGTCATACTATCAATTGCTGCATATTCAGCTGCGGTTATTTCATATAGACGTAACCCATCTGCATATCCATTCATGGCCGTACTTCCTTGATGAGCTCCAACAGATATACGTATTCCGGTCTTACCTGTAAATTTTAAATAGGCTGCATTAAATTTTCCGTTAGCAATACTGTACGCACGTTTGATATTTGTAAATGCTCCGTAATCCCAATAATTGAGACAAAAATTTGCATCGTCTGATTTTAAGTCACCTATCAAGACGTAGTAGGATGCACTATTTAGATTCGCATAGTCTTTATAGACGTAATTGTTTGTATTATTGATATACACACAGTAGTTACCTATGGTTTTGTTCACTGAACTTAGGCTTGCGCTCGCACCAATTGTCCAAGGTGTCAACGATTCAAAGTTCCCATCACGCCCCAACAGGTTAACCAACGTCCTGCCACGCACCCCCAGATCAACCGGACCCACCTGGTCTGCATTTATAGCCTGCAAACCGTAATTAAGGTTGGTTGTAAGCAACTGTGTGGTCTTCAGCTTCGAATCAACAGCGTCCACGGTATCTTTTCTAGCAATATCGGCAGCGGCTACAGGTACAGCGACTTGTGCACGTCCATTTGCATCACGTTGCATAATTGTGCTAGCTGTAGCGGCTGAAGTAGACCCATGAGCAGTGCTAGCATTTCTATGCGTATCTATATCAATTCGTAAATTATCCAGATATGCGCCATCTTGTAGTAATAGCCAGTCCTGTACGCTATCCTTTGTCGTGTTACCTGCTAAGTCCTGCGCCAAGTTACTCACCACTGTAGCCATATTTGCACCGTATAGGATGCTTACATCTGTAGGGCTGCATGTAATGTTGTACTGGTCTAGGGCGATGTAGGTCACATAGTAGTCTGCAGTTGGGTCGTAGTCTGCAGAAGTGACTTCGTACCGATGGAGCTTATAAAAACTGTCATAAATTTTTGATCCCTTGGCTTGTAACAGTCCTTTGTTTACAGATAAAATATCTAAGCTACGGTACTTTAAAAGCGTCAACGGGGTATTCCCATCATTGATCTTATAAGTTCCAGCAACGAGCTGCGGATTAGCTTTTTCCCTAACAATGATCCCACTACCAACCTCGATTTGGTTCCCGCCCTCATGCAGCGCAATGTCACCTTCTACTGCTATCTCCTCGATAGTCGATGTAGCAAGCTGATATTGTAGTTTGTAAGGTTTTCTACCCTTATCGCTTTGAGGGGCTAATGTTGTAGGCAACACATCAGTCCCGCCGAACGGATTACCTGATGCATCGATGTAATACCAATATTTTGTTCCTCCTGTATACAAGTTTGCTGGATTTACACCGTCATACATTCTCCACCCATAAAAATATGCCTTTATCTCCGCTTGTGTCGGCGTGTAGTCTTCACCCCAGCCAGTGTCTGATGAAGGTGCCGTCACATAAAAACTACCATTTACATTGTCAATTGTTGCAACGTCAGGGTTCATTAAGCTATTGTCAAACTTAACAATCTTCCCATCGTACTTAACAGCAGTGAAAGAGTTACCAGCCAAATTATTTGTTATAGGCGTATATAAAGCCACATGTCCTGCAGTCCTTTTGGTGTAAGACCACGCTAAACTCCCAGTCAGGTCCATTCGTTTGAATCGTGTTTCTTTATAATACTTGTTCCCCATCTTATACAACATATCGTATACCGAGCCGTCTACGTTAGACGCTAACTGCTGATTAGGGACATAGATGTATTGGTCTGATTTCGGTTCAAAGGGCGCCGCTATAGAGCCTAGATTGAGCATAGGGCTGGTGAAAGTGAAAGTTCCAGTAGCACTGTGATTAAACAAATTTACACTAAACTTTGCCGTGTTAGGCGGTGTAGTAAAAGTAATCGCGCCATTATACATCTGATTATAAATAGTGGAAAGACTCACGTCATCCTTATCGAATGCATAAATGGACACAGACTGCGTTGTACTCATAGTAAGCGTGTAAGTTTGGCTCGGTAATGCAGGAATAGTTGATGTTGAAGATTGATACTGCGCAGTAGCATTCAACGTCAACTTATAAGGCTCTACTACAACTGAATTTGCATGTAACGTCCACTCGTTAAACGGAGGCAGCAGGTTCTTCCCTGACTTAGTTACATACAATCCATTAACGTTGGCTATGCTTTCGGTGTATGGGAACTTGGCTGCAAGTTTATCCCCTGTAAATTCAGGATCATCGTCAATTTTGGCATAATCAGCAGCAGAAATTTCGTATATGGATATACCATCGAAATAAGCTGCAAAGGAAGTGTGCTGATAAAGCCGCAAAGACTTTTCTGTCCCTCCATTGAAATACGAACCTGCGAATTTAAGGTATTTTAGCTGATATCCTTGTGTTGTCACAGTACCTGGGGAGATATAACTAGTGCTATCCTTATATAGTCTAAATTCGACACTTCCCCCGTTGTCTACTTTCATCCATACTGAGATTAGATAAGTCTTAGAAGAATCGATATTAACTAAATCTTTTTTTATGTTAGAATAACCACTTGATGCTAATTTCTGAGATTTCGTCCCGAACTTTGCATCCGGAGAAAGAGAGAATAAAGATGTTCCGCTTACGCTTAGTACAGAAAACCCGTCTGCTATACCGTCACCATTAGAGTCCATTTCAAAGTTTCCATCACGCCCCAACAGGTTAACCAAAGTCCTACCACGCGCTGACAGATCAATCGGACCCGCTTGATCTGCATTAACGGTTTGCAAGCCGTAATTCAAGTTTGTGGTAAGTGATTGAGTTGCCTTCAGTTTTACTTCTAACGCATCAACTGTATCTTTCCTAGCAATATCCGCAGCAGCAACTGGAGCAGCGACTTGAGCTCGGCCGTTGGCATCACGAACTAACAATGTGTTGGGAGTCGCAGCTGAAACCGCTCCGTGTACACCGGAAGTTGCATTCATATGGGTATTGGCGGCTTCCAAGGTTGTTGCAGGGGGCGTAATCCAACTGCTTTTACCTGTGACCTGACGGATCATTTTTCCTAAAGAGCCAAATAAGCCCGTAATTGTGTTAGGCCCTGTACTTGGTACAACTGTATCATCTACGGTACGGTTCCCGATTACAGCATCCGTGGCCGCACCATTGGCAAGGCTATTGCTGTCAAGCTTCGCCGCATCCCCAACAGCTCCCGTATGCTTATGATTCTGAAGTTCCTCCAACGCCTTGTACGTCCTGTTCTGCGTCCAGTTCAGCCAGTCTGCCGGAGGCTTCTCACCTGGCTTCCAGCCTTCATTTTTCTTAGATGCGGACGGTTCAACGCCAGGTGACTTCCATTCAGGCAGTTCTTTTTCAAAAGCCATATAAATCGCGCTCCTCTCTTAAATAGGCAAATCTATGTTTTCAGCAGGGGTGAATACAGCGCCAAGCGTTCCGCCGGTCGTTTGACCTATATCGGCAAAGCCTGCTTCGATATCTGTTTCCAGCTCATGGCCGCTAGCAAGGGAGAAGGTACCCTGCAGCTCCACGGCATCTACACGAACTCCTGCGGGGATCGTTTTTTGTAGAATTCTCGTAAACTGACGAACATCGATTTCTGAATTACTGATTCGGCTAAAAGGAAGCCGCACTAAAGAGATCGCGGCAGGCTCGGGGTCCGACGGATCTGTGTACTTTTCACGAATTTCAATCTCAGAGTAATCCGCATTAACCGAGATCGCTATAACGCGAATGAGTGTATTGATATCGCCACGTGAGAGATTGCGAGCAATTTTAGACTTAATCAGCACGCGGTAGACCTCGTCTGAAGCCATCCCGCGAGGCTGGGCTATGTTTTGCCCGATATTATCCAAGGTTGAGCCACGGGCAAGATCGATATCCCGCCAGAGCTGCATCGTCTCGAGTGTCTGATCGAGGTCGTTGAGTTGTCCGTGGACAATGGACAGAAGCTTCCCAATATTGCTCTGCGGACTTTTGGCATAATGATCCGTTAACTTCTGTAACATCTCACGAAGATCAGGCATGGCTGCTCACCTCAATGTCACTATGAAGGATTTGAGCTACTTTATTACTGGATACGGCAATATTGCCGGTCCCAAAGCTGCCCGAAGTCGCAACTTGAACATTAACATCCTCAACACCGACTACCTTATAAATCGAGCTGATCAGCTTCGTATATATCACGTCATCGCCCATGCCAAGCCCGCTATACAACGAGCCGTCCACATCTTCACCACCAATATAGCGGATAATAGCTGTCCTGATTTGCGCATCGCCATCTACGGGGTATTGTTCATTTTTGGTCACAGCAACCCGGACCTTCAAAGCGATTTTTTCAGCATAACTGAATTTGATAATATGAGGGGAGCCTGACAGGTCATGAACCGTACGGGATACATCACCAAAGGATTGAATACCAACGGCTTTTGTTTCCAAAATGCATTGAGCTATAGCATCCGCGTCACCTCCTAGCAAGTAGGCTTGAAAGCTTTTGCCTGGCCGTCCTTCAGCATCCGTAGCGAGTGAAGTGTTTTCAATGACAGTAGCTGCCCTTACACCGGCGATGCCTAGCAAAGCACTGCGAATCGAATCCAAAGTAGCCGCGCCTCCTCCGGAAACCGAGAGCTGGAATCGTTCGCGGAATTCCGGGTCGGTTTCTTTTTCCCTGCCTCCGACAGTAGGGGCCGGGTTGGTTACAGAGGCTACATTCGGATTGGGATTCACAATCTCCGTTATCAATCCGCCTGCCACATTGCCGCGAACACCTGCCAACGAAGCTCGAATGCCCACAGTCGCATGCCCGTTGGCATCTAAGGTAACGGGTACTGTAGTTGTGAAATATACCGCGTTCATTGATCTGACTGAAAAGCCGGCAGCAACCGTATAGTTGGGGGTGCCCGTGATAGCTATGGAACCCGATGAGAACTGTTCGGGAATACGGGAGATTCCTACATACGGCCCGAGTCGGTCCTGTTGAACGCCCTGCGCGGTATTAATGTAGGCGGAATAATACACGTCCTCAGCTTTTTCCCATGGCTTGCTCAAAAACCAGGCGAAAATTCTAAGAATGATGCCAAGCGGCGATCTTTCCGAGGTATTGATGGTTTCCCCGTAGGCTTCGCGCGCTTTGGCCTCCATTTCCGTAATTAAGTCGGCATACCGCTTGCGTTTAAATCCTTTTTCATCCAACATGCTGTGTCACCTCGCTTTCTATAGTTGTACCGTCAACTGCCGTAGCAGAGAAACGAACCGTCATCATCCGATTTGGATTATCGTGTTCAAACTTTATGCTATCCACCGTCTTGATGCGCGGTTCTTGAAACAAACCTTGCCGGATTTGTTCCCGCATTTCCTCTTCATTCAAATTTTTCTCCAAAAACGCGCGAAATTTGATACCTAGCTCAGGCTGCAAAAACCACTCGCCTTTGTTAGTGCCGAGAGTGCTTTTTAGACACTGCACAAGCTCATCAGTTCCTTCAGCCATAACGATTTCGCCATGCTCCAGAACCAAATCACCCTCTACTAGCTTAAAAGACTGCATGGAAGCACCCCCACAATTACAGCATCGTTCTTACTGTGCATCCGTTTGCTTACAGGTATTGCGATTTGTCCGGACAGTGTGTTTCTAATTTCACCATCGGCACATACTACAAGCACGGTATCGCCAGATTTTACATTAGGAAAATGGATTTCCTCGTGTTCTTTTATAATTATTGTACGTTCAATTCCCTGATCGACGATGGTCTGCTCATGTTCCTTAACGATAAGCTTTTGTCCGATGGCCGGTACATTTTGGATCAGTGCGGGTTCTTTATCAGCTTTGCGAAAGAGAGGCTGCACAGCAGCCATGCCGCTGGCCGAATCAAACGAAATGACTCTGCAAGGGAAACAGACGTACAGGTCATTTATAGCCTTTTCCACCATACCTGCCACAAAAGCATTTGCAGCACTTCCCGCATCAATTACACTCACGGATAAATCCCCTCCATTTCCGTCACAAAGTCAGAGCTGTTCATTTTATGGGAACCTTTGCGGATATGAAGGGTTGCTTCTTTTTGCCGTGAGAATAACCGAACGACAGAAGCGGTTGTAATCCGGTGCTGCAGTTGGGATTTCAGGTGCATTCCGCTAAAATAGTCCTCATCAAACGGCTCAGGCATACCGATCAATCCTGTATCCTGGGATAGCTCGAATACATCATCCGTACCTTCTCGTAAATTTCGGATGTACAGATGCCCTTTGTTGATATAAGCGCTCGTTCCGCAATCCGCGGCTATTTTTTTAATGATATCTGTGACCTCGCCACTGGCCGTATATCCGCCCGCGTACCTGACATCTTGGTTCAGTACAAATTGCGCGACAGGCAATCCTAACTGCTCGGCCATCTCTTTTAATATGATGCTAGCCAGTGTATCCTCGGCATAAGTGATATCCTCCAGCTTGCGGTCGGACAGCTTGTCTGAATCAAGTACATGGATCGTTGTAATTTTGTCTACGCCACTCCAGGCTGTTTTGATTCTTGAGATATACCCGTGCAAAATCATACCGGCATCACCCTCATACCCGGCATTGATTATAAGTGTATTACCAAGCTCGATTTCAGCCAGAGTCGAATCCGATAGATTGTAAATCTTGATCTCACTTTCGTTTGGCAGCAAGTCATTATCGAAGGGAACTGTAAATTCCATAGTAAAGCTCTGGTTTGAAAAAGTTTTTGTACCCGTCTGTATTTCAGCCACTCTTCCGAAGTTGTTCATGATCAAACATCTCCGTCCATATATAAAAATACCGTTTCGCCTAGCGTCTTCCAATTCACTTCGGTTTCTTTTCCTGATTCATCCAGTGGTGTCAGGGTAACGGCAGGAAATCGACGATCGGCGACATCACGAAAGAGAGGTACTCCATATATAAGTTTTTCTCCATATACAAGCAGTTCTTTATTTCGATAAAGGTCTATGGCGAAAAAATCAGATTGAGGGTTATAATTCACTTCCATTTCAAATAACACATTAGCAAGCTTAATTTCAAAACGATAGGGAATTTGATGCTTAATGATATTTACCAGTAGAGTCGACAAATACGCTCTCCTCCTGTCCCTTTTCTTTCTTTACGGGCTCCTTCCGTCCTACTGTAATTACAGGTGCAGCTTGTGCTTGGATGAAAGGGGGCAGCGTTTTGAGGTAGGAGCTTTTAGCTACTCTCACTTCTTTTAAGGTCGCATTAAAGGATAAGCCGTTGGCTACCTGATGGTTATGTGTACTTTGAAAGCTGGTGATGATTCCAACGAAGTAATTGCGTCCGGTATATTCGACGATAGAACCGGCTTGATGCAGATTTAGAATGTTTTGCCGAATCTGTGCAACTTCATTTGAGTCATCTCCTACGATGAAGCCGCTGATACGCATTGTTTTTGCTTTGGCCCGCACATGGTCCATGATATCGATGCCATCTTCGATCGGCTGCTCGGTTACATCGATTTCATGAGACGGCTCCTCCGACTCGACCATAATTTTGTTGCTGTTTATAGTAGCCATCCGTTATACCCCCACAATCCCTTGTCTTCGTGATGCGCTCTCGAACACTTCCTGGATAGCTTGTTTGACCCGTTCGGCGATATCTTGGGCCGCTGTTGAGCTATCTCCGCTCATTGTGATATTGATGGTTGGGCTGAATGAAAGTGCGGAGCCGGATGGGACTAGTGTTGATGAAGCTGTGGTAGAAGCAGAAGCCTGTGTAGGTGCTAATCCGGAAACTGGTAATGTTAGGGCATCTATGCTTTTGAAACCAGAGTCGTAAACAGAAGGATGATAAGGTGCTAGCACGGTTTCCGCGACACCTTGACTAGCTCTGTGAACACGGCTTTGACTATCTTCCAAACCAACAGCAAGCCCTTCTGTTGTCATGACGCCTATTTCCATCATGATGCGGGATGGTGAACGGATCCCCAGAAAATTACGAATTCCAGTTGTAATGCTTTCCGCTACGCTTTTTATGGTATTCCAAATAGCGGACGCTGCACTGGTTATGCCTTGGAGCAAACCATCCATAATATAACCGCCAATTTCAAATAATCGTTCGCGTATCAATGTCAGTTCTTCAATAGCACTTGTAATTGGAGCCAAGATCGCTGTACGGAAGTCGAAGTTTGCCATAAATCCGATTAAAGCGTCTTTGGCTGCATTTAAGCCTTGCAAAAAAATAGTCCAGCCCACCGCAATTGCAGCAAGTCCACTCATAATATTATCCATAACAGAACTAAAATCGCGCTTAAGACTTTGGAAATCCAGCATGACCAAATCAACTATGAGTAGAATAATTCCACCTATAGTGTTCTTTATGACAATCCATATCCCGGTGAGGTAGAGAAGCATCCCGGACATAGCGGTAGTTATACCGGATTGCATAGCGCTGAATGCCCCAAGGACATAATCCTTAATTTGGTCCCAATAGAAAGCGAACAACAAGGGTAGACGCGCGAGAGGTACAATAAGAAAAATTAAAGCCTGGAACCAATAAGAACTAATAAACCCTCCAATTGCTTGCAGGTTACTCACAATCCAATTTTTGAGTTGAGTCCATTTTTCGGCAACCCAGTCCGTAATGGCTCCCCAATTTTTAAATACCATAATCCAATAGGCTACTTGCGCCGCAACCCCAATGCCCACTGCGATAAAGGGCAGCAAAGGTGCAACCGCAACCCAACCAGCCACAGCAACGGACCACAAAGCGGAAGCTAGCCCTACACCAAGAGCGAGGGCTACCACCCCAACAGCAGGGCCAAGTATATCGATATATTTAATGAAAAAGTCAATCCCATTCGCGACCTGATCCAGTGCAACTAGAAGTACACTTCCCACGACACTGGCGAATACTTCAACATAAGGCAAAGCTCTTTCGAGTCCGCCTTTCAAAAGGTCAGCTATTTTCTTAATAGCGGGAAATGCTTTCTCTACAACACCCATCAACTGCTTTCCTAGCGGAGCGAGGGCGATCATCATTTCGTTCTTCAAAGAGCCGAACTTGTCCCCAAGCGTTTCGGTTTTTTTGGCCATAATGTCTATAATATCTTTGGAGTTGGTCATTTCTTGGAGCATGGTGCCCAACTCAAGACGTCCTTCGCGGATAGCAGCGGCCATAGACGGTCCTGATTCTTGTCCAAACGCTTCTATTCCTAATTTGGTGGCCTGAGCTGTGGTTCCGGCTTGTTTAATTTTATTGATAGCGATAGTTAATGCTTGGTTTGTATCTTTCACGCCGACCTTAGACATGTTACCAAGAGCAGTTGTGAATGATTTCAGCACCATATCCGCATCTAGTCCTTGCTTGGTCCATTGCCCAACGAGTGCCGCTGAAGTATCGAAATCAAATCCAAGCTCCCGCATTGGCCCGCCAAATTTGGTTAATTTATCAGCTAAGGTGTTGACGCCAATGCCAGTCTTTTGGGATAAATAAAACATTTTATCAAACATTTCACTGCCTTGGTCAGCGCCGATTCCCCAACTCTGCATGGCACCGGTGAGGGAAGTCGAGATAGTGGATGAGCTTACACCGGTTAAAGTACCCAAATCCATTATTCTTTTGGCCATTACTTCCAGGGTCGGACCGGTAGCGCCGGTCTTCTTATTGACATCGGATATAACCGTAGCAACCAAGCTCAGATTATCCGGGACTTGAGAACCTACCTTTTCATAACTGGACATAAGTCCCTTCAATTGTTCGCCAGTGGCTCCAGTTCCGATCTGAATAATATTCATTGAGGCAGTAGATTGTTCGGCTGCACTCCAGCTGGCTTTTCCCAATTCAGTCATAGCATAAACAAAACCCTTACCGACTGAGATGGCTACATTACCGAAGGTTCCTTTAAGAGCCATGAGTTCAGGGGTTAATTTGCTTTTAATACCCGCAAAGCCTTGGCTTATTGTGGTAGCTCTCTTGCTAATAGATTGGCCAATAGCTGTGAATGTTGAAGCTGTTTTATTTTTAATAGTTGTGAAGCCCTGACCTACTGAATTGGCTGCATTGTTAATAGATTGGCCAAGCGCTGAGAACGTCGAAGTTGTTTTATTTTTGACAGCTGTGAAGCCTTGACCGATTGAATTGGCTGTTTTGTTAAGCATTGTAAACTTTGATGCTGCCATCTCGAAGCCTATTGAAGCGTTTTTTACGGCAACAGTTAAGCCAGTAATCCCTATGGTGGCTTGCGTAATATCGTTTGCAACCATTATAACTTCTGCAATACCCGCCATTGATTTTCACCGCCTTTCTTCTTAAACAAAAGAAGCGTCCCCTAGGAACGCTTCTTTGATTTTTCCATGTTCTTTTCCATCATTTCGATGTACATATCAAGAGCGGCATTGGCTTCGGCCAAATCATCCTGGTCCATTTCGTTTAGCTCACTGTAAGTGATGTTCATATCACTCAGTAGCAGCCGCCACATGGCCCAGTTCCTCTCGGCTCGATGGCGTGCTTCACTCCTGGTTATCGGCATTTGCCGATTCCTCATCTTCGCCTTCA
This sequence comes from Paenibacillus sp. GCM10027630, assembly GCF_042676305.1. NCBI lineage: Bacteria > Bacillati > Bacillota > Bacilli > Caryophanales > Paenibacillaceae > Paenibacillus > Paenibacillus sp. GCM10027630. The sequence continues at coordinate 42,659 of NZ_JBHTGY010000050.1, read as the reverse complement.
AGGAAACGGAAGGAGGCTGCAATTACATCGTTGAATTCCTTTTTGTCGCTGCCGAAATAATCCCACGAAATTTTCGGGTCGACAATTACGTTTTTCATCATTTCCTCGGCCAATTTTTCCTCTAAAGGAACACCGAACTTATTTTTAACGCGGTCACTAATTTGGGCGGCTGCGCGGACACCGGGGAATTGAAAGGTATATTGCTTTCCGCTGCGGGACGTATACTCTTTTTGCTTAAAGTTGTTCATTTACATTCACTCCTATTCCATTTTTAGGTCTAGCGCCTGAAATTCATACTCACGGTCTTCAGCTTCTTTACCGTATTTGCGGTCAGCCGGCTTTTTCAAGAAGGCTTCTGTAACAGAGGTGGTTTCCTTCGGATCGTTGGAAGAGATAATGCTGATCGGAACAACCTTACCGCTGTTTGCCAAAGTATCCAGGTAGGAGAGTTGAGGACTCGTCTGCTGCAGAGTAATTTTAATAGTGCCTAAAGAGTTGTTGATTTTCGTACGTACGACATCGCCTAGGGCACCAACTTTTGTTTCATAGCTGTTCTCATCCTTGGTGATTTCGACCATGCTTTCTCCGAGACCTGTAATATACACGCCATTCACGGTGATAGCTACGTTCTTTGGATCATAAGTTTTTGTTGACATAGATAGTCCTCCTCAAAATTTAGTAACGGATAACGCCGTTGATTCTGGCAGCATGTACTGCGCCGGCAAGCTCGAAGAAAAAGGAACCGTCATTATAAGTGCGCTCTGCACGATCGGCCGGATCTACTTCATCTCGGGATTTGAAAGTTGTGCCGTATAAGCCGATGCCATCAGAGTCGCTTGCGATAATGCCTTGGTTGTGCGCTCTTTGCAGCACAGTTCTCACGGCGCCTTCAATCTGGGAGATACCTGCAGCTGTATAAGGAATTTTCGGTGTACTGTTCAATAGCTTCTGGATGCTGTATTCGATAGAGAATTTAACGTAATCTTTGGCATGAATAATATCGATATATTCGTCATCAACTACTTTACCTTCCGTTGTTACGTTGTCTCCGGCTTTAGTAACGTAGGCGTTAGCGCCAAGACCATGGATCGCAAGCAGCTCAGTCGCTGATAGTTCGAGTGGTTCAATACCTCTAAGCTGCTTAAACTTCCAGGTTACACTGCCGACGGGGGCTGAGCCGGTTGCACCGACCCAAGCCGCGTCCGGATAATTGGCAAGGTTGGTGTGGTACAGCACCGAAGTGCGAGTGTACTTCTTGGCCTTGATAGCGGCCAGATCGGTTTGATTGGAAGAACGAGTAAAGTATTGATGTGTGCCATCGAGTTCAATCTCATCAGCTAAGGCAAGCACGTCCGTTTTGGCGGCGGAGGTGCTGATCAGGAAGTACCAATCCTTATCCATTACCTGCTGCAACCGTTCTACTAACGTTTCTGCACCCTCACCGATAGTGCTGTTGCGACAGGTGATGGCGATAGAAGCGGGAGCTTGATCTCCTTGGGCAAAAATGGCGCTTGCCGCTTTGTATTCCTCAGTAGTTTCGGGAAAATCCGTTCTGACACTGGTCAAATCGAGGTATTCTTTATAGGCGAAGCCGCCTGCTTTTTCCCCGAGAATGAGTACTTTACCAAATCCTAAACGCCCTACGGGCTTTTGAATGTCGATGACTACAGTCACATCTTTCATAGTGTTAGCCAATGTAATTCCTCCCTATTTCCAATTTATAATGTCAATGGTAGTTTGCTTCGTATCAATTACACTTAATGTTTTGAAGGTTACTTCAAAGCTGTTTCGCCGTTCCCAAATGTTACCGATCTGAATATCGCGATTTTGAATTTCTCCTGCGAGGACAACCACGATGTTCGCATTTAGCTTCAACTCATCGCGTCCTAGAATGCGGAACCAGTCATGCATTCGGACGGCGTTAGTGAGGCTGTCCATCTTTTGATCTGAGCAGGAGATGAAGCTCATGCGAAAAGTCGGCTGTTCGGTATAGCGTTCGATAACCTCATCCGGGGACGAGGAGGGGACCACGGTTACCGAAGGCTGCTTGTCCGGGAATAGTACAGGTCCGGAGAAGCTGTATTTAATGAAGGGATAGGCGGCAGGCGCCGAAGCATCATCCAGTTCAACTACAGGCATAGTCATCGCGGCGACCAATCCTGTGGTGATGCTGGAACGAATTTGCTCCAAATTAATCATGGGGAACACCGTCCAACAGGAAGCTCCTTTTTCTTCATAACGGTTCATTACTCCTTTCCTAGAAAAATTTGTAATTTGCTGCTTTTTGAAGTAAAATGGGAACAAGTGTTCGTTATTTACTTTCACTATTAGGTGGCAATCGTAAGGGGAGTCCCATTCTTGTCGATAAACAGCATAGCGCTTCATTTTTATCCGGAGTGCACGTTATGGTGTTGTACGGCAATCGGTCGAACCCCACTGTCTCCTTTATTTGACCGAATTGATCTTTTTTTGCGCTGTTTGCAAATAGTACTGAACGGTTCCCTTTTTAAGTGCTAACAAGGAAGCTATCTCTTGAAACGAATAGCACATGCCATAATGAAGCTCGTAACATTCTCGTTCTCTTGAACTCAAATGGGACAGTGCATGCTCAAGTCGGTGGCGCTGCTGCTCTGTAATAACAGAGGAGGGAGCTACACGGTGCTGCTGTTCGATGTAAGTCTGCATCTGTGAGGGATCCATCAGCTTTTCCCTTTGATAGGCAGCTCTTCTTTCAATACCCCGGCGGTTTCCAGGACATTTGCCGGTTTGCATCCAATCGATAGCGAATTGGACATCCGAGATCATGCCGTTTATCAGTTCTCTATCTCCACGGGCCACGGTAGTTTCCTGTGCTTTTTGCAGCATTCGGCAAGTACTACGATAAGAGCTTTGCAGATCACTTAAACCTTCGCTGTAGCTTGGTGCAATAGGGTGAGGGGTCATCCTTCTTCTCTCCTTTACCATTTGGTAACGATTTGTTAAATAAGATCTCATCATTTATTAATATAGAAAAATAGCGATCAGCATTATTAGGTGTTGTTACCTTGTGGTAATGATAATACCTAATAAATACCATTTGGTAAAGGTGAGGAATCAGTCAAAAATGTCCATTTAAGTCGAAATGTCTTTGCCGGAAACGTATTTTCCTTCCATTATCTTTACCTTTTGGTCAAAGTTGTGTATATTTGTTACCAAGAGGTAACGAAAAGTCGGAGGGTTGATCATGATGAGCGAAACAGAGTTCGGTATTTATCTCAAAAAAGCTCGGGAAAGCAAGGGCGTCAGTGTAAACCAGCTGGCTCTTGAATCCGGAATCAGCAATGCGCAAATATCCAGGATTGAAAATGGGCGGAGAGGTATTCCTAAACCGGAGACGATCCGCAAGCTTGCCGAGGCTTTACAGATTCCGTATGAGGAAATGATGGAGAAGGCCGGACACATGCCGGATGACAGTAAACAGGAAATTCCAGCCTGGGCTACCTCCAGAGACAAGCGGGATTTCAAAAAGATGCTGGAGGAAGATGGCGAGATCATGTTTGACGGTATTCCTATCAACGACACGGACAAGCAGCGGATTATGGACGTATTAACGGGATTTTTCTGGGAAGCCAAGCAAATGAACAAGCGTAAAAAACCGAAGGACTCTGATGATACCAAGGAGTGAACTAAGCCTTGCAATGCAGCTTGATTAATGAATTAGCCGGGTGATGACAATGGAAGAAACCGTATCCAAGCTTATAAAGCGACATAAAACCAATTGCCCGTTCACTATCTCCCGCGGATTGGGTATTCATATCCAATTTCATGATTTAGGGACGCATACAAGGGGGGTGTACTACAGAAAGCTGCGGCGGCGGCTCATCGTCATCCATAATCAGCTTTCTTCGGAATGGCAGCGCTTTGTTTGTGCACATGAGCTCGGTCATGACCGCCTTCATCAAGGCATGAGCCGCTTTTTTCTCGAGGAACATTCTTTTTTCAATCCAGGCAAATTTGAAAGGCAGGCTAATCTGTTTGCCGTAAAGCTGCTTACATCCTTTGACGAGATTCAGTCGGATGAAACGTTGGAGCAATTTTGCTCCCGCAACGGGATACCGGAGGAGATGCACAAGTTTTATTGAACGAGCTCTCCAGCTCTCGGTTGAGGATAGGCGTTCAAGGGTAAAGTATCCTTATGAGGGCTGCAACCAAGCAACTGCAACTGCAGCCTATCCACAATTGAGAGGAGATACCGTTATGGCCACGACGACTACGCAGCTTGAAGAGAAGATTATTGAGGCGCTGGACTCAAACCAAGTATGCTCTTTTGCAACTATTGAGGGCAATAAGCCGCATGTGCGGTATATGGCTCTTTTTCATGAGGGTATGACAATTTATTTGGCAACCAACAAGCAAACGCACAAGATAGAGGAGCTGGAACGGAATCCAAACGTTCATCTTCTGCTTGGATACGAGGGAAGCTGGTCGGCAAATTTTTTGCAAATCGAGGGGATAGGGCGGGTTTCCAAGGACGAGGCTTTGGGTAAAAAGGTATGGAAGGATGATTTCAAAATGTGGTTTGACGGATCTGATGATCCGAACTATGTTATTCTTGAAATCACACCTCAATGGATCGAGTATACCGGCAAAGGTGCGAAGCCGGAGGTATGGAAGAAGAGCTAATGCTGCATGAAGCAGATGTTCCTTCCCTGGCCTTGACCTTTGCCTTCTGTCTGAACCGACTATAGACCTTGCTCCCTAATAAGGTATATGAAAAAAGCCTCCAATTCTGCTCATTCGAGTAGATTGGAGGCTTCTATAATTTTCGGTCGGGACTTCATAACGTAAAGAAGACTAAACTTTAAAATGTGATAGCTGATCGAGAAGCTCTTGAACCATACTGCTTAGAGCGGCCGATGATGATGAAATTTCTTGCATGGAAGCAAGCTGCTCCTCTGATGCTGCGGCTACTCCTTGAGAATTCTGGGAAGCTTCGCGTGCAATGTGTGCCAGCTGATCTACGGTAGCGCTAACTTCCTCACAGCTTGCGGACATCTGCTCTGCAGCTGCTGAAACCTCTTGAATCTGCACGTTTACATTGGTCATTTCCTTCGTTATGGAAGCGAACCGTTCTCCGCTTTCGGATACGGTCTGTACACCTTTCTCCACTTCGGAGGCTCCACGTTCCATCGCATCAACGGCTTTTCTCGTTTCTTCCCGCATACTGCCTATCAAGTCGGCTATTTGTTCGGCAGCTGCTCTGGATTGCTCAGCAAGCTTGCGCACCTCTGTTGCTACAACGGCAAATCCTTTGCCATGCTCACCGACTCGCGCAGCTTCAATCCCTGCGTTCAAAGCAAGCAGATTGGTTTGCGTACTAATGGCAGTGATCATTGTTATGATAGCACCGATTTCCTCTGAGCGGATGCCTAACTGGCGGATGGCTTCATGAGACTGACCGACGGTTGAGCGAACCACATTCATTTGCGCCACCGCTGCTTGAATTTGCTTGTTGCCTTCATCCGTCTGCTGGGTGACATCTATAGCAGATTCGGTGACGCTCAACGAGGATTCAGCAATACGCTGTACACCAGTAGCCATTTCCGTCATGGCTGTGGAGGTATCGCTGGCGTTGCTTTCTTGGATCTCGGCGCCGGCAGCTACCTCTTGAATCGCCTCGGTAATCGTTTCTGCCGCGCGACCCGTTTGTTCGGCACTGGCTGTCAGCTGCTGGGAGGTTGCGCCAACTGACATCGAGATGTCGGAGACCAGCTGAAGCATGCTTCTGAGCTTGGCAATCATATTGTTAAAATGTACGGCCATAACACCGAATTCATCCTTGCTTGGCTTCATCTCAAGCGATTTGGTGAAGTCACCTTCAGCCAGACGTTGCAGCAAAGCTGAAACAGCTTGAACTCGCTGCACGACAACTATTTTTATAATGATTGCGAGCAAAGCACCTATGAGCAGCAAGGATATAATCGCAATAGTGATGGAGGTAGTCATACTCTTTTGATACGTTTCCAGAATACGTTCTTTGGGGACGACCGTTTCGACATACCAGGTTTCGTTGGAGCCGTTAAGATGAAGTGGCTCAATAATACGAAGCACGACGGCACCTTGTGAGTTTCCGGAGTAATATCGATATGCCCCTGATTTTTTCATAACTTCCCAGGCAGCTACTTTTTCCGGATTATCCGCATAGGGCTTGTTGATCCAGTCCTTGCTGGAACCATGGGATACATAAGAACCTTTATTGGAGATGATGCTTACATAGCCTCCTAGCGGTTTTACAGCTTCAGCCTTTTGCTGCAGCCTATCCAGAGATAGGTCCATGCCTATAATACCGAGAAAGCTGCCTTGCTTGTCTACAATCGGGTAAACAATAGAGGTCATAAGAACATCTTTTCCTCCGGCATTGTAGTTATATGGATCAAGAAGAGTTAGCTTTTTGGAGCGTTTAGGCAGCTGGTAATAATCTCCCGCTCCATCTTTATCATAATCATGAAGTGGTTCAATAGTTACGGAGCCCTCATTACGGAGGAGGTAAGGGATGAATCGCCCTGTCGCATCGTCATAAGGCTTTTTATTAATGTTTAGCTTATCGTTATTGTCCCAAGCATTAGGTTCCCATAAGGTATAAAGACCCATAATGTTATCCTGTTCCTCAATCCTGTGCTTAAGCATTTCAACGATATCCTCGCGTGATTGCTTTTTCTGAGCTCTGGCATCCAGCAATATACCGGAAAGTGTCTCTAGAGTGCCCTGGAGGTCGAGTAATTCACTTTTGAATGAACTTGAAAACTCTTGTCCGGCTTCCTGTGCTTCATATTCTCCTTTTTCCAGGCTGACCTTATAAAGCTGATCCAGATTGGTGTAAATGAGACCGGAAAAAACTAACAAAAGAACCAGGCCAACTGTAATACTAAGCTTTATAGACAATTTAAGATTGCGAAACCATGTCATATAATAAATCCCCCCGTACCCAATGTTTTCTTAATGATATTATATCGACATGGTTCGACATTTTTTTTATGCCTTATTGAAAAATAATAGAAAAAACTATTTTAAAAATAATAAACCAGTAAATTAACTAGGTAAATATACCTAATATTTGAAAAAATCATGAAAATATACGCTTATTTGCTTCGTAAAATCTTTGATACACTTCGATAGCACGAGCTCTTGATAATTTCAAGTCAACAATTGATCCCGGACGTGGTTTGTGAATTTCTTTATCCGACAGATTCGCCAATTCAGGCAGCCATTGCCGAATATAGGTCGCTTCAGGGTCGTGTGTTTCCGATTGGGTGACCGGATTCATGATGCGAAAGTAGGGAGCCGCGTCAAATCCTAGAGAAGCGCACCATAGCCAGCCGCCGCGGTTAAGCGTATTATCATAATCGCTAAGCTTGAAGCGAAAATACTGCTCGCCGTAAGGAAAGGGGCAGAGCAGATTTTTGGTCAAAAACATGGCGGTAATCATTCGCAGCCGATTAGGCATCCAGCCTGTTGTGTTCAATTCTGTCATGGCAGCGTCAATGACAGGAATGCCGGTGCGCGCCTCACACCAGGCTTGGAAGTGACGTTGGTCGAGCGTTGAGAGATCGTAACGCTTCTCATAGCAATAGAAGTCCGGATCAAGACGGGCTTGGTAGAGGTAGAAGTCGCGCCAAGCCAGCTGGCGCAGCCAAGTTTCCCGCTGCTCGTGCTCGAGCAGCATCTCGTACACGCCGCGCACGGAGAGCGCGCCGACATTGACGTGCCGGCTGAGCCGGCTCGTGGCGTCCTGCGCGTAGCGGTCGCGCCCTGCGGCGTAGCCGGGCAGCCGCTCCGCGAGGAAGCCGCTCAGCACGCGCAGCGGATGGGCTGCCACAGCGGCGCCCGGCCCGCCTGCGTGCGCGATTGTCGCGGCATGGCCGCTAAGCGCTGCCGCAAGCTCAGGCGGCAGCGAATGCGCCGCAGCTGCGCCGGGCGCGAGCTCCGCTGCGGCAAGCTCGCGCAAGTGCACGGGCGATGCCGGTCGGTAGAAGCGGAGCAGATACTCGCTCCACTTCCGGTAGAACGGCGTGAATACCTTGTACGGCTCGCTGCGTCCTGTCCAGCGCTGGAAATCGCGCAGGTTCGCGAGCGCCAGCTCGTCGAACGATGTAACGGCTACCCCGGCAGCCTGCGCCACTTCCCGCAGCTGCTGATCACGTTGCGTCGCATAAGGAGTGTGGTCCTCGTGAAACACGAGCTCCTCCACAGGATGCGACTGCATAAGCCCGCGCAGAACTTCCGCGGGATTGCCGTAGAGCATGTGCAGCTGACGTCCGGCTGCGCGGTATAGCTCCTGCAGCCGCGCTGCGTGCTGCAGGAAATTGATTCCGCTGTGCTCGCGGTAGCGATCCTGCTGCAGAAGGTGCGGATCGAGGATGAGCACATGCAGGCTTGGTTTGCGTCGAGCGAGTATATAATCGAAGGCGGGCAGGTCGTTTACCCGCAGATCCTTACGGTGAAGAAAAAGAATCATCCAAATACCTCCAATTGTGATTCGCCGTGCAACCGGTGAGGTAATAAAGCGTATATAAAGAAAGAAAGCCCTGCAGGCTTGTCCAACGCGAGGGCGTTGGTGCAAGCACTGAGGACTTCAATGAAAAGAAATCGTTCATGATTGTTCTAGATCAGTTGTCGGTCATCACATCTGCATATTGCTCATCTGATAAAATGCGTTTAGCCGTAACGTAGGTTTTCACATAATAAGCTTCGCTGAGCTTATTGATGGAAATACCTTTGCCAGTAGCGGAATGATAGAACTTTCCGTCTCCTACATAGACACCTACGTGAGAAATTCCGCTGACGCCTTTATTTACCTTGTTTTCTGTGTCAAAGAACACAAGATCGCCTGCCCGAAGCTCATCTTGACTCACTGTGGTACCGAGAGCTGCCTGTGATTTGGATTGATGCGGCAGACTGATGCCAAGCTTATCGAAGACGAATGCGGTGTAGCCGGAGCAATCAAAGCCTTTTTTAGTAGTGCCGCCACTTTTATACGGCGAACCAAGTCCATCATTAACGGCTTGACTCATAGGTGTTTCGGCGGAGGCGCTCCCAACTTGAATCGTAAAAAATAGAGCTAAAGACATGGCAATACCAAAAAACTTCTTCAAAAAGATGTTCCCCTTCCGGTGCCTACGAGGTTAGCTTGAGGGTTCGGTTGAAGGTTCCCTATGATCACTATGAAGCGAGATCAATTCACCCAAGATTGGATCCCCCGTTTTCCGTTTGGAGCGGAAATTCGGCATTATGTATTATTTTCTTGCTCTGAATACTAAAATTCGATTAAAAATAAAAAAATCCTCCTTTAGTCACAAAATGTTCACAATTAAAAGGGCGAAACCTGAAACATTACATGAAAATTCGATAAAGGCTTATTTTTGGCGGCTTCCAACGAATGAAAGCGTCATCTTTTTATAGTTCCACTCCATATCAGGTATGCATATTCGACAAAATCTTTTTTTTATTTACAAAAATAACCTAAAGCTGAAGTTGTTTTCCTTCGACAGACGCGCGTAAAAGGAAAATATTAGGACATAAGACACTGGTTGAATAGCCTATTTATTACATCGTATAAATGGACGCAAAAAAGGACTTAAACTGCCGTTGAGGCAGCCTAAGTCCTTCTTTTTTCTTTTATTCTTCGTTGGCGTTCCATAACGCATACTGTGAGGTGATCGCCCACATTTTGCAAAACATGTGAATGAAGCGGTAGGCCTGCACCCCTGCTACAGCTGCAAAACCAGCCCATATCATCGCCGACGTCATCACTGCAGCGGATATCGCAACTGTAATCAGCAGTAAGGTGAAGGCTAGCAGAAGCACCGGTAATGTATTACGAAGCAGTAGCCGAAGCGAATGTGCCGATGATTTTCCGTTCAGCTTGCCGAATTGTACATACATGAATGCCGTTTGCAGCAGGAACAAATACAGCAGGTATCCGCCTATGAGTGGAAGTATACTCCAAGCTAGAGATTCTAGGGTGAGATGTTTGTTGTAGCCATCTAAGACCTTTGGTACTAATAGATAGAGTGGAGCCGCGCTTAGCAATATCTGCAATATATACAGCCCTAGAAACGGAAGGCCAAGCTTCTGTATTCCTTGAACGAATCGATAGCCTGCATTCATCTCTGTATGCTCTACTGAGTAGTAAATCCCGGCGTTTAAAAGCGGACTAAGCAGCATGCGTGCAGCAAGCAGTGCGCATCCCCACCATAAGTAGTATTGAATGAGGTCGGTTTTCATGATTTGAAACTGCCCCTCGACCCAGAATAGCTGAACCGCTTCCCGAGACAGGTCATTGCCTGGATAGCGGTGGAGGAGAGGAACAACAACAGAGCGGATCATGCTGTATAGGACAAGTCCCCAGATCAGATTGTAGATAAACAGCGCGCATACAGCAAAAGGCTGATGCCATGCCATTGTCCAGCCTGTTTTCATCGTTTTCAACATGGATTGCACACCTCACCAAGCGACCCAACTGAATAGGGTCTCCATTAATTTGACGACGCCTAAATTCCAACGAGCGGTTAGCTTGCTATCGACGTTAGTTTTCAAAAAGCTGTTTATCCGTTTGTTCTCCAGTATGATAGTATGCTGTGGATCAATGGCGACCCAGTCCAGCTGAGCCGGATGGTTTAATTTAAATTGGACGTCACTGTCTATACCATCCCATACTTTGTCGATTTGGGAGCCGTCAGCAAAATGAAAACGAATAGGGATGTTGTGATAAGTACCCCCAAGCTTTTGGATTTGTACTGTATTTTCATAAACCATTTGACCATCCCGAATAACCTTCTTGGATTTGATCCCAGCCACGGAATAATCAACCATAAATCCGCCATAAACGTACTGCTTGAAAAATTCATCCCAGCTTCTTTTCGTCGTACTTTCAAGCACAGCTTGAAAATCAGAGGTTGTGGGATGCTTGAACTTCCATTTCTGGAAATACGCACGCATGACACGGTCCATCGTAGCACTGCCTATTTGCGACTCAATAGATTCCAAAACCAGCTTGGCACGCGTGTACACATTTTCTGCGTATTTTCCATGGCCACTGTAATTCCAAGAGTTTTGTTTAAGCGCCTCTGGATCTGTGATATAGCTCGACTCAACCGTTAGATTCGGCTTCACGCCATATTCGAGCTCCATTAATTTATCCTCGGTGTATGAAGTGAACCCTTCGTCTAGCCAAGCTTCCTCGAATTCGTTGCTGGCGACCATCCCATACCAGAACTGATGGCCAATTTCGTGAACGATAACTCGCTCCAGCTCTAAATCCGGTTCTTTGTCTCCCGCACCCCAGCCGGTAATCAGTGTAGGATACTCCATGCCACCGGCGCCATTTCCGTTTTCTGGAGGGACAACGATGGATAGCGTGGCGTAAGGGTAGCTGCCGTACCACTGGGAGTAACGAGCGAGTGCCTTTTTGGCGGCCGTCATATAGCGGGTTTTCAATTGCTCATGTTTGGGGTCGAGATACAGCTTAATCTTAACTCCCGGTAGATTTGGAGTCGCATAGGGTTCTTCATAATAAATGAAGTTAGGAGATGCAGCCCAAGCGAAATCATGTACATCATCGGAGTAAAAAGCATATGTTTTTGTTTTGCCGTCATCGGCAGGCGGCTTGATCGGAAATCCGGTGGCTGCAACGATATAGCTGGAAGGGACTTTGATGCGAACGTCATAAATACCGAAGTCTGCGTAAAACTCGGAGTTGCCGTGGTACTGGTGCAGGTTCCAGCCCTCTGATGTTCTTCCGCGTGAGCCTGCTGGCTCGTACACTGCAACCTTGGGAAACCACTGACCGGCCATCACGAAGTCATCCGCATAGCCCATTCGTGCAAAAACCGCGGGGAGCTTGACCGAAAATACGTAATCAAGAGTTACGCTATCGCCGGAATTGACAGCCTTAGGCAATTTTATCTTCATTAATGTACGGTCATCTTTATTACCGTCGTCTGGCTGCACATACTCGATGCGGGAAAGCAGTTCTTCTCCATCCAGCGTCTTGATGCTCGAAATGTCCATGCCTCCTCTGTTGTTGGACGTGCTCTTATCATCCCGGAGCCTGCCTCCGGATTCTTTCATGAAGGTCGTTTTTGGAGAATTAAAAGCATTGGGGTACAAATGGAAATAAATTTCTTGAACAGGCAATTTTCCGGGATTTTTCCAAGTTAACGATGAAGTACCCGTGAGCATCTTTCCTTGTGCATCCAACTCCACATTCATGTGGTACTCTACAATCCGATTGCTCAGAGGTTTGGGTGCCGGCTTCTCCAAAGGCTTGGCCGGGAGTCCGGGTGGGGCAGGCGGTTGTCCAGCTGAAGAGGATGGTTCGTTAGCATTTGCCATAGTGGGCCTTGCTTCTGGTTGGAGGCCTAAAGAAGAACCGTCGGCCTTGGATAAGTCCAGCTGGAATTGCTGGAAGTTTGGTGCTCCTTTGGTGGATCGGGATGCCAGCGCTGCAGGTTTTACGATCATAGAGCTGAGAGGGCTGCTGTCCGCTTTCAGGTTGGTAGTGGAGGGAGCAGGCTGGTTGTCATAACCGTAAGGTAGGAGGGCTTGGCTTATCCAAGATGCTCCACAGGCCAGTACAATAAGAAAACACCATTGTGCAGTTCGATTGCCGAGTTGTTTTTTCATCTCATTTTCACCCCGTTGACAAGCATCTAAAGCATGTATATGTTTGCAAATCGAGGATTATTAGCTAAAATAGTAAAGAACGATAAAACTTTATTTCAAAAAAATTGGATGGTGCCATCGATGGATATAAATAAGGATCAACCTACGGATAAACCGAAGAAACTGAACGCGCTTAATATTGTAAGCGGGAAGGTAGAGCATCGCGGATTTGGCGCGGGCTCGATCGACTTGAGCCAGTTGTCCAGTGTCATTGTGGATGGAGATGAAGCCTACCTAGATATGGGGGCAATCCATGCGAAGAGCAAGGTCGAGAAGGGGATTAAATTCTCTACCAATAAAGAAGATGTGCCGAATGGACATCCTTACTGGATCGTATGGGTGGCAGCCGACCGTAATGAGGCGGGTATGTATTATGCAGGCGTAACCTCATGCGAGATGCTAGTTGATTCCGAAGCTAGACGGGGCTGGAAAATTCTTGCCGATCATGTTAACCGATTAGATTATGCGCTTAAGCGGCGCTTCATGCTGGACAATTTGGGTGACCGTGAAAAGGCTGCGCTTAAGAAGCTGTTGATGGAACATAACCCTGATATGTGGAATAATTCGGGGGATGTTTTGAAGGAAGCTTTGGCTTAACACCAAAATTATGAAGATTATGTGACGCTCATTGTGCTTTTCTGGGAACTGGATGTATACTAATGCCTAGTATATGCGACATATACTAGGACAGCAAAAAGGCAGACCCTGGTCTGCCTTTTTGTGTTTAATATATAGTTATCGATCTGCAGTTAGTCTTCCATCACTTGTAATAGGTATGGGATCCCCTAGGTAGGTCGGCTTCGGCTTAAGCAGGTGAAGATAGGCGAAATCTTTATTCCTGGCAAGCACCTCCCTGGCCTGATTATAGGCCATCTTGGCATATACCTGTTTATCTGAGGCGACACCATACGCATCCAAGCCCATTTGACGAGCCGCATATACAGCACGCATAAGATGATATTGCTGAGTCACGATCAGTATTTTTTGCGTTTTAAAAATATCTCTGGCCCGATAAATGCTCTCATAGGTACTAAAGCCGGCATGATCCATAAAAATATGCTCGGACAAAACATTGTGCTGCTCAAGAAAACTCCTCATGGCATTTACTTCATCATAATCAATTTTTCCGTGATCTCCACTGACGATAAATGTGTCAGATTTACCGGCATCCTGCAGCTCTAATGCGACCTTCAAGCGATCGCTCAGTATTTCCGATACGCTCCCATTCGGATAAACCCTGGCTCCCAGAACCAGAATAGCATCGGCTTTGGGGGCTTCCTCCAAATTAACGATGTACTTTGAGGCTTCTGACTTAACATGAGCATCGATTCCGAATACGACCAGAAATGGCGCTGCAAGAATAAAAATGAGTGCAAGAAGCTTCCTTTTATTAGCTTTGAGCATAGTTGGTTCCTTTCAGCGAAATGGTTTCAAAAGCCGGCTTATCTTTATTGAACGATTTTTTGTAGCCGGAAGTTGCTGATTATGCGTGATAGGAAGAAGAAAATTTCATTTGTCTCTAACCCTCGGCTTCAGATAAATCAATATATTATAGTAGGGCAAGCAATTTGGCGCTTAAGTAAGCAGGCAAGGGCTCGGCCAACAGCAAATGCAGAGCATTCCGGTCAGCTTGGTGTTGCTTCAGGTATGCAAAGAGCTTATCGGACTTGGCTATACGGTTCATTAGAGCGTAAGAAACGGCCCACACCTCGGGACTTCCCATAAGAATACCTTGCCATTCAAAAGATGGGACCGTTGGTAAGCGGCAAATTCCATTTTCACTATGAATGGCGAACTGGCCGATCATATCGATGGGAAGCTGTTGGTCGGCTACTTGAATCCGATAGCTGCTGGCAAAAGGGTGGTCGCCGCTGGACGATTGTGTCCAGGACCAACCTTGGAGGGCAGCGGTAACATCATCCAATGGAGCATCTGTAGTCAGGTCCCAATCGTGGACTTGATCGATAAGGCCTAAGCTGTACAGCAGGCCGCTACCGCCGGATGCGTAACGGATTCCGGCTTCATCCAGCTGTTTCGTCAATAGCCGGACTGTTTCCAATGGCAGCGTCAATCGTCTCACCTCATTTTGATTAAACTAGATTTTCTCTCATTTTACCAAAAATGCAATTTGTTTTTCACTTTTCTTATAAAGAAAGGGACCTTCCCGTTTGTCAGTAGACTCTTTGGGCGGTCCCTTCCACTCTATTTAATCCATCATTTCTTATTCTTATCTTTATAGCCACTATCCCCTTAACTCAGTGAGTCAGATAACCACCCTGACCAACCGAGCAGTTCCAATTACCTCAGCAAATCCGAATTTACTGCAAAATTATTTTATTCGTTTACTGAGGCAAGGGGATAGTGTCCATAAGTGTTCGAATTGCGAATTGCTGTTCTGCTGCTTATTGTTTGTTACTATACCAGATGCTCCCGCAGGAAATTAAATGTACGAGCAAAGGCATCCTGAGCCGCCTCAGGTCGATATGAAGCACGTGTGTCATTGGCGAAGGCATGTGGAGCACCCTCATAGATGCGGTGCTCAAACGGTTTGCCATGTAGTTCCATGGCCGCTGCGAAGGCAGGCACCTGATCGGTGATACGCGTATCGAGCTCGCCGAAAATACCGAGCATAGGGCAT
This sequence comes from Paenibacillus sp. GCM10027630, assembly GCF_042676305.1. Classification (NCBI taxonomy): domain Bacteria; kingdom Bacillati; phylum Bacillota; class Bacilli; order Caryophanales; family Paenibacillaceae; genus Paenibacillus; species Paenibacillus sp. GCM10027630. The sequence continues at coordinate 27,319 of NZ_JBHTGY010000050.1, read as the reverse complement.
TGCACCTGCGGAACTTGCTCCGCTTGCGGCAGGTTGCCGTAGAACACTACCGCGGCGCCTAGCTCCGTGTCGCGGACGGCTAACTGTGCGGCTAACATGCCGCCCAGGCAAAAGCCTACCGCGCCCACGGCACGTGGCCGCGAACCGCCCGCACGTCCGCGCAGGTAGCCTGCGCTTGCAGCGAGCAGCTCAAGATACGCCGGCGCCTGTGAGCCTGCGGAGAAGATTGCCTCAAGGGTCTCGCCTATGGCTTGACCCTCAGAGTCCGGAAGCTCGCTTAGCGCTTTGCCGCGTGCTTCCGGATCACGCCATGCTGCCGGCGGAATCGTATCGAGAAACCGCTTCGCGGTTGCGACTCGATCCTCCTGCAGCGCGGGCGCCTTAACGCCGTCCCGATGGAACAGGTCCGGTGCAAATGCTACGTATCCGGCCTTCGCGAATCGGATCGTTACATCCTGGATATGGGCGTCAACGCCCCATATCTCTTGGATAACGATGACCGCGGGCTTCTCAGCCGCGGTCGGGCCCTCTGGCAGCACTAGAAATCCTGAGTACTGCCCGTCTTCGCCAAACTTCACCCATTCATTTTGCAAACCCATGCTCCACCCACACTCCTTACCAGATATTGGACCTTGTCCTCTAGCCTAAGCATATGCGAGTCCGGGCGGGATTTCAACTAATGTTATTACTCATTCCACCAACGCTTCAAATCTTCCCACCATGTTCCATTGCCCTTAGGCTTATCCGTCTTGCCTGTATCCTTTTTCACGGGCTGCTCGGTACAATATTCGGTCGGCTCTGTACCTTCCACGAACGCCTCCATCCGTGAATTTGGGCAGCCTTCGTTGGCAAGCTTGCCTGTTGCTGGATCAATATACACGCTTACGACTCCTTCAGGAACCGCGAACAGCTTAGGCGGTACCGACTCTAGCGCTCGCTCTGTAAACTCGGCAAAAATCGGTGCAGCCAAATGGGATTCAATCGTACTGATATTACGATCCTTGTCGTACCCGACCCAAACAGCAGTGGACAGCTCAGGTGTGTAACCTACCAGCCAAGCATCCGTATTGGTTGTACCGGTTTTTCCTGCCACAGGGCGTTTCAGCACATTGGAGACCCGGTTACCGGTTCCTCCCTGTTCGAATACGCTCTCCATCAGTTGAGTCATTACGTAGGTGTAGGGTGCTTCGATAACCTTTTCCATTACCGGTTTTGATTCGTATAGGGGTCGACCACGGCTATCCTCAATGCGCACGATAGCAGTCGGTTCTACACGTATCCCTTGATTGGCAAATATACCGAACGCTGATGCCATCTCAAACGGACTAATGGGGAAAGTCCCCAGTGCCAAAGAAGGGAGAGGCTTCATAGGACTCTTGATACCCATTTTTTGAGCCGTAGCAATGACATTCTCAGCGCCAACCTCAAGCAGGGTATGTACAGCAAAAATATTATCCGATTTTGCAATAGCTTGTCTCAGATCGATCGTATTGTAATAAGTGTTGCCGAAATTTCCAGGGGTGTAGCTCTGCCTTCCGTTGTCATAGGTGAAGGTTGTCGGCTCACTTTTAAATTGTGTAATTGGCGTGTATTGTTTCTGCTGCAACGCTGTGACATACACGATCGGCTTGAAGGAGGAGCCTGGTTGACGGCTGTCTGCAAATACCCGGTTAAATTGGTTTTCGCCATAATCACGCCCGCCTACCATTGCCTTTATGTAGCCGTTCCGTGGATCAATAGCGATGAGTGCGGCTTGCATTTCCGTAAATTTGCTCAGCTGGTCCGTAACTACTTCTTCGGCAACCTTTTGAGCATTAATGTCCAGTGTTGTATAAATTTTCAGTCCTTGCTCTTCGAATTGGTCCTCACTAATGCCAAGCTGCCCGATGGCGATGCTTCGTACATAGTCACGGAAATATCCTCCGATAGCGGGCTTCTTCTTCTCTAAAGGCAGTATCGTAAGCTTCTCTTTTGAAGCTTTATCCGCTTCCTGCTGAGTTATAGAGCCTGAGACGACCATGGTTTGCAAAACGGTACCCTGTCGTTCTTTCGCATTCTTAGCGTCATAGTAAGGGGAGTAGTAACGCGGTCCTTTAGGAATTCCGGCGAGCATCGCGCTCTCGGCCAAGCTCAGCTCCTTGGCGTCCTTACCAAAGAACAGCTTGGCCGCCGCTTGAATACCGTAAGTGGAGTGGCCATAATAAATTTGGTTTAAATACTCCTCAAGAATTTGATCCTTGCTCATCTGCAGTTCCATCTGAACAGCGTAGTAAGTTTCTTTTAACTTCCGCGTCCAGGTCCGCTCATGCGATAAATATAGATTGCGGGCGAGCTGCTGCGTGATCGTTCCGGCTCCCTGCACTTTAGACATGTGCTGAAGATTGACAACAGCGGCTCTAACAATTCCGCGCATATCAAATCCGTAGTGATGATAAAAATTGCGATCTTCAATGGCCAGCGTGGCTTGGATCAAATTGGGGGAAATTTCGTCTAGGGAAACATTTTGGTTGTTTTTGCCGCCATTTAATGTCTCGATAATTTCGCCGTGGATATCGAATATTTCGGTGGATGGCCCCATTTTGGAAACGGGGAGCGCCTGTGAGCGCATGTATAACAGCATAATGAAGAGAGCGGCCGCGCATAAAATGAGTGTGGAAAAGCTTAAAGAACTCATTTTTTTAATTCGCTTGAACCAGCGTTGCTGATCGGATTCATTAGCTTTAGTTTGCTGAGACGGGTGTGGGCGTTTGTTCTGCATATCGGACACGGATCATCGATCCTTTCCTGAAAGAAACCTAGTATTTTAAATAAGTACACACTTTCCATTATGGAAAAACATAGCAGCCCTTATTCACCTAAAAGCAGGTTAATGTTAATTTTTTTTGAACGGGGGCTTTTTAGGGCCGTTTGTATTTGCATTTTTGGAAGGATACACTATAATACAATTTGATGTATAGCAGCAAGGTGTTGCTTAGTAAAGCCGCGTCATTTTATAATGAGACATGTAATGGAATGGGCGGGAATTCGTGTGAAAGAAGGGTGAAACGAACCATGGAATTATGGTATACGGAGAAACAAACGGAGCAATTCGGTATTACCGCGAAAATTCGCGAGACACTTGTGACGGAGAAAACCGATTTTCAAGATCTTGCCATAATCGATACATTGGAATTTGGCCGCATGCTTGTACTGGACGGTATGGTTATGACCACGGTAAAGGATGAGTTTGTGTATCATGAAATGGTGGCACATCCTGCGTTGTACACGCATCCTAATCCTAAGCATGTACTTGTTGTGGGCGGCGGCGACGGCGGCGTCATTCGTGAAGTGCTGAAGCATCCTGAAGTGGAAAAGGCAGTTCTGGTTGAAATTGACGGCAAGGTTATTGAGTATTCTAAAAAATACTTACCCGAAATTGCCGGTGAATTGGACAACCCTCGTGTTGAAGTAATCGTGAACGATGGCTACATGCATATTCATGATCATAAAAATACTTATGATGTTATCATGGTCGATTCTACAGAGCCTGTAGGACCGGCAGTTGAGCTGTTCAGTAAAGGATTTTACCAAGGTATCTATGAATCACTGAAAGAAGATGGCATTTTCGTTGCACAAACAGACAACCCTTGGTTTAAAGCGGATCTGATCCAAAGCGTCAATCGTGATGTAAAAGAAATTTTCCCGATCGTACGTGTGTATTGCGCGAATATTCCTACCTACCCAAGCGGTTTGTGGACCTTCACTTTAGGCAGCAAAAAACATGATCCATTGCAAGTTGATGAAACGAAAATTCCCGAAATCAACACTAAATATTACTCCCCGCGCCTTCACAAAGCAGCATTTGCGCTGCCGAAGTTCGTAGAGGATCTTTGTAAATAATTTGTTGAAGGAAGTGTAATGCATGCGTTTGGATCAAGCTTATTCCGGCAACGTGTTTATTTTAAGCTCCGATAATTATGAAGCCTCCCGTGCGGTTATCTATGGCATGCCAATGGATTATACGGTCAGCTTCCGTCCCGGTTCCCGGTTTGGTCCTCCCCGCATCCGTGAGGTATCGATCGGACTAGAGGAGTACAGTCCTTATTTGGATAAAAGCCTGGAGGAAATAACCTACTTCGACGCGGGAGATCTGCTTCTGCCTTTCGGTAATCCGGGGCGCAGCTTGGACATCATCGGTGAATATGTCCGCGGTCTGCTGAAAGACGGTAAATTCCCTCTTGGCCTTGGCGGAGAGCATCTGTGTTCTTGGCCGGTATTCCGTGAAGTATATGCCAAGTATCCTGACTTGGCGATTGTTCATTTCGACGCTCATGCTGATTTGCGTGAACAATATGAAGGAGAGCCGTTATCCCATTCAACACCACTGCGCAAAGCAGCTGAGTTGATGGGCGGACGAAACATTTATCAGTTTGGTATCCGTTCTGGCTCCCGCGAGGAGTTCAAGTATGCTCGTGAGAATATTAACTTCCACCCGTTCGAAGTGCTGGAGCCTTTGAAGAAGGTGCTCCCGGAGCTTGCTGGACGTCCTATTTATTTGACTATTGATATTGACGTGCTCGATCCGTCCTGTGCACCGGGTACAGGTACTGCAGAAGCAGGAGGGATTACCTCCAAAGAGCTTCTAGGTGCCATCCATGCTATGGCTGCGGCGAATCTCAACTTTGTTGGCGCCGACGTTGTGGAAGTAGCTCCTGCGTATGATCCGACAGAGCAGACGCAAATCGTAGCGGCGAAATTAATTCGTGAAATATTGCTTGGGCTTGTTAAGTAACCCCAGCTTCAACAAAACTATAAAAGGCAGCTTCTTTGCGTGGTTTGCAAAGAGCTGCCTTTTTTTCTTAAACAGAGAATTTAAGCTGTAATATTATTCTGGGCTCAGGCCCTATGGAGTGTAAATACGGTCAACTCCGGCCTGCACCAAAACCGGATAGGCAAGACGGAGACTCCGATACCGCGATTCGTATAGACCTGAAGCTTGCCGTTGCCTAGCGTGTACAAGCCATCGACATATTTTTGGCCAAATTGGGGGGTGACCACATGACCGTAGAAAGGCAAGCGGACTTGGCCGCCGTGAGTGTGCCCAGATAATTGCAGATCAACGGGGTGCTGAAGCGCTATATCCGCGAAATCAGGGCAATGGGATAGAAGCAAAGTGAATTCTTCCTTTGGCACCTGTTGAAGCGCTTTTCGCAGGTCGGGTTTACCATCCCACATATCATCTACACCACTTAGCCATATCCTGGAGCCGCCTCTTTTTATCGGGATTGATCGGTTGATTAGAAGGTCGAAGCCGCTGTTAGTGAGGATACCTGAGATTTTTTCCGACTCCTTGCCATAATAGTCGTGGTTTCCAAGCACCGCTGCTTTGCCTAGCGGGGCTTTCAGTAGGGATAATTGCTGAAGAATCTGATTATCCTCGCTGACTACGGAATCGAACAAATCACCAGTGAAGCAGATCAAATCAGGCTGTAACTTTTGGATGACCCCAACCAGATGGGTTAACTGCTTCACGGAGTAGTGAAAGCCTAGATGAACGTCACTGAATTGGATCACACGTATGCCGTCAAAGGCAGCAGGAAGCCGCTTAAGGGATAGCGTAATCATCCGAGTCTGAAGCCATCCAGGCTCAGCGTACCTCGCGTAACCATAACCGGAGAATGGTGCTAAGACTGTTCCTGCGAGCGTGTAGGCGCATTTTTTCAAAAAGGCCCGTCTATTCATTCTTGAGCCACCCATTCAACATCTCCTTTGCTTACGATTTTAATATTCATATGTTGTATAAACGGATTTAATCAAGCAAAGTTACCTAAAGTCGACGATGAATTTTGCGAAAATGACTTGGAGTGACACCTTCTTGCTTTTTAAATAATTTAATAAAATAACTGCTGTCCTCATAGCCTACATGTTGGGCCACATCTCGGACCTCCATATCCAATTGTTGCAGGAGCAGCTCCTTCGCTTTACGCAGCCGGTAATGGGTCAAATAGGTAATGGGCCTAATTCCCAACGCTTGCTGAAATAGAAGACAGGTGTGCTGAGGCGTCACCCTTAGACTATCCGCCAACTGCTGGAGACTGATGGGTTGATTGTAATTTTCCTCAATATAGTGAAAGGCCGGTGCCAATTGTTCGGCATGCTGTTGTTTCGAACGGACCTCCGAGTGGGAGGTGTACAAAAACAGGTCGAGCAGAAGCTGGTAGACGAGTGCAGAACATTCTACCCCGCGAAGCGGATTTTGCAATTGCAGCAGAGATAAAATAGCGCCTATCTTAGAGAGTGTAATGTCAGGGTTAGTTAAATAAAGCACCGTAGAAGCGTCGAAATGCATAGAGGCTAGCATCTCCGACATATGAGCGCCGTTAAAAGTAACCCATTTAAGTGACCATGGCTCCCGAACGGGGGTGTATTCGTGTTTTTCATGAGGAAACAGCAGCATTCCTTGTCCTTGACTGACAGTGTACGATTTGCCGCCTACTTCTAGTCGGCCCATACCATTCAATGTTTGTATCCACTGATAATCAGGGAAGCCTGCTTCTCTTCTCATCGGCTCCTGATTATACCAGCTTCCGACACTTGTTACATACATGGGAAACTTCATTTCCATCTCTGTAATGACACCAAAAATATTATGATCCATCTCTGTCATCCTTCTATTGTTTATTGACAATACAATATGAATATTTTCATATTAACAAGAAAATACTCTGATTGATATAGTAGAAAGATTAGGATTATCATACTCATATGATTGTATTTGATGAAGGAGGTAATACGTTGTGGCGGTATCCAAAAATGTTAAACTGCCCCATATGTTTTATGGAGGGGATTACAATCCAGAGCAATGGCCGGAGGAAGTTTGGCTTGAGGATATGAGATTAATGAAGAAAGCGGGTGTCAATATTGTCAGTATTGGCATTTTCAGCTGGGCTGCCTTGCAGCCGGGTCCGCAAACCTATGATTTTGCCTGGATGGACCGGCTAATGGATTTGCTCGCGGCTAACGGAATCATGGCTGACCTTGCGACAGCCACAGCGTCACCTCCAGCTTGGTTGGCCAAGCTGCATCCAGAATCGCTTCCGGTTGATGAGAATGGGGCACGCTATATGCAGGGCTCGAGACAGCACTACTGCCCGAATAGCAAGGCATTTCGATTGTATGGGCAGCAGTTGGTCCGCAAGCTGGCTGAACGCTACAAGGATCATCCTGCCTTGGCGATGTGGCATATTAATAATGAGTATGCCTGTCATATTTCGCGCTGCTATTGTGATGAATGCTCATTGGAATTCAGAGTTTGGTTACAGAAAAGGTACGGTACACTGGATGTGCTGAATTCAAGTTGGGGCACAAATTTCTGGAGTCAGAAATATTATGGTTGGGATGAAATTGGACTGCCTGGCAAGACGCCTACTTACGCTAATCCAGGACAGCAGCTCGACTATATGCGATTTATGTCCGACAGCTTGCTTGATGCCTATTTGGGTGAACATCGTATTCTCAAGGAGATCACACCTGAGCTCCCCATTATGACCAACTTCATGGGTGCGTTTAAGCCGCTGGATCAGTTCGAATGGGCTAAGCATATGGATGTAGTCACCTGGGACAGCTATCCGGAGCCGACGAGCGGAATTCCTGTTTTTGCTGCAATGCAGCATGATTTGATGCGCAGCCTAAAGGGTGGACAACCATTTATTCTAATGGAGCAAGTTACGAGTCAAGTGAACTGGCGGCAGCATAATCCATTGAAGAGACCGGGTGTCATGCGTCTGTGGAGCTATCAGACTATCGCTCGTGGTGGCGATGGGGTAATGTTCTTTCAATGGCGCCAATCCTGGGCTGGAGCGGAAAAGTTTCACGGAGCTATGGTCACACATACTGGAGATGAAAACAGCCGGATTTACCGCGAAGTGGAGCAGCTGGGCAACGAACTGAAGCTGCTTGATGCTATTGTTGACGCTCGCGTTGAGTCGAAGGTGGCCATCCTATTTGATTGGCATAACTGGTGGGCGCTGGAGCTGGATTCCAAGCCCAACCGTGATGTGCTGTATGTAGAACAAATTCGTCAGTATTATCAGGCATTGTTCAAGAGTAATGTAGGGGTTGACTTTGTCCAACCCAATGCAGATTTAAGCGGTTATAAGCTCGTGTTGGCTCCTGCAATGTACATGGTAGGAGACGGTGTAGCTGACAACTTAGAAGCTTATGTTCAAGCAGGAGGTACTTTACTCACAACGTTCTTTAGCGGTATTGTTGATGAGAACGATCGTATCCATCTGGGCGGTTACCCTGCGCCTTTGCGTAAACTACTTGGTCTTTGTGTTGAAGAATTTGACCCAATGCTGCCTGGACAAACCAATGCCATTAATGTTGAAGGATTAGGTGAGGCAGATGGCGAATATAGCTGCAATCTTTGGGCCGATCTTATACGTCTAGAGGGAGCAGTATCTCTGGGTAGCTTTAAGACTGACTTTTTCGCAGGATCGCCTGCAGTTACAGTCAATAATTTTGGGCAAGGCAAGACCTACTATGTAGGCACCCAAGTGGAGGAGTCCTTCATTGATGGATTGTTAGGGCATATTATTGGCGATGTGGGCCTTACAGCACCATTGGATGTGCCGGCTGGCGTGGAGTTGAGCGTGCGAACTAATGGCGACCGACGTTTTATCTTTGTACTCAACCATCTGGCAGAGACAGTTGATGTGCAGCTGCCAGAAGGGGCTTTCATCGAACTGCTTGGCGGCAGTACTCTCCGCGATAAACTGCAGTTAGAACCTAATGGGGTTGCTATCTTGCATAAACAGGACTAATCACGGAAACAAAAGGACTCCAATCAGCTTCCTTCCTCGTAAGGGAGGGCTGAATTGGAGTCTTTATTTTTATTTTTAACCTTAGATCATCTCAGATCATAGATCATTTCCTTCAAGATAACCGTTCTTGATAAAAGAGTCTTGCATAGTCGCATTAACCACTCTAAGCACACCAGGCACACCAGGCCACCAGGCACACTAAGCACACCAAGCACTCATCCATTGCTTATGGTCACTATCCCCTTCACTCAGTTAGCAAATTTTTAATCGTTCAACTATCCTTCTTCGTCGCTACCCCTCAAATTTTCTGTCTCTTATTTATTGAAAAAAAGTTGTTAAGGGAACATATGTTTGATATAATAAAGGGAACAAATGTTCCGTAAAATGGTGGGGGTGCATTTAATTGGTAGAGGGGTCGGCTGTTGGAGAAGATAGGCTTAAAGTTGAGGAATTAATGGGACAATTTAATACGGAACAAGCTTGTGCTGATGCGTTGTATGCAGCCAAATGGCCGAATGGGTTTCGCTGCGCACGTTGCGGGCACCTGCATGCCTATAAAATCACAACACGAAGGCTCCCGTTATTGGAATGCAGAGCCTGCCACTATCAGGAATCCCTTACCGCAGGTACTGTAATGGAGGGCAGCAGGAGCAGTCTGCGTAAATGGTTCCATGCCATCGTTCTCGTTTCATATAGTCCAGGTGGTGTTAACGCTGTGCAACTTGGTGGAGCGATTGGCGTCACCTACAAAACAGCTTGGCTTATACTTCACAAACTACGTCATGCGATGAGCCAGGCGGATACATATATTAAGTTGTCTGGCAGTGTCCGGGTGAATGCAGCTTTTTATGGTCGCCCTCACAACCCGAGCCTCCAGCGCCATCCCCAAGAGCAACCGCTACTAGTTGGTGCTTCTATCAATAATGAAGGCCAATCTATTTATATCAAAATAAAACAAGTGGAACAAAATTATCTTCTGGAGCGATCTGTCAAGCATGCAGGGACTCGCGCTTTTATGGAGAGCCAAGTTGAAGCGGGAGCAGCTGATGTTGAGTTCGTTACGGCCAGGTTTAGTTCCCGACGTTTTCAGACATTATTGGATAACGTTAAGGAAGCAAGCAGGTGGATCAACAAAATGTTCCATGGAATAGGTCCGAAGTATTTACAAGCCTACCTTGACGAATACTGCTGTAGAATGAACTACAATAATCAAGAAGGATCGATTTTAAAGCGTCTGATGCATCTGTGCGCTTCCACTGAAACAGTGACGTCTCGTTCTTTAATTGGATTCGTAGTCACTACATAGCCTGACTATGCATTTTTTAGTATTTGATCGCTCCTATCCATACAAATCGCAGATAAGAATGAGGAATTTATAATAGACTGGTGGAACTTTACTGAACTAAGGGGATAGTGGTCGTAAGAGTGTGGAAATACAATCAATCTTTGGCTGAGCCCGACCCAAGCAAATTGAATATAACTCGATCTAGCGCCAACTAACTCTATCCACCCGACCAAACTCGATCTAGCGCCAACTAACTCTATCCACCCGACCAAACTCGATCTAGCGCCAACTAACTCTATCCACCCGACCAAACTCGATCTAGCGCCAACTAACTCTATCCACCCGACCAAACTCGATCTAGCGCAAACTAACTCTATCTAACCCAACTCAACTCAATCTAGCTCATTCTAAGCATCTAAACTACTCAATTAAACCAACCCAACGCAATAGAAAAATGAAAAAAGTTGCTGCTGAAACTTAAGGGACGATACTGAACCAAGGGGATAGTGACCATAGGCTTGCTGTAAGATAATAATGTGTGAAGTCTCAAATTCCAAATAAATAGACCTCCTGATATAGTCGACGACGTTGCAGTGTAATTGAAAAAAATGATTTCATTCGTTAAACTGTTTCTTGTGACAGGAGGAATGAGTTATGAATACACCTATAAAGGTACATATACTTATAGATAGTTATATTGAAGATCAGCACATCGCTCAAAAAGCGGACGGTGACTTGTATTTGAAGGGTAACCATTATTACTTACGTTATAACGAAGAAGCTCCGGAAATGGAAGGGACCGTTACAATCATTAAGCTGGGACAGGATAGCATCCGTATCCTTCGTCAAGGAAGTCTTCGTTCGGAGCAGACTTTTATTAGGGGTCAACGCTTAAATGGTTATTATGACACACCTCAGGGCAAGCTGGACATGGAAACGCTGACTGAATCTTTGGCAATCAACTTAACTGGAGGTCTTGGAACTGCTGAGTGGAGTTATGAGCTGTTTGTGATGGGGGATAGAGCTGGAGTTTATAAGCTAAGGCTCACTGTTACTGCTAAATAGCTGACTTGCAACCATAGAAAAAAGCCGGCCCATACGAATTCAAATATCCGCATAAGCCGTCTTTGCTAGTGCGCCAACTGCACGCAGCGCGTGAATTTCTTTTATACTCATTCCGGTTCGAAGCAGAAGTTTGGCATTTTTCTTGATAATTGACTTGACTTGCATCGGTTTTAAACCAGGCTTTCGAGAGAGCATCAGCGCTATAACGCCTGTTACATGGGAGGTGGCCATTGAGGTACCGCTCAGCTCATGGTATTTCCCTCTTAGCCAAGTTGAATAGATCTTGTCGCCAGGAGCATAGATGTCGATCTTGCTGCTGATGTTGCTGAAAGGAGCGATTTGTCCCCGCCTAGTTGTAGCTCCCACTGCAATGACTTGACGCAGCCTTGCCGGATAGTCAATAGTAGCCTGCTTACCTTCATTTCCGGACGAAGCAACAACGATGACGCCCGCTTGATAAGCGTTGCGGATTGCGGCCTCCAATGCTTTGCTGTAGGCTTTCATGCCGAAGCTCATATTAATAATATGAATTTGATTTTTCACGCACCAATCAATGCCACCTATGATATCGGAGACAAAGGCGCTCCCTTGATTATCAAATGCTTTAACGGGATGGATCATCGCTGATGGAGCTACGCCATTAATACCTCGCAGGCGACTTGAGGCTGCAATTGTACCTGCAATGTGGGTACCGTGTCCATTATCATCATTAGGCATCAGATGCCGGTTTAGGAGATTCACTCCATAGGATAGACAGTGTCGTAGATCGGGATGAGTGTAATCAGCTCCGGTGTCAATGATACCGATTCGAATGCGCTCTCCCTTGGATTTTCCCCATGCTTGGGGAGCCCGGATATGTCTAATCCCCCAAGGCACGGTTCCAGCTCCACTGCGTGCTTTATTGCCGTTGGACGGCTGAACGGCACTTATTATTTTGGATGAATGAACTTTCATCTTACTGTCCATTTCGATCGATTTAATGTAGGGAACAGAAGACAGCTTTGCTGTTGATTGCAGCGTGCAAGATATGGCGTTAATGATTTTCAACGGCTGCACGTTGTTCAATCGGGTTAAAGAATGCTTCATCAGGTTACACTGCTGAATACATGCTGCGTAATCGTCGCGGTTGGTGAATCGTATGATATGCTTGCGGTCATCGTTTTCTGTGCCCTCCATGGCTTCATGCAGCCATTCGACAAACAAGGATGGTTTCAAAGTTGTCGCCCCTCCCGCGCATCGGAATCCCCTTATTTCCACTTTTCATATCCTATGTTAAAGGGAGTTCGGTGGCATGTGCACATGGCCTTTTTCAAAATAAATGGGTTCTCAGCCGTGTCATAAACTTTATTGCTACATACGATGAATAAGGGGAATCAGACGGTTCTCTTACTTATTAGTAGGGGGAAGCGGCGGACGTAGTTCGCGTGTCTTCGTGGATACAGTCAAGGGCGAAGGAAGGAAATCCTTCGCTTCTTCCTTATGCTGAAGCAAGGCAGTTGCTTTTTTACATAAAATAAGGTTTACTATTAGGGAGTATAATGGATAATATAGTTAGAACTCTTGTGAAAATGTTTGAAGGGATGTGCTTGGATGAGTGCACAGTACACTCTCAAGGTCGGTGCGGAGCAGGCCAAAGAGATGCCAATGGTCGACCTTGCATTTGAAGTGCTAAAAGCAGCGAATACGCCTTTTTATTATCGGGACCTTATGGCGGAAATCTCCAAAATTAAAGGACTCTCCGAAGAAGCAGTCATGCAGGTAATCGCTCAACTATATACGGAGATCAACATTGATGGTAGATTTGCATGTGTTGGTTCGAATCTATGGGGGCTGAAACGCTGGTATCCTGTAGAAAAATCAGAGGATGCTGTAGGAAGTGCTAAACGTCCTCGCATCATTAATGATGAAGATGATGATTTGGACGATGATGATTTGTTTGCTGAAGAAGAGGATGCTTTTGTCGAGGAAGAAGAGTACGATTCCTTCGATAAAACGCGTGATGATGATTTCGATGCCGAAGAAGAGGTAGAGGAAGAAACTGAATTCCTGGCAGAAGAAGAAATAGATGAAGAAGAGATCGACGACAACGCCTTGGAGGAAGAAGACTCTGATTTAGATGAGGATGAGGACGAAGAGAGCGATGAAGACGAGGACCTGGACGACGAGAAAGGTAAATAAGTCGAATTGTTCTCGCTTTACTTGACAGCGCTGTGCGTTGGGGGGTAAAATATTTTCTGGGCTTTTGATATAAAGAGTGTATCATGACGGATGTCTTGACTATAAAGTGCCCCCGCTTATAACGGGGCGCTTTTTCTTTTTTAGGATGTAATATTTCGGAAAAAAGGCATACTATCAAAATTGGAGGTTTACATACATGACTAAGTATATTTTTGTTACGGGAGGAGTCGTGTCCTCATTAGGAAAAGGGATTACGGCTGCTTCACTTGGTAGGCTGTTGAAGAATAGAGGGCTCAAAGTAACGATACAAAAGTTTGATCCTTACATCAACGTGGATCCAGGGACAATGAGTCCTTATCAGCATGGCGAGGTATTTGTAACCGATGATGGTGCGGAAACAGATTTGGATTTGGGTCATTATGAGCGGTTTATCGATATTAACCTTTCGAAGAATAGCAATGTAACAACCGGTAAAGTTTATTCCTCCGTTATTACCAAAGAACGTCGTGGAGAATATTTGGGAGGTACGGTCCAAGTTATTCCTCACATTACGAATGAAATTAAAGACCGTGTATTTCGTGCTGGGCGTGAAGCTCAATCTGATGTTGTAATCACAGAGATTGGGGGCACGGTTGGCGATATTGAGAGCTTGCCGTTTCTAGAGGCGATCCGTCAAATTAAAAGTGATATCGGTCGAGAAAATGTGATGTACATTCATGTGACACTTATTCCTTATTTGAAGGCTGCCGGTGAGGTCAAAACAAAACCAACCCAGCACAGTGTCAAAGAACTCCGCAGCATTGGTATTCAGCCGCATGTTGTAGTGTGCCGTACGGAGCATCCATTAACAGAGGATATGAAGCGCAAGCTGGCGTTGTTTTGTGATATTGACCTCGGAGCCGTTGTCGAATGTCTGGATGCGGATACTCTGTATGAGGTACCGATGATGCTGCGGGAGCAAGGATTGGATGATATCGTAGTTAATCATTTGAAATTAACGACTAATCAGCCAGAAATGACAGAATGGGAAAATCTTGTTAAGCGCGTCAAGTCATTGAAGCATACAACTGAAATTGCAATTGTTGGTAAATATGTTGCTCTTCATGATGCTTATTTGAGTATTGTTGAAGCGCTTGGTCATGCTGGAATAGATAGCAATACGGAAGTGAAAATCCGTTGGGTGAATGCGGAGGATGTCTACGATCATAACGTAGCTGAACTGCTTCATGGTGTACAAGGTATCCTTGTCCCAGGCGGTTTCGGAGACCGTGGAATAGAGGGTAAAGTATCGGCGATCCGCTATGCCCGTGAGAAGAAGGTGCCTTTCTTCGGTATATGTCTTGGCATGCAAGTAGCCGTTGTAGAATATGCTCGTTCCGTGCTGAAGCTGGAAGGCGCTAATAGTTCAGAGATCAATCCAACAACACCGTATCCGGTAATTGATCTGCTGCCGGAGCAAAAGGATGTTGAAGATTTAGGCGGCACTATGCGCCTCGGCTTGTATCCTTGTAAGCTTACTGAAGGTTCCCTTGCAATGCATTGCTATGACGATGAACTGGTTTATGAGAGACATCGTCACCGTTATGAGTTTAACAATGAATACCGTGAGTCCATGGAGGCTGCCGGATTTAAAATTACTGGAACCTCACCGGATGGAAGGCTGGTTGAAATCATCGAGTGCCCTGATCATCCGTGGTTTCTGGCTGTACAGTTCCATCCTGAGTTTACTTCGAGACCGAACCGTCCTCAGCCTTTGTTCAAGCATTTTGTGCAAGCGGCTTTTCAAGTTGAAAAATAGAGGCATGTATCCATATTTAGCAGCATAATACAATAGCAATAGAAAATACGGTTTCACTTCAAAAACTTCTTGATTTGTAAAACTTTTCAAATTTCCTTCAAATGCAGCAGGAATCTCGTTATTTGTATCGAATTTATTTTGTTAGGCTAGATCAACAGAACGGAATTCCGACAAATGTGAACGCGATATGAGGAGGTTACCGTATTGAAGAAAAAGTTGCTTATTGTGGATGATCAGAATGGTATTCGGATCTTGCTGATGGAAGTGTTCAGCAGCGAAGGGTATGAGACCTACCAAGCATCGAACGGCAAGCTTGCTCTGGACATTGTAAGGAGCGTTTCCCCCGACCTGGTTTTACTGGACATGAAGATTCCAGGAATGGACGGATTGGACATTTTGAAGCATATCAAAAGCATCGACAGCACGATAAAAGTCATTATGATGACTGCATACGGTGAGCTGGACATGATCAAGGAAGCAACAGACCTCGGAGCGATCATGCACTTCACCAAACCTTTTGATATCGATGAACTGCGCAGTGCGGTAAACAATCATTTGCGTTCAACTAATAATAGTTCTTACGCTGTGGGATCCTGAATTTAGGGTCTCTTTTTTTTGTGCGGAGGGATCTGTTCATGGCTTTGAAAAAAGCCAAAGGCTTGGTTATCATTTCATTATTTGTATGCTATAATAGGTCAGTATGACAGATGAGCGGTTTATCGCAATAAACTCGGTCAATAAATACTAGGAGGAAGAGTCACATGCCGTTAGTTTCAATGAATGAATTTTTGCCTAAAGCTAAAGCTAATAAGTTCGCAGTAGGTCAGTTCAATATGAATAATCTGGAGTTCGCTCAAGCGATTGTAGACGCAGCTCAGGAACTAAATTCTCCTTTTATCTATGGTGTTAGTGAGGGAGCTTTGAAGTATATGGGTATCGAATTTACTGTGGCTATTGCAGAAGCAGCGGCTAAGAAATCCGGTTTGCCGATTGCTCTGCATTTGGATCATGGTAGCAGCTTTGAAGTTGCAATGAAATGTATTCGTGCGGGATTTAGCTCGGTTATGTTCGATGGTTCCCACTATTCTTTCGAAGAAAACATCCGTTTGACGAAAGAAGTTGTAAAAGCTGCGCGCGCTATGGGCGTATCAGTAGAAGGCGAACTCGGAACTATCGGCGGTGTGGAAGATGACATCAGCGTAGACGAAGAGAATGCAAGCTTGGCGAAGCCAGAAGAAGCAATTCGCTTCTATGAAGAAACTGGTGTTGATTGCTTAGCCATTGCAGTAGGTACTGCACATGGTATGTATGCAGGAGAGCCAAACATCCGTTTTGATATTATTGAGCAGGTTTCCAAAGCGATTCCGGTACCAGTCGTGCTTCATGGTGGATCTGGTGTGCCTGATGAAATGATTATTAAAGCAATCGCAGCAGGGGTAGGCAAAATCAACGTAAACACAGAGAATCAAGTTGCTTGTACTGAAGCTATTCGTGAAGTTCTTAACAAAGACGCGAAAGTGTACGATCCTCGTAAATACCTCACTCCTGCTCGCAAAGCCATGGTTGAAGTGGTTAAATCCAAAATTCAATTGTTCGGTAGTTCCAACCAAGCTTAATTTGATTGACGGGGAATGCATCGCAAAAGATGTATTTCCCTTCTATTGTTTTTATCAGTCACGCCTGTCGGTTATTCATATCGTTTAGCGCTTTAAAGTGGTTACGTGGGAGGAAGAGGGACGAATGGAGAAATTGATGGTCGCCGGCGGTCGGCCGCTGCGGGGGACGGTCCAAATTAGTGGTGCCAAGAACAGTGCTATTGCTTTGATACCTGCAGCTATTTTATCGGAATCAACAGTTATATTGGATAATTTGCCTGTATTGAGCGATGTGGCTATTTATTCGGAGCTGCTTGAGGAACTGGGTGCAACGGTTCAGTGGAATGAAGATTATATGAGTATCGATCCAAGCCGTTTGCAGTCTAAGCCAATGCCTAATGGAAATGTCAAAAAGTTGAGAGCGTCTTATTATCTTATGGGTGCGCTGCTAGGTCGCTTTGGGGAAGCAACAATCGGATTGCCTGGAGGTTGTAATTTTGAGCCTAGGCCGATTGATCAGCATATTAAAGGTTTTGAAGCATTAGGAGCACGTGTAAGCACAGAGAATGGAGCTTTGCATATTAAAGCTAAGCAACTGGTTGGGGCTAAGATTTATTTGGATGTTGTTAGCGTGGGTGCAACGATTAATATTATGTTAGCGGCCTCACGTGCCAAAGGGTTTACTTTGATCGAAAATGCGGCGAAAGAGCCTGAAATCATAGATGTTGCTACACTTTTGAACGCCATGGGCGCTAAGATTAAAGGAGCTGGAACAGAAACGATCCGTATCGAGGGCGTTGATTCCATGCATGGGTGCCGTCATTCCATTATTCCAGACCGCATTCAAGCGGGTACTTATATGATAGCTGCAGCTGCAACACACGGAGACGTTGTTGTAGATAATGTTATACCTAAGCATCTAGAAGCTATTACTGCTAAATTGCAGGAGATGGGTGTAATTATTCATGAAATGGATGAATCCATCCGTGTTATTGGACGACCAGAGTATGAAAGCGTCGACGTTAAGGCACTTGTATATCCGGGATTTGCGACGGATCTACAGTCTCCCATGGCGAGCTTGCTCACCCAAACCAAAGGTGTCAGCATTCTGAGCGATTACGTGTACAGCAACCGTTTCAAGCATGTTCCGGAATTGCTTCGTATGGGTGCTAAGATCAAGGTGGAAGGACGGTCGGCTGTTATTGAAGGCAGCAAACTGAGCTTCGCTAAGGTGAAGGCAACCGATTTACGTGCCGGTGCTGCATTGGTTATTGCCGGACTAACTGTATCAAGTGGTGTAACTGAAATAACTGGTGTTGAGTATATCGATCGTGGGTACGATCACCTAGTGTTGAATCTATCAAATTTAGGTGCAGAGGTTTGGCGAGAACAAGGTTAAATTTGGTATAGGTGAAGTAAATTTGGGTAATGCTAGATTATATTTCAAATTTTGAAAATTTAATAGTTTGGTGGTTGAGATGATGGATATGCCTCTAGCACAACTAGAAGGTTTGAAACTGACAGAGCTTTACCAATTGGCCAAAAAGCATCAAATTCCATACTATGGAACATTGAAGAAAAAAGAACTTATTTTCGCCATTTTACGAGCACAGGCAGAAAAAAGCGGATTGATGTTTATGCAGGGCGTTCTGGAAATACTACAAGATGGATTTGGCTTTTTGAGGCCTATCAACTATTTACCTAGCTCTGAGGATATTTATATTTCTGCTTCGCAGATTCGTAAGTTTGATCTTCGATCGGGTGACCTGGTTTCAGGAAAGTGCAGGCCCCCTAAAGAGAACGAACGTTATTTCGGCCTTTTGCATGTTGAAGCGGTGAATGGAGAGGATCCTGTTACCGCAGCAGAGCGGCTGCATTTCCCGGCCCTAACCCCTTTGTATCCGCAAAGAAAGTTGAATTTGGAAATATCCCCTACCCATCTTTCCACTCGACTTATGAATTTGTTGGCCCCTGTTGGTTTTGGCCAGCGTGGTTTAATTGTTGCTCCTCCCAAAGCAGGTAAAACACTGTTGCTTAAAGAAATAGCCAACAGTATTTCAACGAATCATCCCGAGGTAGAGCTTTTTGTACTCCTGATTGATGAGCGTCCGGAGGAAGTTACCGATATGCAGCGCTCTGTTAAGGGCGAGGTTGTCGCTTCCACCTTCGATGAACTTCCAGAGAATCATATTAAAGTTGCTGAGCTTGTATTGGAGCGTGCACAGCGTCTGGTTGAACATAAAAAGGATGTTGTCATATTGCTCGACAGCATAACTCGCCTCGCTCGTGCCTACAATCTAGTTATTCCTCCATCCGGACGTACGTTATCTGGTGGTATCGATCCTGGTGCTTTTCACCGTCCTAAACGTTTCTTTGGGGCTGCTCGTAATATTGAGGAAGGCGGGAGCTTGACGATTTTGGCTACCGCATTAGTTGAAACGGGATCTCGTATGGATGATGTTATTTACGAGGAATTTAAAGGTACGGGTAATTTAGAGCTTCATTTGGATCGCAAGCTCGCCGAACGACGCATTTTCCCGGCTATCGACATTCGTCGTTCTGGAACACGACGCGAGGAGATGCTCTTAACCAAAGAAGAACTGGATAAAGTATGGGCGATCCGCAAAAGTATGAATGATTCACACGAATACATCGAAGCGTTTATTAAAAAATTGGCCGATTCGAAATCGAATCAAGAATTTTTGGATTCGCTTGAAACCGGAAATAACAAGCCGTCTGGCGGGAACAGCACATCTTCATCTTCCTCAGCCTCACCGTCCAAACGGGTTAAAAATTCCGCATCATAAGTGACAGCTGCAACTTCAATAACATCGAAGTTATGGTTCACATAAGGAGTAAGTTCGATATGAATGTAGTCTATGCCGATCGTGATGGAAATGTCTTCGACCATCCTGATTTTGTTGCACTCGGTCGTAATGGAGACATGGTAACGGATATCATGGATGATGAGTTGATTCCGTTGCCTGAAGGAGCAACATTGGTTAGTTTGCCTGATACCCGACCTATTGGCATTCATGTCGAGTCGGGTCAGATGCAGGTGCTGCCAGGCGAGGTAAATGCAGTAGGCGCGCTTATGCCTCAAGGGTTCACGCGGCTGTTGCTCCCTGGCTACGCCAAGTCGGATAAAACGAAGGTTCTCCCCCTTTTCGGATATACAGCAGTTGTATGGAAGGAAGGACAATTCTTCGTTGCCGCTCATGCAAGTGATGATCCCGAGCCATGGAACCCGCGCAACTGCGATCCAGACGAGCTTGAAGTCAAGGTAGGGAGCTTGCTGAAGCAGTACGATGGGAATCGCTTGTACCAGCATTTGTCCAACTGTGCACTGGAGTATGAGTGCTTGACGGCTTCGAATACATTCTTGGGCAGGCTCGAAGGTGCTGTGCCCGTTTCTTTTTCCTGTAACGCGGGCTGCTTCGGATGTATTTCCGAACAGCCGGAGGATAGCGGATTCCCTGCTCCGCAAACAAGGATGAACTTTAAGCCCACAGTGGATGAAGTCGTTCAGGTAATGCTGGAGCATTTGAAAACGCCAGACGCTATTATCAGCTTCGGGCAAGGCTGTGAGGGTGAGCCTTCTACGCAAGCTCCAACCATTATTGAGGCGATGCGCCGTGTAAGGCAGCAAACCAGTAATGGGTTTATCAATATCAATACGAATGCGGGCTTGACCGATCATATCCGTGGGATCGTTGATGCAGGATTGGATTTGATGCGCGTAAGTACGATCAGCGCACTTGACGATCACTACAACTCATACTACAAGCCGCGTGGCTATACTTTGCGTAATGTGGAGAAGTCGCTTCGCTATGCAGCGGACAAAGGTGTCCTTACTTCGATCAACTACCTCATCTTTCCGGGCGTAACTGACCGTGAGGAAGAGGTGGAGGCGATGATTGAATTTGTTCGCCGCACGGATCTGAAGCTGATACAGCTGCGTAATTTAAATATTGATCCTGAAAGTTATTTGAATTTGATTCCAAAAGCTCAGGGAGAGCTGCTTGGTATGAAGCAAATGATAGAGATTTATGAACAGGAACTGCCAGGTGTTGTTCTGGGTTCCTATACCCATATTCCGGCAGCGTTGAAGCGTAGAAATGACTTGCAACAGCAGTGATTTACGTGATATAATCTTGCATGTGTTTATCAACTCTGATTCACATGGTGTTTCAGGGCAAAAGAGGTGAAAGTCATGAAAGAAGCAATCCATCCAACGTATCACAACACTACACTTACATGCGCTTGTGGTAATGTTTTTGAAACAGGTTCCATTAAGCAAAACCTGCGTGTTGAGATTTGTTCCGCTTGCCACCCATTCTTCACAGGTAAGCAGAAATTTCTTGATGCCGGCGGTCGTGTTGATAAGTTCAAAAAGAAATACGGCATCTAATTCTAGATGTTTCCAATGGCTTACAGCATAAATTAACCTCCTGTGGCTATCCTAAGAACACAATTCTTAGGATAGCTTCAGGAGGTGTTTTCGTTTTGAGCCTACGACCACTTACAAGAGAAAGAATCGTTGTATCCATATTGACTGTATTTTTGGCCACAGCTTCTTTGACTGCTTGCCAGAAGCAAAACACACAGGTTAAATCCTATTCGCAAGATGGGCTTCTGGGAATTACGGATGTCAATCCCAATATGCCGACTAGCCCGACTCATCATACCTATTTGGCAGATACGAGGCTGATGAAGGCTACTATTAACCAAGTACCCCATGTAACAGGTTCAACGATTTCAGTCAATGGGGATACAGCTAACGTTAAAATAGATGTCCCTGCTAATTTAACCGATCAGGAAGTAGCGGTTGTAGAGAAGGAAGCCAGAGATAAGCTATCCCAAGCAATGCCCCGATATACGGTAAAGGTTTCCGTTTCTCGTAAATAATGCTGCAGGTTGCTATTTCAGTATGAATCGTCTATACTTATCTTTGCCGTGCTAGACGGGGAGGTAGCGGTGCCCTGTAACCTGCAATCCGCTACAGCGGGGTTGATCGCCTAACTGCGGTATTGCGATGTAAGGCTTGGGTTTTAGAATTGGTGTTGAGAGTCGGGTCCTCCGCAATGGATGCTTGTGAATCCGGTCAGGTTCGGAAGGAAGCAGCCGTAAGCGGGATGTTCCATGTGCCGGAGGGTGGCCTAACTTGAGCTGAGTCTAAAAATTCCGCTTGGATCGTAATATCAAATTAGGTGCACGGTTTTACTTACAATTTATGCACACGATAAACATCGGGATAGGCTCTTCTAGGGCTTAAGAACGGTGTTTTTTTGCGTTTACAGAAGGAAAATGAAATATTTAGGAGAATTGTATACTAAAGTTAACTAGGGTTGGCAGACAAAGGGGGGTGGCCCGGTGCAGCAAGGTTTAAATTTGCTACAACGATTCGCTGGTACATTTTTGCGTGATGTTAATCTTGGAGTCATATTGATGAATACGCAATTTGAGCTTATTGATATTAGCGATATGGCATGCCGTGTGCTAGGATTAACTAAAGAGGATGTTATTAATTGCCAGGTAGAGCAGATTTTTGCTAACATGCCTGCGGAACATCAACTGGTGCACCGTAATATTTTGGATGGCATGGTTGTCCGAAATCATGCACTTTCTTGGACAAACAATCAAGAGCGCTATGAGCTGCTGGTGGATTCCAATGTGCTTCGTGATGAAGATCATCGAGTTGTAGGCGCCTACATCATATTTAAGGATGTTACCAATCTTCGTTCGTTAGAAGAGCAAGTGCAGCGCAGTGATCGGTTGGCTATGATTGGTCAAATAGCGGCAGGGACGGCTCACGAAATTCGCAATCCGCTTACTTCGATCAAAGGCTTCCTGCAGATGATGCGCAAAACGATGAAGGATCTGGGAATGGACCGTGAAACCGGGTATACCGAAGTCATGCTGACCGAGATCAATCGGATTAATGAGTTGGTAAATGAGTTTCTATTGCTTAGCAAGCCCAAAAATGTGACTTACGTAGAGGTAGATACCTCGCAGGTTATGAAGGACATTCTTCCAATAATTAATAATGAGGCTATCATGCATGGCGTTATCATGCACTACGAATCAGCAGATAAGCTGCCGTCGGTAATAGCGGATAGGGAGTTGTTGAAACAAGTATTTTTAAATATATGCAAAAATGGCATCGAGGCTATGGGGGACGGAGGCCATTTAACCTTAACCGAAAGGGTGGACGATGACGAGCGTAAAGTGAACTTTGATATTCATGATACAGGCCCCGGAATTCCCTTGTTTGTTATTGATAAAATTTTCGATCCTTTTTTTACCACCAAGGCTGAGGGGACCGGGTTAGGCCTATCGGTGTGTCAGCGTATTATTCACGATATCGGCGGTCATATTCGCGTTTCCTCGAAAGGCTTCGGGACCACATTTACCGTTAGTATCCCTTTTCCTTAACCACTTCAAAGACATTCCGTTGTGTAGTATAATAAACAGGATAAACAATTACTGGAGAGGATGCTTTTGTCACATATCGCATTATACCGAACGTGGAGACCGCAGGCTTTCCGAGAAATTGTTGGTCAAAAGCACATCGTTCAAACACTGCAAAACTCTCTTCGCGAAGGTCGGTTTACGCATGCTTATTTATTCAATGGTCCAAGAGGGACGGGTAAAACGAGCGCGGCTAAAATATTAGCCAAAGCCGTAAACTGCTTGAATGGCCCGGCGGTAGAGCCTTGTAATGAATGTGCCAATTGCATACGTATTACGGAAGGTGCAGTCATGGATGTAGTGGAGATCGATGCAGCCTCTAATCGGGGTGTGGAAGAAATCCGGGACATTCGCGACAAGGTGAAATATGCGCCAACCGAAGTTCGCCAAAAGGTATATATTATCGATGAAGTCCATATGCTGACGACGGAAGCTTTCAATGCTTTGTTAAAAACATTGGAGGAACCGCCTGCACATGTTATGTTCATTCTGGCTACTACAGAGCCGCACAAGCTGCCGGCCACGATTATATCGCGATGCCAAAGGTTTGATTTCCGTCGTGTTTCACTCGAGGACCAGGTGGAGCGGCTGCATGAGGTATGCCGGGAAGAACGGATAGAAGCTGATGATGATGCGATCCGATTTATCGCCAGACTTTCTGACGGCGGAATGCGCGATGCACTCAGTTTGCTGGATCAGATTATGGCGTTTTCAGGGCAGCACGTTACTTATGACGACGTTATTTCCATTACCGGAGGGATGGCTTCAGATCAGTTTGAAAAGCTGGTTCAGGCCATCAAACAGCGTGATGTAGGAGCGGTGCTGCAGCTGATCGATGATTTTATGCAGGAGGGTAAGAGTGCCGACAAGTGCATGGAAAACCTGCTGTATTATTTCCGCGATTTATTGATGGTCAAGATGGTTCCCGGCTCACAAGCCGTAACGGATCGAATTATTGATGTAAAAAGATTTGCCGGTGTTGCTGAGTCATTCACTACACAAGAGCTTATTTCCATGATGGATACGTTGAACTATTACCAAACCGAGATGAAATACTCGGTTCAGCCTCAGACGCTGCTTGAAGTGGCGCTGATGAAGCTGAGCAGCTCTACTGCTGGAGGGGCTCCCTCACGGACTGGTGCCGGCGATGGCTCCAAAGGAGCGGAACGTGCTCCTGATGGACTTGTGTCTCAATTAATGAGCCGTATTCAGCGGCTTGAGGAGCAGTTGGTGCAGCTGCAGAAGCAGGGTGTTGCACCTGCGGCGGGTAGTGCTTCCGGCGGTGGGGCTGGGCAATCCGGTTCCGGCTCAAGAAGTACAGCGATTCCGGCGGCGATGAAGAAGAGTGTCGAGAAGCTGGACGGCTTCCTGGAAGGGAAGGACTCTCAGGATTCTAAGTCGGTACTCCAGAAGTGGAATCAGGTGTTGGGTCGGGTGAAGGAACAGCGAATTACCATTCATGCCTGGTTGGTTGACGGTGAGCCTGTATCGGTTCATGGAGATGCAGTATTGGTAGCATTTAAAAGCTCGATGCATCGGGAAACGACAGAGAAGCCGGCTAATAAACAATTGATTGAGCAGGTAATGGCGGATGTTTTGGGCAGTCCGTACAGGTTGATATCCATCATGATTAAGGATTGGAAGTCAGCTGCTGATCAAGTTAAACCGGTTGAAGGAAGTAAAGAAGAGCTTAAGCTTGTTCCAGAGGATGAACCTGTGGCTGCTAGAGAAGAATGGATTAGTGAGGCTATTCAATTATTTGGTGAAGACTTAGTTAAAATAAAAGAAGACTGATAACGAGGAGTGATTTTTTATGAACAACATGAATCAAATGATGAAGCAAGTTAAGAAGATGCAGGAGCAAATGCTGAAAACCCAAGAGGAGCTTGCTCAAAAATCGGTGGAAGGCTCTGCCGGCGGCGGGGTTGTAACTGTAAGCGTAAACGGGCAAAAGAAAATCACCTCTATCCTGATCAAGCCTGAAGCTGTGGATCCAGAGGATGTAGAAATGCTGCAGGACCTCGTCTTGACTGCTGTCAATGATGCTATGACCAAAGCTGAGGAGCTCGCTAATAAAGAAATGTCTCGCTTAACCGGTGGAATGAACATTCCCGGCTTATTCTAATTTAACACCATAAGAGTGACAACCAACTCAGTCGTGCTTCAAGAAACGGTTGCACCCTAGTGATAACTGGCTTCGATGTACCCTGATGTTATGGTTGCGCCATAAGGAGCTATCCCTTTGTTTTATCCTGAACCGTTAGCTAAACTGATCGACGCCTTCTCCCGTCTGCCGGGTATTGGCCCCAAGACAGCGGCACGGCTTGCTTTTCATGTGCTGCGAATGAAGGAAGAGGATTGTATTGATTTCGCCAAAGCGTTGGTGAATGTCAAAAGGAATCTGCATTATTGCTCCATCTGTTGTAACATTACAGATACCGACCCCTGCCGTATTTGCCAGGACAAGGGAAGGGATCATTCAATAATTTGCGTTGTTCAAGAGCCGAGAGATCTTGTTGCCATGGAGAGAACCCGCGAGTTTAACGGCTACTACCATGTGCTTCATGGAGCCATTTCACCTATGGAAGGTATCGGTCCTGACGAAATCCGCATTGCTGATTTGTTGAAACGTTTGAGCGATGAGAGGGTGCAGGAGCTGATTCTGGCTACGAACCCTAATATTGAAGGTGAAGCAACAGCTATGTATTTATCTCGGCTTGTTCGGTCTTTTGGCTTAAAGGTCACTCGCATCGCGCATGGACTACCCGTTGGTGGCGATTTGGAATATGCGGATGAGGTTACTTTAACCAAAGCGCTTGAAGGGCGCAGAGAACTATAGTTTATCGGAAGTTTATTTTTGATGTTACTACCAGAAGTTCCTTAGCATAAAGTCGTGCATATCTATGATATGCATGGCTTTTTTTTGTTTTCGGCAGGTCATTTGTACTTTTTGCTAATTTGGCGTTCTATCTTGGGAGTTGGTTTCATATGTATATAAAAGAGGCAAGAAGCTGCAAAATACTTATTCACTTTTGTAGTACATGCTCTGGTCCTATCACTTATCACTGTATTTAGGAGGGGATTGGGTTGAGATTTTGGCATCGATTGAGTCGTGTACAGCGAAGGAAGTCAGAGTTGGAGATGAATGACAAGCTACAGCTTATGCAGGAAATTGAAAGAGCTCACATGGAATGGGTAACCGCACAAAAAAGGCTGGACTTCGTTCTGGAAAAAGAACAGATTGACTATGCTGTTTTTGCGTTGGAAGCTGCTGAAAAACGTTTTGAAATGCTTATTAAACAGGCAAAAAATTTAAAGCTGTCTGCCATAGAAGTTAACAGGGGGAGGGTTATGGAGGGGTAATGATAAAGTCCTATTTGTTGTGGGGGATTTTTAGCATTTCGGGTATTCTTCTGGTGTTTACACTGTTTCGTCACAGGTTTGCGTTTAACTGGATCGGTTATCTTTGCCTGAATGTTGCAATTGCCGCTTTTTTATTGTATATTGTAAATCTGCTCGGGCCGTATACACGTGTGGAAGTGCCGATCAATGCGACCACAGTCGGGACCGTGAGTGTTCTAGGAGTTCCGGGTTTATTGCTGCTTGTTGCAGTGAAGCTTTGGATTGTATGATGTGGTTTTTCCTTCGTTGGAAAATAAAACTTGCAATCAGGTTTTCAACTGTGGTATATTAAGAAAGTCGCCGCTAAAACAAAACACGAAATACTGTGAATGTATAGCTGTGATGGATTGCTTAATTCAAGTAATAAGTTAGAATTTGCCCTTTGAAAACTGAACAACGAGTGAGTGTTAAAATAGAGAATGCAAATTCTCGATAGCATTACTTTTGAGCTTAAGACAAGCTTTTTTACACCCATGTAATGTGGGGCCCCCGAAAAGTATTCGGAATTCTCTGCGGAGGTTCGCGTCACTTTTTGGGGTATCGTGGAGAGTTTGATCCTGGCTCAGGACGAACGCTGGCGGCGTGCCTAATACATGCAAGTCGAGCGGATTGTTCTTTCGGGAACAGTTAGCGGCGGACGGGTGAGTAACACGTAGGCAACCTGCCTGTAAGACCGGGATAACTATCGGAAACGATAGCTAAGAGCGGATAGCTGGATGGA